>JAYVUV010000434.1:0-8153 GCA_043787615.1 Janthinobacterium sp. | reverse complement strand
CCGTCGTTGGCCAGCGCGCCGTAGTTGGTGATCGACACGAAATTGGCCGGCATGCCATATGGCTGATCGACTTGCTCCATATCGACCAGGTCGATCTTGTAGTAGTTGGCCGTGTCGCCGCCGTCTTTTTGCAGACGCACCACCGCGCCTTTTGGAATGCTCAATCCGGTGAAACTGCTTTCATCGTAAAAGCGATGCGCGCCGCCGTCGGCCGGATTATTGTTGAAGGGATAGGCGCCATACAGCCAGGCGAAATGCGAGCTCAAGTCCAGCGTGCGCACCTTGGCGCCGTTGACATACAGGCTCAAGGTGTTGCTGGTGCCGCCGCCCTGGGCCGAGTCGGCCATGCTGTAGCGCAGCGTGATCGCGTTGGCGGCCCGCTTCGCGGTCCATTCGACGAAGTGACCGGTGGCGTACAGAGTGATGTTTTTGCGTCCCGACGATTCCGCGTCCTCGGTCAGATAGGTGGTGCCGGGGCCGCCGACCGCCACGTTCGCGTTGCCGTTCTCCGCTTCGTATTCGTCGTACGGCAAGGTGGCGCCGCGCGCGGCCAGCGCCACGCCGCCCTGCACCTTGACCGCGTCGATATTGACCGATCCGGTGTTGCCTGGATCGACTTGGTAGCTGATGGTGTTGACCCCGGCGCGCAGGGTCAGGGTTTCCGCGTGGTCCTTCCAGGCCTCCGGCCCGCCGGTTGGCGCCAGACTGGTGGTGGTGGCATACACCCCGTTGACATACACATTTAACGTGTTGGTGTCACCGGTGCCATTGGCGTAGCGTAAATTGACCGGCCGGGCGCCGGCGGCGCTGGCGTTGACCGTCACCACCACGCGGGCGCCGACGGCGGAAAAAGCTTCCAGATAGGCGCCGTTGCTAAACACGCCGCCCGAGATAAAGTTGTTTTCCGCTTCGTAGCTGAGGGTGGCCCCGGTGCCGGCTTGGTCCGTCACATCGTTGATCGGCGCGCCCGGCAGATAGCAGCTTTTCGGCCCGGCCACAGGGTCGCCGAAGATGCCGTTGTTGCAATCGATGCCATCGGTGGCGGTGCGCGTGACGTACGTGCCGTTCGCGCCATACAGCACCGTTTTCGTGCCGCTGAAGTTGCAGCGGCCGTTTTCATTGACGCACAAGGTCCAGGTGGTGGGCGCCCGGTCGCAATGCTTGCCGACACCGGGAGTCGGGTCGCCGAATTCATTGTTGTTGCACGCCACCCCGTTGCCGACGGTTTTGCTGAAGAAGGTGCCGCCCGCGCCGTAACGCACGGTTTCCGTGTCGCCGAAGCCGCACTGCTGATTTTCATTGGCGCAAAATTCCCATTTGCTGGTCACTTCGCAATGTTTGGCCACGCCGTAGGCCGGATCGCCAAAGGTGGCGACGTCGCAGGCGCTGCCCCAATCGACGTTTTTGCTGACCCACCGGTCGCCCGTGCCGAAACGTACGGTCTGGGTGCCGTTGAAGAGGCAGCGCCCGCCTTCGTTGGCGCAAAAGGTCCATTGCGTGCTCGACGCGGCGGCCGCGGCCAAGGCTTTGGGCGCGGTGCCGGCGCCGGCCGCGCCGATGCCGGCCGCGCCGATGCCGGAAGAACCATCACCACAGGCGGTCAACAGCCCGCTCATCAACATGCTCACTATCAAATGCCGAAAAATACGATACATGGTTTATCTTTCTGAACGCGGGTTCGGCCGACGGTCCATCACCGCCATTGCAATTGGGCAAATGTATCATCGAGTTACTAAAGGACAAAGAATTCTGTTCGCAACTTATAGTAGATTGGCGGAAACTATTGAGGAACGTGATTTTAGTATCGGGACGAGGCGGTCGACGGCAGTCGCCCGGGTGGCGCGCTCGGATATGTCCCGGTTAAGGGAGAGGGAAGAACCCGCCGCGCAGGCGGTCGAGGATCCCGCCCCGGCGGCTGAAGAGCTGTGGGACGGGGAGGCGCGGGCTTGGATCGAAGTTCGCCCGCGCCGCCATCGGTGGGCGGCGGCGGGCGATGCCGAGTCTTACCAGCCGCTGTTGTTGGCCCCGCGCGCGATCGCGTAACGGTCGCCGCCGTTGTTGAGCGCGCCCGACTTGGACCCGCTCACCTGGACGCCGCTGAAACGGCCGTTTCCGGTGACGTTGCTAAAGCTCATGCCGTAGGTGCCCGAGTTCTTGATTTGCACGTTGTTGAGCGTCAAGTCGGACACCGCGCGGCCATAGCTGACCAGCATCCCTTCATAAGTGCTGTCGTTTACTTCCAGCGTATCGACCACGATCGGCGTCGTGATGTCGGCGCCGTCGGCGAAGATCCACAGCGCGCCGATGCTGGAGTTCCAGTTCGGCTCGTAACCGCCGGTGCGGTTCAAGGTATTGCGCCGCACCTCGGTGGTACCCCCGAACGGCGTCGCGCCGAAACGGGTCGAGACGTTGATGCCGGCCGAGGCCGTGATCGTGTCGGAACCGATATTGTCGAAGATTTTATTGGCTTGGCCGCCGTAGATGGCGAAGGTGTTGGCCAACACCGGCAGCTGGGCCGTGTTGAAGCGGAAGGTATCGTTCACATTGGCGCTGCCGTTCGACCACATGGCCATCGCGTCGTCGCCCGTGTTGCGCAAGTTGAACTGGCTGATGCTGGTGTTTTGCACCCCGCCCGACAGGTTCACGCCGTCGGCCCAGGTATCGCGGATGCGGCCGTTGACCATGTACAAGCCGTTGGTGCCGGCCGAGGCCCACAAGCCCACTTTCATGTGCTCGACCCAGACGTTTTGCACCAGCGAGTTATTGCCGAAATTGCCTTCCAGGGCGGCATGGTCGTCGCTGTCGTTGCGCACGGTGGAATCGCCGCGAATGGCCAGATCGGCGATGGTGACCCGGCCCGTGGCGTAAAAGCCGCCTTTGCCGTTCATGCCTTGCAAGGTGGTGTGCCACACGCCGGCGCCATGCACTTGCACGCCTTCCAGATTGATGCGGTCGGCCAGGTTGAAAGTGCCGGCCGGAATCCAGACGTTTTTACCCTGCGCCTTGGCGTCGCGGATGGCGTTGTTGATCGCGCCGCTGTCGTCGCGGCCGTCGTTGGCCACCGCGCCGTAGTTGGTGATCGACACGAAATTGCTGGGCATGGCGTAAGGGCCGTCGACCTGTTCCATGTCGAGCAAATCGATCTTGTAATAGTTGGCCGTGTCGGCGGCGTCTTTTTGCAAACGCACCACGGCGCCTTTTGGAATGGTCAGCCCGGAAAAGCTGCTTTCGTCGTAGAAGCGATGGGCGCGGCCGTTGCCCGGATTATTGTTGAACGGGTAGTCGCCATACACCCAGGCGTAGCGCGAGCTCAAGTCCAGGCTGCGCACCTTGGCGCCGTTGACATACAGGCTCAAGGTGTTGCTGGTGCCGCCGCCCTGGGCCGAGTCGGCCATACTGTAACGCAGCGTGATCGCGTTGGCGGCTTGTTGCGCCGTCCATTCGACGTAGTGGCCGGTGGCGAACAAGGTGATGTTTTTGCGTCCCGACGATTCCGCGTCCTCGGTCAGATAAGTGGTGCCGGGGCCGCCGACGGCCACATTGGCCTTGCCGTTTTCCGCCTCGTATTCCACGTACGGCAAGGTCGCGCCGCGCGCGGCCAGCGCCACGCCGCCCTGCACCTTGACCGCGTCGATATTGACCGATCCGGTGTTGCCTTGGTCGACTTGGTAACTGATGGTGTTCACGCCGGCGCGCAGGGTCAGGGTTTCCGCGCGGTCCTTCCAGCTGGTCGCGCCGCCGGTCGGTGCCAGGTTGGTGGTGGTGACATACACCCCGTTGACATACACATTCAAGGTGTTGGTGTTGCCGGTGCCATTGGCGTAGCGCAAATTGACCGGCCGGGCGCCGGCGGCGCTGGCGTTGACCGTCACCACCACGCGGGCGCCGACGCTGGAAAAGGCTTGCAAATACGAGCCGCCGCTCAACACGCCGCCGGAGAAAAAGTTATTTTCCGCTTCGTAGGTTTGCTCCGCCCCGGGGGTGGTCGGCGGGGTCGGGTTGGCGGGAGTGGCCGGTTGGTCCGCCACGTCGCCGGTCGGCGCGCCGGGAACATAGCAGCTTTTCAAGACCGGCGCGGGGTCGCCGAACACGCCGTTGTTGCAATCGACACCATCGGTGGCGGTGCGCGTGACATACGCGCCGTTCGCGCCATACAACACCACTTTGGTGCCGCTGAAATTGCAACGGCCGTTTTCGTTGGCGCACAAGGTCCAGGTGGTGGGCGCCCGGTCGCAATGTTTGCCGACACCGAAAGCCGGATCGCCGAATTCATTGTTGTTGCACGCCACCCCGTTGGTGACGGTTTTGCTGAAAAAGGTGCCGCCCGCGCCGTAACGCACGGTTTCCGTGTCGCCGAAGCCGCACTGCTGGTTTTCATTGCCGCAAAACTCCCATTTGCTGGTCACTTCGCAATGTTTGGCCACGCCGTAGGCCGGATCGCCGAAGGTGGCGACATCGCAGGCGCTGCCCCAATCGACGTTTTTGCTGACCCAACGGTCGCCCGTGCCGAAACGCACGGTCTGGGTGCCGTTGAAAATGCAGCGGCCGTTTTCGTTGGCGCAAAAGGTCCATTGCGTGCTCGACGCGACGGCGGCGGCGACCACCGCGCCGGCGCTGGCCAGGGCGGTCGGCGCGGCGCCGGTTCCGGAAGAACCGCCGCCGCAAGCGGCCAATAGCCCGCTGGTCACTATACTCACCACCAAATACCGAAATATGCGATACATATCTATCCTTGTGAACAAAGTTATGTGAATTATTTTTTTATATAACCCCTGGACCTGGCACCGCTTCGTGGTCGCCTTGGTAGACGAATCGGTCGCGCCGACGGCGATGCCATTGTCATTACACTTGGGCAAACGGTAGCACCTAGTTACTAAAGAATCAAGAATTCCATACATGAATGATTGTGGATCGGCGGAAACTATCGAAAGATTTGAATTTAGTATCGGATGACGGTCCGTCCATCGAGACGGACCGTGCGGCGTTCAGTCGGGCCTTAGCGTCGCTGCGCGGCGATCCAGCGATCGACCTTCGCTTCGAGCAGGCTCAAGGGCAAAGTGCCGTCGCTCAGCACCACCTCGTGGAAGGCGGGCAGGCTGAAGCGATCGCCCAGCGCGGCCGTCGCGCGCGCCCGCAGTTCGGCGATCTTCAAGGCGCCGATCTTGTAACCGAGCGCCTGCGCCGGCCATGCCATGTAGCGTTCGGTTTCGCTCTTGGCCACGGCGTCGTAACCCAGCGTGTCGTGCATGTACTGGATCGATTGTTCCCGGCTCCACCCCTTGGCGTGCATGCCGGTGTCGACCACCAGCCGGGTGGCGCGCAGCAATTCGTCGGTCAAGTGACCGACATAATCGGCCGGGTCGGCGTACAAGCCCATTTCCTTGCCCAAGGTTTCAGCGTACAGCGCCCAGCCTTCGGTGTAGGCGTTGTTGCCGCCGAATTTACGAAAGTTCGGCAAGTTCATCTCTTGCATCAAGGCCAGGTGGAAGTGATGGCCGGGCTGACCCTCATGCAGGAACAGGGTGACCATGCCGTTGCTCGGATATTGTTTCGGATCGTTCACCACCGACCAAAAGATGCCGGGCCGCGAGCCGTCCGCGGCCGGCGGCGTGTAGTGATCGGCCGCCGTGGCGCGGCTCAGCTCCGGCTCCAGGCGCAAATCGAGCGGGGTCTTGGGCACCAGGGTGAACAGGGCGGGCAGCTTGGCCCCCAGGGTGCCGTTGAGCTTGCGGTACACGTCTTGCACTTCCTGCTCGGTCTTAAACGGGTGGAATTTATCCTGGGCCGCGACCCAGGTCGGCAAGCCGGCCGCCGGCCCGTCGTAGCCGAGTTGCGGGCCGAGCAGCGTGAATTGGGCTTGGATGCGCGCCACTTCCTTCAGGCCGATGGCGTGGATTTGTTCCGGAGTCAAGCTGGTGGTGGTTTGGCTGGCGACCCGCGCCAGATACCAGGCGGGGCCGTTCGGCAAGGCGCTCCAGCCGGTGCTGGCGCGGCAGGCCGGCAAGTACTCGCTGGCCAGGAACGCGTTCAGTTTGGCCAGGGCCGGCATCAGGCCGTCGCGGATGCTGACGCGATAGGCGGCGCGCAAACGCTGGCGCTCGGCGGGCGAAAAATCGGCCGGGAAGGCTTTCACGGGGGTGTAAAACACACTGGCGTCCGCAGTGGCGCTGGCCAGTTGCTGAAACTGGGGCAGGGCCGAGCGCATGATCGCCGCAGGTTGCACGATGCCTTGCGCGATACCGGCGCGCATATTGTCGATCGCTTGCTCGATCCAGGCCGGCAGCTGGTTTAAGCGGTTCAGGTAATCTTCGTAATGTTTGACCGTGAGCAGCGGTTGCGAGCCTTCGCCGCCCGCGTAATTGGCCAGCGTGACGGGCAGACTATCCATCTGGTTGAGCGGCAGTAAATGCTCGGGGAAGGGCTCGAACGACAGCGCGCTGCCCAGCTCATAGCGCAAGATGTCGTAGTTGGTGCGCTCTTTGTCGTTGAGCGCGGCGCGCGGAATGGCCGCCAAGCGCTTGTCGAAGCGATGGTAGCGGGCGAATTGCGCGCGGCGTTCGGCCGGCGCGATGCTCATGCCGATCCGGTCGTTGAAACGGCTGTCGCCGCTGTCGGTGGCGGCCACCGGATCGTAACGGGCCAGCGCGTCGTAATACGCGTCGGCCAACACTTGCAGGCGCCGGCCGGCCGCTGTGGAAGCGGCCGCCGTGGAAGCGGCCACCGTGGGAGCGGCCGCCGGCGCGGCGGGCATGGCCGTCTCGGCGGCGCCGGCGCAGGTCGACAAGATGGCGGCGGCAAGCATGGCGCCGGGCAGGAGAGAGCGATGTTTCATGTGTAATCTTCTTGTGAAAGTGAACAGGGATGGGCCGGGGACATGGGCTTGGAACATGTCGGCGGCGAACCATGTGATGGCACGGTGCGCTGCGGCGACATGTTGTATCACGAATGGCGCGGCTTGTCCTATTTCGCCGCCGCCGGCAGCGCGGCCAGCACCGCCTGCCAATCCAGCGCGACCGGCCGGCAAGCGGGGCAGGGCTGGGCCGCGATCATGGCGTCGGCCGCACGGATGCGCTCGGCCGTGAGCGGGTGCGAGGCGAGCCAGGACGGCCCCTCGCCGACCTGGTTCGCCTTGCCTTGCAGCGTGCGAAAGAAGGCCGGCATGCCGGCCGGATTGATGCCGGCCCGCAGCAAGGCCTGGAATCCGAGCCGGTCCGCCTCCTGCTCCAGCTCCCGGCTGAAATAGGTGCCGCCCAGTTGCTGCGCCAGCACCGCCGCCACCCCGCTGACGTCGCCCAGCGTCACCGCCAGCGCGGCCGCCAGGCCCAGGTTGCCCACCGTTTGGCGCAGCGCGTGGCGACGCTCGATGTGCTGCACTTCATGGGCCAGCACGGCGGCCAGTTCATCGCCGTTGGCGGCGGCGCGCAGCAAGCCGCTATGCACCACCACGATGCCGCCCGGAATGGCGAACGCGTTGACGGCCGGGTCTTGCTTGATGATCCAGCGGTAAGTGTAGGGCGAGCCGGCGGCCAGGCGGGCGCCGATAGTTTGCAACGCGGCCTGGGCCGGGCCGCTTTCGATCAGGCGCTCGCCGGCGCGCAGTTGCTCCAGCGCGGCCCGGCCCAGCCGCTCTTCCAGCGCCACCGGCACCCGGCGCGCCAGCGCGTCGATCAGGCGCGGATAGCTCCACCACAGCGCCAGCCCCGCCAGCACTATCAGCGTGGCGGCGGCGCCGATCCAGGCCCAGCTTTGGCGCGCATGATCGGCCCGCCCTTGCCATTGGGCGCACTGGGCGCGCAGCGCGGGCGGGGCGCTGGCGCACAGCGTGGCGCGCTCGGCCTCGCCGGCCGGCGCCAGCGAACAGGTCCGTCCGTCCGCGTCGAGCCAGTTCAAACGCAGCTCGGGCCGATCCAGCCCGCCCACGCTGACCACCAGCAGGGCCGCGTCCAAGCGCAGGCCGGCGCGCTCGAGCACCAGCTGCCCGTCCTCGAAACGGGCCGAGACGGGCAGGCCGGTGGCGGGCCGGTCGGGGCCGAACAGGGTGCAGTCGAAGGTTTTCATGCGCGCACTTTCTTGAAATAAAAGCAAAAGCGGGCCGCTGTTTGCCTGTGGTTTATAGCGGAAGTGTGCCAGAATCGAGCCCCGTCCCACTCGTG
>JAYVUV010000433.1:0-2989 GCA_043787615.1 Janthinobacterium sp. | reverse complement strand
TGAGTTCGAATCTCACCGCTTCCGCCAGGAAATAAAACAACCGCCGTCAGGCGGTTTTTTTATTTCCTGGCGGAAGCGAGTGGGGCGCCTGCGCGCCCCACGAGTGAGATTCGAAGACTCGGCCCTGCTGGGCCGGGGCTCTCCGAATCGCCCATTTGCCGCGCGCAGCGCGGCGCGCCGGAGGCGCGAAATTCTTAACCCCAAGAAACCTCAAGCGTTTGCAGCGGAGCGGTCGCGCGTCGGCGGAGCGCGCTCCGGGTTATCTCCTCAATTTGTTTATGATGGATAATTCCAACTCGTCGTCGCGGTAGATTCGCGCGCCGAGATGGAACCGCCCCGAATACCCAGGTAAATCGTTAGCCTGGTCAAACGCCGGCCACTCGGCTTCGCGTCAATCTTGATCAGGTAACCCAGCGACTCGACCTACCAGCGCGCGGCCATAGATGCGCAGATACGGCAACACCGTGTTCAGCCAGACGCGTAGCGTGGCCAGCGCCGGCACGCGGCGCAGTTGCCATGCCAACTGACACGCTTCGTCCTTGAAGCCGCGCTCAATGCGTTTGCGTCGCTCATCCTTGCCGGGGCGGACCTACGACCGAGCAAGGCCAACACGTGTTATTGATTTATGTATTAAAATTACTATCTTAGTTGATATTGATCGTAAGTATAGGAAAGCAGCATGAATCAGGTATTACGTAGTTGGCAAGACCTCATCCGTACCCACCAGAATAATCGCATTCTTCGCCTGTCCTTCCCCCATAACGATGCGCCTGCCTGCGATTTGTTAGTCAACAAGCTTGAAGGATATGAGAGCATTTCGCGTGGCTTCGAATTCACCATCGAGCTCCTGTCGGACAACCCGTGCCTGGCCCTCAAGGATGTGCTGGGAAAATTGCTGTGCGTGGAGTTGGTGCGAAAAGACGGCACGCTACGCTATTTCACAGGATGTTGCTTCACTTTCAGCCTGAAAAAGATTGAAAACATTGCTTTTTACGAGGCCAAACTGGTCCCATGGTTCAATTATCTGGATTTGCGAAAAGATAACTATCTATTCCATAACGCAACGCTAGCGCAGCAAACGGCGAGCATTTTTTCCGATTACGCCACGCACGCGGTGTGGGATCATCGCCTACGCGGCGCCGATGAGGCCATGACCGACGCATGCCAGTTTGACGAAAGCGACGCTAATTATCTGCAACGTCGCTGGGAGGCGGCAGGCTGGCACTATTTCCACGAGCACGGCAGCGAGGGACACAAGCTGGTCCTGTCCGACAATACGACCTACGCCGAGCCGATTGAGGGCGATCCCCAAATCAGGCTGCTTCGCCATGGCGGCGCGCAAGAGGAAGATGCCATCAGTGAGTGGTCCGCGATCAGGCAGATCATTCCGAGCACTATGAGCTTGTCGGCATTCGATTTCAAATCGCCGACGCCGCGCTCGGCGTCGGCGCCAACGATTGCGCGGCAGGGAGGCGTGCTCGCGGTAGAGTCCTACGAATACGCGGGCGCGCATGGCTTTAAAAATCGGAAACATGCCGACCAACTTGCCGATTTGCGTATGGAAGAACTGGAGGGCGGCGCCAAGCATTTCGCTGTCGTCAGCAATAATTTCCGCATCTTGCCCGGGCGTTACTTCAAGCTGGCCGACGCCAGAGGCAACAATCCCTTCGGTGGCGACGAAAATGCAGAGAAAAACGCGTTTTTAGTGCTGGAAGCGCACCACGTCGCAACCAATAATTATCTGCAAAGCGAGCAAAAGCCGGAATACAGCAATCGGTTCACCTGCACGCGTAAGACCGTTTCCTGGCGTCCAGGTCGCAGCTTTAACAGTGTGGACACCAAAATATTAGCGCCGCAAACGGTTACCGTGGTTGGCCCGGAAGGCCAAGGTAGCATTCATGTCGACCAATACGGGCGCATCCGCGTGCAGTTTCACTGGGACCGGGAAGGCAAAAACAACGATGCCAGTTCGGCCTGGGTGCGCATGGCCACGCCGTGGGCAGGTAATCAGTCGGGCATGATACCGATTCATCGTGTGGGCTCGGAAGCGGTTTTGGTCTTTTTAGACGGCAATCCGGACCGGCCGTTGGTGATGGCCGGCGTGCATAACGCGCATTACACACCACCCTGGTCCCTTCCGACGCAACAGGCATTGACGGGCCTGCGTAGTCGCGAATGACAGCGGATGGCGGCAACCGGTCAGGCGGGCGCAGCAATTATTTGGTGCTCGATGACACCAATCAGCAGATTCAAGCGCAGTTGAAAAGCGACCACGAGCACAGCCAGCTTTCACTTGGTCACATCAGCCGCATCGAAGGCAACGCGGGGCGCAAGGAGCAACGCGGGGAAGGTTGGGAGTTGTACAGCCAAGCCTGGGGCGTTGCCCGGGCCGCAAAGGGCATGCTGATCACCACGGAGGCCCGCCCCGGCGGCACCTCGCACATCAAAGACATGGGCGAGACGGTGCAGCGCCTGAAACTGGCGCGCGAGCGCCATCAAGCGCTGGCCGAGGCGGCGCAGCAAGGTGGCGCGCAAGAGGCGCAAGTTCATCAATCACAGGTGGCGCAAGCCATCGACGCACAGAATCAAGGCGTCGCCGGGTCTGGCGCCGCCGACGGCGGGTTTCCTGAACTGGCCGCGCCGCACTTGGTGCTGGCCAGCCCGGCGGGCATCGAAACCACCACCAAGCAATCGACCCATATTGCCAGCGACGAGCATACGGCCATCACGACCGGGAAAAGCCTATCGGTTGCCAGCGGCGACAGCTTTTTTGCCAGCATCCGTCAGACCTTCAGACTGTTCGTGCACAAGGCTGGCATGAAGTTGATCGCTGCCGCCGGCGATATCGACATGCAGGCGTTGTCGGATAGTATTAACATACTGGCGAAGTTGAACATTACGCAAACGGCAAATCAAATCACTATAACGGCGAAAGAAGAAATTGTTATTAATGGTGGAGGGAGTTACACAAGGTATAACTCTGCGGGTA
>JAYVUV010000432.1:0-2867 GCA_043787615.1 Janthinobacterium sp. | reverse complement strand
GGTGTTGATGATGCTGTATTCGAACGGCCTGGGCGTGCCGAAAAACCCCAAGCTGGCCTTGAAATACGCCTGCACCCTGCCGTCGGCCCAGGCCGAGATGAGCGGCCGGGTCGAGCATTTGGTCACGCGCATGCTGGACAACACCGGCGGGCGTTTCGACCTGTGCGACGACATCACCAGCGGCAAGATGCAGGGCGAATGCACCGCCGTCGGCGAGCGCCAGGACGCCAAGGCGCGCGACCGCGACCTGGCCGCGATCATCAAAAAGTGGCCACCGCAGCACCAGACCGCGCTGCGCGATGTGCAAAAAACCATGGACAGCTTCGCCATCTGGCGCGCCCAGGCCGAAGTCGATTCGGGCGGCACCCTGGCCGCCTCGTTCGCCATCGACGCCAAGGCCAGCGAAATCGCCCTGTTCATCGCCGACTTGCGCGGCGCCGAAAAAGGCAAGGCGCCCGGCTTTTCGGAAGCCGGCTCGATGCAGCTCGATAAACGGCTCGACGCGCTGTACCAAAAAATCATGGAGCAAACCCCGACCGGCCAAGGCGAGGGCGACACCATCTATGGCACCGTGAACAAGGACGGCGTGCGCAGCGTGCAGCGCGCCTGGCTGGCGTACCGCGACGCCTGGGTCGGCTTCGGCGCGCAGCGCTACCCGGCCGTCAAGCCCTGGGCCTGGAAAGCCATGTTGACCGAGCGGCGCATCAAGCAGCTGGCCGAATTCGACCAGCAGCAGTAGCGGTGCGGCCGGCGCTCAAGATCGTGGCCACGGAGATTGTCGCTTTGACGTTTTTCTCTCTATACTCGCGCACTATCGTCCCGACCCCATCGACCTCATGATTATTTCGACCATCCGCTCGCTTGTGCTGTGCGCCACCTTGATCGGCCACGCGGCCGGCGCCGCGCCGCCGGCCTACCCCAACACCGGCGGCATCGGCGCCGACGCCAGCGCCGACCGCTGGTACAAGCAATGCCTGGGCGTGGCGACGGCGGCGCCGCCGGCGGCCGATCTGGCGGCGGACGGGCCGGCGCCGGCCGCCTGCGACGCGCAAGCGCTTTACTACGACGCCAAAAACCGGCCCGGCGCCAGCCAGGCCGACTGGCGCCAAGTGCGGCTGTGCGCGTTCGCCCGGCAAGACCAGGGCGTGCTGATGATGTTGTACGCGAACGGCTTCGGCGTGGCCCGCCAACCCGAGCTGGCCTTGAAATACGCCTGCGGCCTGGGTGGCGCGCGCGCCGAAATGAGCGGGCGCGTCGACCATCTGCTGGCCTTGCGCTCTGGCGCCGAGCCGGCGCCGTTCGACCTGTGCGACGACATCACCAGCGGCTACATGCAAGGGGTGTGCGCCGCCATCGACGAGCGCCGGCACAACAAGGCGCGCGGCGTACAATTGGACGGCCTCACCAAGGGCTGGCCGCCGCAACACCTGGACGCGTTCGAGCGCGCGCGGCGCGCGCTGGCGGCCTTCGCCGACGCCCGGGGGCGCAATGAAACCGACGCCAGCGGCACCGCGCGGGCCGCCATGGCGATCGAGGCCGAGTCGGCCGAAACGGCGCGCTTCGCACGCGATATCGCCGGGTTCGAGCGCGGCCAGCTTCCGCGCTACGACGCGGCGCGCTTGGCCGCCGCCGACGCGCAATTGAACCTGCTTTATCGCCAGTTGATGGCGCGCGCGGTCACGCCGGAGCACACCATCACGCCCGACACCACCGTCACCGGGAACGACCTCAAACTGACCCAGCGCGCATGGCTGGGCTATCGCGACGCCCTGGCCGCGTTCGGCGCGGCCAGGTATCCGCAGGTGGCGCCGGCGTCCTGGAAGACGCTGGCGACGCTGCGCCGGGTCGAGCAGTTGCGCCAATTGTCGCGCGAGTGAAGCCGACGCCGTCCCGATCCTTTATCGACACGCATCAGTAAACAGGTGAGCTGCCCATGAATATCCCCGCCAAGCTTCGTTCGATCAAAAGCGCCCTGCAAGAGCGCAGCCAGGAGCGCAAGCGCCTGCGCGGCCCGGCCGAGCTGTACTACGCCATCGCCGACGGGGTCGGCATGCTGGACGCGGGTGCCTGGCGCGCGCTGACGGCGCAATCGGGCTTCTTCATGTCGATCGAGTATTTGCGCGCCTTGGAACCGGTGCTGCCCACCAATTTGTCGACCCGCTATGCCTTGATCTACGCCGGCGAGGGCGCCGGGCGGCAAGCGGTGGCGGCGGTCTACATGCAGATCGCCGAGATCAGCCTGGCGCAAGCCCGGCCCGAGAAAAGCGCGGCGGTGCAGGGACGCGGCGCGGCGCTGGCGCAATTGGCCGGCCAAGCCAAGCAGCGCGTGCTCACCTGCGGCAATTTGCTCACCTTCGGCCAGCACGGCGTGGCCTTCGCGCCCGGAGTCGATGTGAAACTGGCCTGGCATGGCGTGGCCGAGGTGCTGTACCGGGTGCGCCAGGCCGAGAAACTGGTGGGAAAAACCCATTTCATCATGATCAAGGACTTGCACGCGCCTTATCTCGAACCGGCCAGCAACTTGGAGCATTTGAGCTACCGCTATGTGGAGACCGAGCCGAACATGGTGCTGGCGCTGCACGCCGATTGGAAGCATTACGACGATTATCTGGCCAGCCTGGCCTCGAAATACCGCTCCAATATCCGCAGCACGGTGTTCAAGGTCATGGACGAGGCCGCGTGCACGGTGGAGCGGATCGAGGACCTGTCCGGCGTGCGCGAGCAGATCCACGCGCTGTACAAGGCGGTCCAGGCGAACGCCGGATTCCGGCCGTTCGAGCTGCTGCCCGATTATTTCCCCGCGCTGCAACAAGTGGCGGGCGCGCGCTTTCGCTGTAGCGCCGTCATGCGCGGCGACGCCATGCTGG
>JAYVUV010000431.1:0-8756 GCA_043787615.1 Janthinobacterium sp. | reverse complement strand
CCTCAAGGCCGGTCGCGCAACACTTCGTCCAATGTCGCGGCCTCGAACAGGCGATCGAACCATTGTTCGATCATCTCGACCGGGGCGGTGGCGATACGTGCGCCCACCGGCGCCGGCAAGGGTCCGAAACGTTTCTGGAGCATCCAGATCAAGCGGTTTTTTTCCGTCGCTAAACGGCCCTGCTCGAAACCCTCTTGTCGGCCCTCCTGTTGGCCTTCCTGACGCCCCTCATATAACAACTGATCCGCCCAGGTCTCGAATTGCTGCGTTATCATGATCTGCACCTCGGATAAATCCCTCGTCGTGACCATATTAGTAAGCTTAAGCTGATAGCGCAAGCGGGCCGCGATCCAGCGCGCCACGCTCGATCGCAGGGACGCATTATGGGGCGCGCGCAGCCACTCCGACAGATCGGATACCACGCGTTCCAGATCGGCGCGCTCCCGCGTGCGCTCCAGTGAAAACAGCGCCGCGACCAGGTTACGCTCCTGGGCCGGATGCGCCGTGCCGCAACGCCTTTGATCGATGAGCAAGTAACGCTGACGTGGCTGAAACGGCGCCAATCCGCTCGGCGGCGCCAACATCACGCCGGTCAGCGTGGTGCTGGCGCTCCAGGGCTCGCTGCCACTGTAGAGCACAATCGGCAACACCGGCGGCAATCGGCCGCCGCTCGTCAACTGATGTCGCCTGACCAGATCTTGACACAGCAAGCCGACATACACCTGCATGCGCAAGGCCATCCAATGATCGTTACAGGCCTGAAATTCCAACAAGAGATACACATACAGCCACTCGCCGCCGACGCGCAGCCCCCACACCATGTCGTCGTGGCGTTGCTGTCCGGCGTCGCCGACATAACTGGCGTTGACCCGCTCGAAGGCGGCCAACTCCAGTCGCCGCGCCCAAGGAAACGGCACGAATCCAGCCAGCAAATCGCGCACTATTTCCGGATGTGAAAAGAGCAGCTTGTAGCCGGCGTCGTGGTCTTCTCCCATGCCGCCATTCTAGCGGGCGGCCACCAGCGCCGGCCGATGTCGCGCCTGGCCTTGGCCTGGCACAAACGGTGGCGCGCGCGTCGATCAGGGCGGCGGTGGAGGCGGCGGCGAATAAGTGAGCGGCATCACCGGCACCCGTACCAGCACCGATTCGCGCGTGCGGTCGGGCTTTTGAATCACCAGCGTGAGCGCGACCACCTCGCCCGCCTTCAACTGCCGCTTCAAATCCATCAGCATCAGATGGCGCGCGCCCGACACCAGCTCCACGGTCTTGCCGGCCGGCAGATCGAGACCGTCCTCGGCACGCATCTTCATGACCTGCCCCACCATTTCCATTTGATGGACCTCGACCAGCCCGGCCACATCGCTGCGGATCGCCACCAGGCGCGCGTCGCTGGCCGAGCGCAGCCGCATGAACGCGCCGCCGCTTTTCGCTTGCGGCACGGTGGCGCGCATCCAGGGCGCGCTCACCGTCAACCCAGCCGCGATGGGCGCGTCGGACTGGGCGGCCCCGGCGGCGACGGCAAGCAAGACCGAGCACAGGACGGCATATGTTTTCATCGATTGCTTTCGCTAAGTGAGTCGGCCGTTAACGCTCGCCCTTGAAGGTATCGCGCTCGACCTGCACCGTGTCGGCGCCGTCGGTGAGCCAGATCTGGCCATCCTGTATGGTGCACTGTAATTGCATATTGCGCTGGGCCAGCTTCGACAAGGCGTAGGCCGCGTCGGACGGCAAATTGATCACGCTCAGATTCTTGGCCCGTTCGAGCTTGTTGGCGATCTGTTTCCACCAGATATGGCTGGTGGCGCCATAGCTGTACACCACCACTTTTTCCGAACGGCCGCATGCTTTCAGGATGCGCTTCTCGTCCGGCTGGCCGACCTCGATCCACAATTGAATGGCGCCGGTCAAATCCTTGCGCCACAAATCGGGTTCGTCGGTGTCGAACAAACCCTTGGTGAAGACCAGGGCCGGATCGGCGTGGATGGCGAACGCCAACAGCCGCACCATCATGCGTTCGTCGGTTTCGGAGGGATGGCGCGCCAGGGTCAGCAGGTGGTCTTGATAATAATTGCGGTCCATGTCCGCCAGCTGGACATCGGCCTTGAAAATTGTCGCTTTGAGTGCCATCGTAAAATTCCGTGTGTATCAGTGTTTACTTGAAGACGACCGTCTTGTCGCCGTTTTGCAAAATGCGGTGCTCGACAAACCACTTCACCGCGCGCGCCAGCACCACGCACTCGACGTCGCGCCCGATCGCCGACAGCGTCTCGGCATCCATCGCGTGGTCGACCCGCTCCACGTCCTGCTCGATGATGGGACCTTCGTCCAGATCGCCGGTGACGAAATGGGCGGTGGCCCCGATCAACTTGACGCCGCGCAGATGCGCTTGCGCATACGGCTTGGCGCCCTTGAAGCTGGGCAAAAAAGAGTGGTGAATATTGATGGCGCGGCCGCGCATCGCTTGGCACAGCCCGGGCGAGAGGATCTGCATGTAACGGGCCAGCACCACCAGGTCGACGCCGTGAGTTTGCATCAACTCGATGATGCGCGCCTCCTGGGCCAGCTTGACCTCCGGACTGGCGCCGGCCGCCAGCGGCAAGTGAAAAAAGGGAATATTGTAGCTGGCGGCCAGCTGATAAAAGTCCATATGGTTCGAGACGATGACGGGAATCTCGACCGGCAGCAGCCCGCTTTTATAACGAAACAGCAAGTCGTTGAGGCAGTGGCCGATCTTCGACACCATCAGCATCAGGCGCGGCTTGTAGGCCGCGTCATGCAGCTGGAAGGCGAAGCCCATCTCCGAGGCCAGCGGCGCGAACGCGGCGCGCAAGGCGGCGTCGTCGACGGCCGGATCTTCGCGCGCGAAATGGACCCGCATGAAAAACAGGCGCGACGCTTGATCGCCGAACTGGGCCGAATCGATGATGTTGCAGCCATGGGCGGCGAGAAAACCCGATACCCGATGCACGATGCCGCGCTGATCGAGACAGGACAAGGTCAGGATGTATTGTGGATGCGTCATGAAAACCATCGGTCTGGGTCAATTGCGCCACGGGCGGGACGCCACGGCGAGCGCGGTATTGTCGCACGGCTGAGCGTGAACGCCGCCGTTTACAAAATAGTACGATCGTGCAATTTACGGTATAGTTAAAGAACAGACACCTTTTAAGGAAGAACAATGACAACAAGCGTGACGGAGAACCTGCAATTTCGCCTGGCCGCGCGCCCGGTCGGCTTGCCCAAGGCCGGCGACTGGCAGCAAACCCGGGTGCCGCTGGCGCCGCTGGGCGAGGGCGAGGTCTTGATCAAGACCCTGTATCTGTCGCTCGATCCAGCCATGCGCGGCTGGATGAACGACGTCAAGTCGTACATCCGTCCGGTCGCCATCGGCGAGGTGATGCGGGCCGGCGGGGTGGGCGTGGTGCTGGCCTCGAACTCGCCCAAGTGGGCCGTGGGCGAACATGTGTTCGGCACCCTGGGGGTGCAGCAATACTGGAGCGGCCCGGGCGACGACCGCGGCGCCGGCTTGACCAAGGTGGACGCGGGCGCCGCGCCGCTGACGGCGTATTTGAACGTGCTCGGCATGTCCGGCCTGACGGCTTACTTCGGGCTGCTGGAAATCGGCCGGCCGCAAGCGGGCGAAACGGTGCTGGTGTCGGGCGCGGCCGGCTCGGTCGGCATGGCGGCCGGCCAGATCGCCAAACAACTCGGTTGCCGCGTGGTCGGCATCGCCGGCGGCAAGGAAAAGTGCGATTACGTGGTCGCCCAGCTCGGCTTCGACGCTTGCATCGATTACAAGAGCGGCGCCTTGAAAGAGGGGTTGAAGGAACACTGTCCGCAAGGCGTCGACGTGTATTTCGACAATGTGGGCGGCGAGATCCTCGACACCGTGCTGACCCGGCTCAAGATGAAGGCGCGCGTCGTCATCTGCGGCGCCATCTCGCAGTACAACAACACCGAGCCGGGCAAGGGTCTGGTCAATTACATGTCGCTGCTGGTGTACCGCGCGCGCATGGAGGGCCTGGTGGTGTTCGATTACGCCGACCGTTACCACATCGGCATCGCCGCCATGGCGGCCTGGCTCGAACAAGGCCGGATGAAAAGCAAGGAAGACATCGTGGAAGGCATCGAGCAATTCCCCGCCGCGCTGGGCATGCTGTTCGAAGGAAAAAATTTCGGCAAACTGATATTAAAAGTGGCCGACGCCTGATCGCCCCGGCGCCCGTGCGGCACGGCACCGGGCGCCGACGGATGGAGAAATTTGCGATTTAGCGGAACTTGCTCATTCGATAAAAGTCTATCTCTTTGCTTGTTACAAGCACAGCTTCACCCGGAAGTGGCCGGGTGACCCTTCAAGAGGATTCTTTTTATCGAGGTATCAATATGTTTACGCAAAGCATCACACCTGCGATGAGATCGCATATGGAAGTGCAACTGGCCTTCCTGACCGATCTGTCGAGAAAAATGTTTGACGCCATACAAAAAATCAGCGAACTCAATATGCAGATCGCGCAGCAATTAATGGTGGAAGTCACCGACACCAACCGCCAGTTGCTGGTCGCTAAAAATCCTTCCGAATTCGCCGCGCTGGCCGCCACCCAAATTCACCCCACCACCGAAAAACTGCGCCAGTACCAGCGCCAGCTGTCGAACGTGATGGCCAACGCCGGCGCCGAGATGACCAAGACGGCGGAAAACCACATGCCCGAGGCGAGCCGCACGGCCACGGCGGTCGCCGATGAACTGGTGCGCACCGCTTCGGAACAAACCGAAAAGGCCAGCCAGCGCCAGCGCGAAGTCATGGAAAGAATGAACCAGGCCGCGCGCCGCGACACCAACGGCGCGGCGCCCGGAACGAGCCGCGGCACGCAGCCGCAACACGGACAAACCGCGCACTAATCGGGGTGCCGACGGGCCACCGGGCACCCACCAGCGGCGCCTTGTCCCGTCCGCCTGCACCCGACGCGACCCGGTCCGGCCGGGCTGCGCACGCGGCAATTTGTCGTTCACGCCGCCCGCCGGGGCGGCCCACCATCCGAGGAACACATCATGAACACTGCGAAACAAGGTGGCGACGGCTCGGCCGTCGATGCGATCGCCCTGCTACGGGCCGACCATCAAAAGGTACGTCAGCTTTTTAACGAGTTCGACACCATCAAGGACGACCTGGAGCAAGCCGAGCTGAAAGCCGAGCTGGTGGAACAACTCTGCTTTGAATTGACGATCCACACCCTGGTCGAGGAAGAATTGTTTTACCCGGCCGTACGCGCCGAAATCGGCGACGAATTGGTCGATGAAGCGGAAGCTGAACATGCCAGCGCCAAAGATCTGGTGAGCCAGCTGGAACAGATGGAAGCCACCGACACGCAATACGACGCCACCGTGATGGTGCTCAACGAACGCGTCGAACAGCACCTCACGGAAGAAGAAAGCAACATGTTCCCGCAAGTGAAAAAAACCGGACTGGACTTGGCCGAACTGGGCGAGCAAATCGCGCGGCACAAGGAAAAAATCGAAGCCGACTTCAACGCCACGCCGCGCCCGGGGCGCGGCGGCGGTAGTCAATTTAAATCGGCCCATCCGTGAGCGAGGCCTGCACCGATCACGCACAAATACCTCATCGCGGACCGAAGCAGGTGGAACTAAATATCAACCGTGCTTCTCTAATTGCCAAGCGCGTCGAATTGATCCATATGCATTCGCAGATCGGCGTTTTCGAACAGTAGCGATTTTTACCAATTTACACGCATAAGGAGACGAACATGGCCACCAGTCACGGGAACGATCACGGTAAGGGCAGCGCCGGCAGCGGCAGTCAAAACAGCCAGAAGGACAGCGCGCAAAGCAGTCAAAAGGGGAGCGGCACCAGCAAACGCGGATTCGCCGCCATGGATGAACAGCAACAGCGCGAAATTGCCAGCAAGGGCGGCCAGGCGGCCCATCAGAAAGGCACGGCGCATGAATTCGATTCGGAGGAGGCGCGCCGGGCCGGTCAAAAAGGAGGTGAAGCCGTCAGCCGCGACCGCGCGCACATGGCGGAAATCGGCCGTAAGGGTGGCGAGAGCCGTCAATCGGCCAGCCGCAGCGACAAGGCCGCCGCCGCCGCGCCAGCGCGCGGCACATCCGAACAGCATGCGAAAACCGGCAAGCAAGGGAAAAGCGACGACAAATAATGGCGGCCCAGCCGCGACCGCCCGCAACTTGCACGCACCGCTTCGAGTAAGCTGGTTGATAGGCCGCGCTCAGGCGGCGCGCCAGACATGCGGTAGCCGCTTGGTTCGCACGTTCGCGTACCGAGTTATGCCGCTTTGCGCGCCAACTAGGCCATCGGCTCAATTGGCACGCCGTCGCACAGCAAATAGGGGTGAATGCGCGCTGTGCGTGGCCGGCCCCATATGTATGCCGTCCTTGGCGCGTTGATGTGATACGTGGTGAATGTGCGGTTTGCGTGACCGGCCCGTGTATATCACTGTTCTCGCAGCGTGGATTTGGCGGGCGGCGTGTGCGACACCCTGGCCGACGCGTCGACTTTGGCGGATGTGATACGTGGTGAATGTGCGGTTTGCGTGACCGGCCAGTGTATATCACTGTTCTCGCAGCGTGGATTTGGCGGGCGGCGCGTGCGACACCCTGGCCGACGCGGCGACTTTGGCGGTCAGCGTGTGCATGGTCTTTGGACGCCCCCTTGCGTGGCCAGCGTGCGTTGCCATCGTGGCGACGTGGTCTCTTGCATGAGCCCACGTGTGCGTGGCCTTCGTAGCTACGTGGTCTGACATGGGCCCACGGGTACGTGGCTTTTGTGGGGGCGTCAGTGCTTAGCCAACGTGTGCCTCGTCATCATCGAGTCACTTGCGTGGCCGGGGCGCTGCGTCTGCGTGGCCGGGGCGAAGCATGCGCAACATGCGCTCACGCGACGGGCGTGCTTGCCCGCGAACGTGTCAGCTATGCGATGCGCACGCGCCTGTCGACGCCTTGCGTGGAGCAGGTAATGCGTGCGGGCTTTTCTTATGTAGCCCAGCCGGCATTACGCGCCAAAATCTGTTATCCCGCAGGACGCCGCCCGGCGTGATCGGCGCGTCGCATCGACCGCGCGACTCAAGCTCCACACGCGCTTTCCCGCGACCGCCCCGGACGCGCCGCATCGGCAAAACGCATTTCCCACCCTGCGGTACAATTGGCAATCTTGCTGGCCGCATCGTCCCAGTTCTCCCACAACTCATCCATTCACTATAGAAGAGGTAGTCATGAGCACCACAGTCGATTTGAAAGTTGCCCCCGGAGCGTTGGCCACGCCAAGCGATCTCGGTATCGCCGCGCGCGCCGAAGTCGCCATCGGTCTCAACCGTTTGTTGGCCGACGCGTTCGCGCTGTATATCAAGACCAAAAATTTCCACTGGCATGTCAGCGGTCCCCACTTCCATGCCTACCATCTGCTACTCGACGCGCAAGCCGGCGCGGTGTTCGCGATGCTCGATCCGATCGCCGAACGGGTGAGAAAACTGGGCGGCACCACCATTCGCTCGGTCAGCCACATCGCTCAACTGCAACGTCTGACCGATAGCAATGCCGAATATGTGCGTCCCGAAGAAATGCTCGACGCGCTGCGCGCCGACAACGAATCCTTGGTCAAATTCATGCGCGAAGTGCATAAGACTTGCGACGATGACAACGATATCGCCACCGCCAGCCTGATCGAAAACTGGATCGATCAAACCGAAGAACGCATCTGGTTCCTGTTCGAATCGACCCGCTAAGCCCGCACCATCTTCCGTAACCGAGGTCGCCCGACCTTGGTTCGCGGGCATCCAAAGCCGCCCTCCCCGGTGCCGGCCCGCCCAGCCGCTGTTCCATCCCCACACCGCGCGCCTCACCAGCCAACACATCGCAGGTTTTTCCATCACAGTTTCGTAAACGTACTATAATTTCAGTAATTCCTGAAAATTCAAATGTTACCGGTAACCATCATGACCAACCTCAGTCCCCTGGCACAAAAATTCATCCTCCACTTCGGCGAAATGGGCAGCCGCTGGGGCATCAACCGCACGGTGGGCCAGATCTACGCCCTGTTATATGTGCTGGCCAAGCCTTTGAATGCCGACGAGATTGCCGAACACCTGTCCTTTTCACGCTCCAACGTCTCGATGGGCTTAAAGGAACTGCAATCCTGGCGCTTGGTTAAACTTTTGCACCAGCCGGGCGACCGGCGCGAATACTTCGAGCCGCCCAAGGATATCTGGGATATTTTCAAGGCCTTGCTGGAAGAGCGGCGCCGGCGCGAAGTGGAGCCGACCTTGTCGATGCTCCGCGACGCCCTGCTGGAAAGCCCGACCACGGAAGCCGACCGAGTCGCCCAGCAGCGCATGCGCGAAATGTACGACTTGATCGAACTGTCCAGCTCCTGGTTCGACGATGTCCAGCATTTGTCGCCCGAGACCCTGGCGTCGCTGATGAAAATGGGCTCCAAGGTCAAAAAATTGCTTGACGTGGGCGGCAGCGTGCGCGAAAAACTCGGCTTTTCCCGCCCCCGCCCCGGCGCCGGGGCGGCGAAGGCAGTGACGGCGGCCGGCGACGAAGCCTCGCCCGAAGCCGCCGGCAAGGTGCCGCGATGACATCGCCAAAGCGGCCCAAGCGATCGCTGGCGCTGACCTTGACGGTCGCCCTGATCCTCAAGGCATGCTTGCTCGCGCTGCTGTGGAAAGCCTTTTTTTCGGCGCCCCAAGCAAAAAAAATGCGCTTGCCCACCGGCCAGGTCGAGC
>JAYVUV010000430.1:0-2108 GCA_043787615.1 Janthinobacterium sp. | reverse complement strand
CCAACATGGTGTTCCACACGGCGCCGCCGAATACCTCGGTGTCGCTCCACAGCAGCCGCTCGTCGTTCAAGAAGGCCGACACTTGTGCCGCCACGCCCGGCAGCACCGGCGAGAGCAAGATGGTGAGTTGGCGGAACAGGATCAGGGCGGTGGTGCACACGTCGTGCAGCTCGGCCGTCTTGGCCGGGTCCTTGGCCAGTATCCACGGTTTGTTTTCATCGACATACTGGTTGGTGATGTCGGCGATTTCCATGATTTCGCGCAGCGCCTTGCCGAATTCGCGGTGCTCGAAATGGTGGGCGATGCTCGCTTGGCGCTCGCCCACCACGCCGTTGACATCGTGCGTCAGGGCGCGGTGGATCCAGCCTTGCGCGCCCTCGCTCAAGGTGGCGGCCAGCTTGCCCTCGAATTGCTTGGCGATGAAGCCGGCGCAGCGGCTGGCGATATTGACGTATTTGCCGATCAAGTCGCTGTTCACGCGGGCCACGAAGTCCTCGCCCGTGAAGTCCAGGTCTTCCACCTTCGAGTTGAGCTTGAAGGCGATGTAGTAGCGCAGCCATTCCGGATTCATGCCCAGATTCAGGTAGCGCAGCGGCGAAATGCCGGTGCCGCGCGATTTGGACATTTTCTCGTTGTTGACCGTCAAGTGGCCATGCACGTTGACCTTGAGCTTGTCGATCACCGGATGGCCGGCGAACTTGAGCATGGCAGGCCAGAACAGCAGATGGAAGGACACGATATCCTTGCCGATGAAGTGGATCTGTTCGGTGTCCGGGTCGCGCAGCAAGGCCTCGTAATCGATGCCTTGCTTGACGCAATAGTTTTGCAGGCTGGCCAGGTAGCCGACCGGCGCGTCGAGCCAGACGTAGAAGAACTTGCCGGGCGCGTCGGGGATCGGAATGCCGAAATAGGGCGCGTCGCGCGAGATGTCCCAATCGGCCAGTTTTTCGCCCGCCTCGCCCAGCCATTCGCTGACCTTGTTCACCATTTCGGGTTGCAAGCGCCCGGGCGTGTTGAGCCAGCCGCGCAAGAAGTCGAAGCAGCGCGGGTCGGATAGTTTAAAGAAATACTGTTCCGAGGGCTTGAGCACCGGCGTCGAGCCGCTGAAGGCCGAGTAGGGGTTGATCAATTCGGTCGGCTGATAGGCCGCGCCGCACACCTCGCAATTGTCGCCGTACTGGTCCTTGGCGCCGCATTTCGGGCACTCGCCCTTGATGTTGCGGTCGGCCAGGAACATGCCTTTGACGGGGTCGAAGAAGCGGTCGACGATCTTGGTCGAAATCAGGCCGGCCTCGCGCAACTTGCGGTAGATGCCTTGCGACAGTTCCACGTTTTCCGGCGAATCGGTCGAATGCCAGTTGTCGAAGGCGATGTGAAAGCCGTTCAAATACTGGGGCCGGCCGGCGGCGATCTTGGCCACGAATTGCTGGGGCGTCAAGCCTTCCTTCTCGGCCGCGATCATGATCGGGGTGCCGTGGGTGTCGTCGGCGCCAACGAAGTACACCTGGCGCAAGGCGTCGCCATCGCGTTGCATACGTTGAAAGCGCACCCAGATATCGGCCTGGATGTATTCCATCATGTGGCCAATGTGAAAAGCGGCGTTTGCGTAAGGCAGGGCGGTGGTGACGAACAGCTTGCGGGTCATAATCGATGCGCTTTAAGATGAATAAACATCCATTTTACCAGTGGAAAGCGCCGCTGCGCAGACCGCGTCGGCGCGCGCCGCATTTCGCGCCCGGGGCCGGGCCGCCGCCGGGCGGGGTTTTACGCTAGACTGCGGCATCACACACGGAGATTGTCATGAGCGTCACAGTAGAAGATGTCAAGGCGGCCTTGGCCACGGTTATTGATCCCAACACAACAAAAGATTTGCTCTCGTCGAAGACCGTCAAGCGCCTGTCCGTCGAGGGCGGCGTGGTGTCGCTCGAGATCGAACTCGGTTATCCCGCCAAGAGCCAGCTGGGCGCCATCGGCGCCAGCGTGGAGGCGGCGCTGGGCCGGCTGGACGGGGTGGCCAGGGTCGAGCTCAAGGTGTATTTTAAAATCATTTCGCACACCGTGCAGCGCGGCTTGAAGCTGATGCCGCAGGTGAAAAACATCATCGCGGT
>JAYVUV010000429.1:0-20287 GCA_043787615.1 Janthinobacterium sp. | reverse complement strand
TTTACCTGCTCTCGCGGGCCGCCGAATTCCCCGGCATTCTCGACGGCGAACCGGAGGACTGGGTCGAGCATGGCGAACAAGCCATCGGCCGCGGCGTGTTGACCAAGCTGGTGATTCCGGAACCGGTGATGTCGGCGGTCGAAGCCTTGTGGGACGGCATGCGCGCGCTGCCGCCGGAAACCCTGGGCGACACCCTGTTGCTGGCCAACGATCTGGCGCCGGTCCACTCGCCGTTTCACGAGCGGCCGGGCGCCACCTCGCGGCAAGCGGCGCGCACCATCGACTTCGTGGTCGGCGACGGCACCTTGAACATGATACTGAGCGAGTCGGCCCAGGAAGTGAAGTCGCTGCTCGACGTGCTGATGCTCTAATTCGTCCTATTCCGGCCGCGCCGCACAAGCCTTGCCGATAGGCGCCGGGCTGGTTGCACGAGGCGCCTTCGCGCGCCGGATAAAAAAAAGCCCGCTGTGAAGCGGGCCAAAGTCCAAAACTAGGGATGTCCTGAAAGAGACAGCCCCACTATAGCCACACGCCACCGAACAATCGGTGCGCTATCACACACAAAACCACGGCAACCCGTATCGCTCCGCCATACCCTGCGCCAACAATCGATTGACAGGAAAAGGAATTCATGGCGAAATCATGACATCCTATTAACCACGTTGTCGATCCGCATAAAGCACAATCGCCCTCATGACCATACGCCCCGTCGGCAAAAGCCGCGCCAGCGGCCGCGCCACCTTGGCCGCGGTGGCGCAACACGCCGGCGTGGCGAGCATGACGGCGTCGCGCGCCATCAACCATCCGCAACTGGTCTCGCCCGCCCTGCGCCTGCGCGTGGAACAGGCGGTGGCCGCGCTCGCCTACGTGCCGAACCGGGCCGCGCGGGCGCTGGCCTCGGCCCGGTCGAACGTGATCGTGGTGCTGGTGCCGTCCTTGTTGAACACCGTCTTCACCACCGTGCTGGCCGGCATACAGGACGCGCTCGACGCCGACAATTATCAGCTCTTGATCGGCAACACGCGCTATTCCGAGGCCGAGGAAGAAAAGCTGCTGAGCGTGTATCTGCAATCGAACCCGGATGGTTTTTTACTGTCGGGAATGACGCGCAGCCCGCGCGCGCAAGCATTGCTGGCCACCGCGCGGGTGCCGACCGTGACGATGATGGACTTGAGCGACGACGCCAGTCAGTTTTGCGTCGGTTTGTCGCAGTTCGATGCCGGTCACGCCATGACGCGCTACCTGATCGACAAGGGCCGTACCCGCATCGCCTTCATGGGCGCGCAGCTCGACGAGCGCACCATGAAACGGGTGGCCGGCTATCGCCACGCCATGCGCCAAGCCGGCTTGGCGGATCCGGCCCTGGAATGGATGATCGACGCGCCATCGAACATCGCGCTCGGCGCCGAGCTGCTGGAGCGCATGCTGGCCGCCCTGCCCGACTGCGACGCGATTTTTTGCTGCAACGACGACTTGGCGCAGGGCGCGATCTTTCAATGCCAGCGCGTCGGCATCGCGGTGCCGGGCCAGGTCGCCATTTGCGGCTTCAACGACTTGCCGAGCTCGGCCTGGATGAGTCCCTCCTTGACCACCATCGCCACGCCGCGTTACCAGATCGGCTACGAAGCGGCCCGCCTGCTGCGCGCCGTGATCAGTAAAGATACGCCGGCCGAGCGCCAGATCGACTTGGGTTACCAGCTGATGGCGCGCGATAGCGCATAAAATACGAAATCGAGCGACTACGGAAGGCAGACGATGGAACAACAACACGGCGCCGCGCGCTGGGTCGTGATGGGCGTGAGCGGTTGCGGCAAAAGCGAGGTGGGCCGGCGCCTGGCGGCCGCCCTGGGCGCGTCCTTCATCGAAGGCGACCAATTTCACCCGCCGCAAAACGTGGCGAAAATGTCGGCCGGCATTCCGCTGGACGATGCCGACCGTGGCGGCTGGCTGTTACGCCTGCAAGCCGAAATCGCCGCCGCGCGCGCCGCCGGCACGCCCCTGGTGCTGGCTTGCTCGGCCCTCAAGCGGCGCTACCGCGACCTGTTGCGCGAGGGCGATCCCGGCTTGCGCTTCGCCCACCTGGACGGCACGCGCGCGACGCTGGCCGCGCGGCTGGACGGCCGGGCCGGCCATTTCATGCCCGCTTCCTTGCTCGACAGTCAGTTGCGCGACCTGGAGCCGCTGCAAGACGACGAGGCCGGCCTGCGCCTGGACATCGGCGCCACGCCGCAACAATTGAGCGACGCCATCGCGGCGGCCGGCTGAGGCACACCCATGCCGGACCGCGCGCGCACGCCGCCATCGCAATTGCTGTTCCTGCCCG
This sequence comes from Janthinobacterium sp., assembly GCA_043787615.1. Taxonomy (GTDB): domain Bacteria; phylum Pseudomonadota; class Gammaproteobacteria; order Burkholderiales; family Burkholderiaceae_D; genus Janthinobacterium. The sequence continues at coordinate 17,964 of JAYVUV010000429.1, read as the reverse complement.
GCGCCTCCGGCGACGTGCATTTCTGGCGGGCGCTGGCCCGGGACTTAACGCACCCGGCCGGCCGGGTCTTCCTGGATTACCCCGGCTTTGGCGATGCGGCGCCGGCGCCGCATATCGACGGCATGCGCGCCCTGCTCGAGCGCGTGCTGGAGCGCATCGACCGGCCCACCGCCCTGATCGCCCAATCGATGGGCGGCGTGCTCGCCATCCAGGCCGCCCTGGCCCGCCCCGAACTGGTCACGCATCTGGTGTTGACGGCGACCTCGGGCGGCATCGACATGGCGGCCCTGGGCGCGCGCGACTGGCGGCCCGTCTTCGCCGCCGCCAAGCCGAACTGCCCGGCCTGGTTTCTGGCGGACCGCGCCGACCTGGCGCCGGACCTGGGCCGGATCGCCGCGCCAACCCTGCTGCTGTGGGGCGACGCCGATCCGATCAGCCCGCTCGCCGTGGGCCGGCGCCTGCTGGCCGGCCTGCCGCACGCCCGCCTGCACGTGGTGGCCGGCGGCGAGCACGACCTGGGCCAGGTCCACGCGGCGCGCCTGGCGCCGCTGGTGGACGCCCACCTGTCCTGAACCTGCATGGCGGCGCCCATAAAAAAAGGACAGCGCGCTGTCCTTTTTTCTGCGAGCGAAATGGTTTACACCACGGCGCCGTCGGTCGTATCTTTTTCCTTGATCGGCTTGATCAAGTCTTCACGCTTGACGCCCAGCCACATCGCCACCGCCGCCGCCACGAACACGGAGGAATAAATACCGAAGCAAATACCGATGGTCAGCGCCACCGCGAAATAATGCAGGGTCGGGCCACCCAGGAACAGCATCGACAGCACCATCATCTGGGTGCAACCGTGGGTGATGATGGTGCGCGAAATGGTGCTGGTGATGGCATTGTCGATCACTTCCTGCACCGACGACTTACGCTGCTTGCGGAAGTTTTCGCGGATACGGTCGAAAATCACCACCGATTCATTCACCGAGTAACCCAGCACGGCCAGCACGGCGGCCAGCACCGTCAGCGAGAATTCCCACTGAAAGAAGGCGAAAAAGCCGAGGATGATCACCACATCGTGCAAGTTGGCGATAATCGCCGCCACCGCGAATTTCCACTCGAAACGCACCGCCAGGTAAATCGCTACCCCGATCACCACCATGAACAAGGCGTTCAAGCCGTTTTGCGCCAACTCGTCGCCGACCTGGGGACCGACGAACTCGACCCGTTGCTGCACCACCGACTCGGCGCCGGCCGCGTCGACGCAACCGGCCTTGACCACATGCTCGCCCTTGGCGGTGACGCTGTCGATCTGGCGCGTGCTGCCCTGCTCGGCTTTGCACAGGGCGGCGAACACCCGCTCCGAGCCATTGACTCCGTTTTGCGCCTTCACCACCGGCAAGCGGATCATGACGTCGCGCGCGGTGCCGAAACCGGTCACCTCGGGCTGTTCATAACCCAGGCTTTCCAGCGTGTGGCGGATCTGATCCAGATTGGCCGCCTTCGGGTATTGCACCTCCATCACGGTGCCGCCCTTGAACTCGATCGAGAAATGCAAGCCGTTATAGAACAGGAAAAACACGGCGGCGACGAAAGTCAGCGCCGAAACGACGTTGAAAATCAGCGCGTGGCGCATGAAGGGTATGTCTTTTTTGATCCGGAAAAATTCCATGGAAATCCTCTGTGTTTGGCTAACGCAGCCGGCCGCCCAGCGGCCGGGCTGATTTTATTTCGACAGACCCGGCACCCAGACCGTGCCAATGGCAACCGATTGCAGTTTCTTCTTGCGGCCGTACCACAGGTTGACCACGCCGCGCGAAACGAACACGGCGGAGAACATCGAAGTCAAAATACCGAGGCAATGGACCACCGCGAAACCGCGCACCGCGCCCGAGCCGAACACCAGCAAAGCCAGGCCGACGATCAGGGTGGTCACGTTCGAGTCCAAAATGGTGGCCCAGGCCCGCTCGAAACCGACCGAGATGGCCGCTTGCGGGGTGGCGCCGGAACGCAACTCTTCGCGGATACGTTCGTTGATCAAGACGTTGGCGTCGATCGCCATGCCGAGCGCCAGCGCGATCGCGGCGATGCCCGGCAAGGTCAGGGTGGCTTGCATCATCGACAGCAAAGCGATCAGCAGTAACAGATTGCAGCCCAGCGCCAGCACGCTGAAGAAACCGAACATCATGTAATACAGGATCATGAAGACGGCGATGGCGGCGAAACCGTAGACCATCGACAACTGGCCCTTCTTGATGTTTTCGGCGCCCAGGGCCGGCCCGATGGTGCGTTCCTCGATGATGACCATCGGCGCGTACAGCGCGCCCGAGCGCAACAGCAGCGCCAGTTCATTGGAATTTTCCGCCGCGCCCATGCCGGTGATTTGGAACCGGCTACCCAGCTCGCTTTGGATGGTGGCCACCGACAACACTTCGGGCTTGCCTTTTTCAAACAGCACGATCGCCATGCGCTTGCCGACCCGTTCGCGGGTGGCTTCGCGCATCTTGCGCCCGCCGTCGCCGTTCAAGTCGATCGACACGGCCGCTTGCTGATTCTGGTCGGTGGTCGACGTGGCGCTGGAAATATAGTCGCCGGTCAAGACCACATCCTTGGTCAAGATCACCGGCACGCCTTTGCCGACCGTGAACAGTTCGGAATTGAACGGCACGGCGGCCGACAATTCGGTGCCGGGCGTCACGGTTTCATCGACCATGCGCACTTCCAGGGTCGCGGTGCGGCCGATCACCGACTTGGCGCGCGCCACGTCTTGCACGCCCGGCAACTGCACCACGATGCGGTCCGGACCCTGCTGCTGGATGATCGGCTCGGACACGCCCAATTCATTGACGCGCTTGGACAAGGTGGCGATGTTTTGCTTGACGCCTTCATCCATGGCTTGCTTCAAGGCGGCCGGCTTCATGCTGCCCACCAGTTTCAAGTCGGCGCCATCGGCCGCGTCGACGAAAGCCAGGTCCGGCATTTGATCGGCCAGCACATTGCGCGCCTCGGTGCGGGTGGCGGCGTCGCGGAACTTGATTTCGATGCTGTCGCCGACCCGGTCGATGCCGGCGTGGCGCACATTCTTGTCGCGCAAGGTGGTGCGCATGGCCGCCTGCACACCCTGCACGCGTTTGCTCAGCGCCGCCTTGGTGTCGACTTGCATCAGGAAATGCACGCCGCCGCGCAAATCCAAGCCCAGATACATCGGCAAGGCATGCACGCGCTGCATCCATTTCGGCGTGTTCGATTGCAAATTGAGCGTCACCAGATAGGTCGGATCGGCCGCGTCGCTGTTCAAATCCTTTTCCAGCACCGACTTGGCCTTGAACTGGGTGTCCGGATCGCTGAAGCGCACCCGCACCGAGGCGTAGGTGCCGCTGCCGTCGAAGGTGGCGCCTTCCGACTTGATGTTTTCTTTTTTCAGCACCGCATCGACCTGGGCCGCCATGTCCGCCGCCATCTTGACGGTCGACTTGCCGCTCGTCACTTGCAAGGCGGGCGATTCGCCATAGTAATTCGGCACCGAATACAAGGCCCCGAATAGCAGGGCGATAACGATGAGGATGTATTTCCAGAGAGGATAGCGGTTCATGTGTGGTCAGCGTTCAGTGTTGAGCGTCGGATGCGGCTTGACGGGCGGCGCGCCGCCCGTGGCGATATTACAGCCCCTTGAGCGTGCCTTTCGGCAGCAAGGTGGTGATGGCGCTTTTTTGCACCAGCACCTCGGTGCCGTTGGCCACTTCGACCGTGATGTAAGCCTCGGTGACCTTGGACACCTTGCCCAGGATACCGCCGGCGGTGACCACTTCGTCGCCCTTGGCCAGCGCGTCCATCATCGATTTTTGTTCCTTGGCGCGCTTTTGCTGGGGACGGATCATCAGAAAATACATGACGACGAACATCAGAACCAGCGGCAGGAAGCTGGTCAGGTTGCCGCCCAGGCCAAGCGCGTCGGCCGGGGATTGGGCATAAGCATTAGAAATAAACACAAGGACTCCGATGTAATTAGTTTGAAAAATAGCGCTGTATTCTAGCACTGGGCGCGACGCGGAAGACGCCCCGGCCCTCCGGGAGGCCGAATTCTTTTAGCGGCGCGGCGCCGCCACGGCCCGGTCGGGGCCGGGCGCTCGCGCGGCGCCCGCGCGGCGCCCGCGCTCAAATGCCGCGCGCGCGGCCGGCCCGAAACTCCAGCGTGAAGGCGTGGAAACGGTCCTGGTCCAGGGCGTCGCGCATCTGCTGCATCAGTTCCAGATAGTAATGAAGGTTGTGGATGGTGTTCAGGCGCGCGCCTAAAATCTCTTGCGAACGATGCAAATGATGCAAGTAAGCGCGCGAAAAATTACGGCAGGCATAGCAGCCGCACGACGCGTCGAGCGGCGCCTTGTCGTCCTTGTAGCGCGCGTTTTTGATCTTAATGTCGCCGAAACGGGTGAACAACCAGCCGTTGCGCGCGTTCCGAGTCGGCATCACGCAGTCGAACATATCGATGCCGTTCGACACCCCGGCCACCAAATCCTCCGGCGTGCCCACGCCCATCAAATAATGCGGCTTGTTGGCCGGCAAGCGCGGGCCGACATGGGCCAGCATGCGCATCATGTCTTCCTTGGGTTCGCCCACCGACAGGCCGCCGATGGCGATGCCGGGAAAGCCGACCTGCTCCAGCCCGGCCAGCGATTCGTCACGCAATTCCTCGAACATGCCGCCCTGGACGATGCCGAACAAGGCGTTCGGATTCTCGCCCCGCTCGAACTCGTCCTTCGAGCGCTGCGCCCAGCGCAAGGACATGCGCATCGATTTGGCGGCCTCTTCCATGGTGGCGGGCCGGCCCTCGATTTCATACGGCGTGCATTCATCGAACTGCATCACGATATCGGAATTGAGCACGCGCTGGATTTGCATCGACACTTCGGGCGACAAGAACAGCTTGTCGCCATTGATGGGCGAGGAAAAATGCACGCCCTGCTCGGTGATCTTGCGCATCGCGCCCAGCGAAAACACTTGGAAGCCGCCCGAATCGGTCAAGATCGGTTTGTCCCACTGCATGAAGTCGTGCAAGCCGCCGAACTTGGCCATCACATCGTTGCCCGGGCGCAGCCACAGGTGAAAGGTGTTACCCAGGATGATTTGGGCGCCGATTTCCTTCAATTCCAGCGGCGACATGGCTTTCACCGAGCCGTAGGTGCCGACCGGCATGAAAATCGGGGTTTGCACCTCGCCGTGGTTCAATTTGACGGTGCCGCGACGGGCATGGGTCAAGCCGCTTTGATCGGTCTTGTGTAATGTAAATTCCAGCATGTACCAGCTTTCTCAGTCATTTTCAATTTAATCGTTTACTGGCTCGACCAGTTTCGTCAGCCGGGTCCAGTCGCCGCACAACTTACGAAATGAGCGGCTATTGTCATGCGCTTCCTGCAAATCCATCACCGCCGACAACGCGGGCTGGTCGAGCACCTCGTGATAGGCGCGGTTCGGCATTTGCCGGCTGAGCCACTGCTTGGCGGCGCGAATTTGCTCCGCCTCGGGCAACTGAACCGGCCTGACAAAACCGCGCCGGCCATCCAGGGAAGCGGCGGCGGCAAGAAACCAGGCTTCGTATTCCCGGTTGGCCAGGACGATCGAAACGGCCCGGCCCGGCAATACCGTGTTGACCTTGACTTGCAAGGTCGCGCCCAGCTCTTTGGGACAATCATCGTCGGCATCGAGCAGGATCAGTATCCATCCGGGCTCCGGGCACAGCGCCGCAGCCAACTTGAGCTGCTTGGTGAATATCGCCTCCCGATTGAGGAATTGATCGCGGCGCACGCGGATGGGCCGGCCGATATTAACTTGCGTTCTCGGTAGCAGCCAATCATTTATGCGCCGCAACAATACCGGCAAAGCCGCGACCTCGCCGTCGCCTTCAACGATAGATACGACGTTGATCATTGCTTCGGCTCATCAAACAATTCTGCTTGAGCTAGGTTTTCCAATCGCAATGGCAAGGGATCGGGCAACAGTTGATTCAAACGCAGCAATTCACCAGCGGACGATAGATGCTCCCGCATGGCGGCGCGCGAACCTTCCCCGAGGGGCACGATGCGTGTCACTCCCTCCTCCGAGGCGACCACCAACAGGGCTTCCGGAGTAATCGCCATATCATCGAGCAAATCGGGACTGTGGCTGGTCACTATCACCTGGGTTCGCTCAGCGGCCCGTCCCAACGCTTCCCGCAACGCCGCCGAGGCGCCCGGATGCAGCGCGGTTTCCGGTTCCTCGATGCCGATGAACGAAGGCGCATGATCGCTGTTGCCTTGGAATAAGGCGGTGAGAATCCCGAGCGCCCGTAGCGTTCCATCGGACATGCTCTGCGCGTAAAAATGCCAGGGATGCTTGGAGCCCGCCATTTCCTGCTGAAACGCCAACGATTCCATGGGACCGACCGCCACGCGCTCCACACCTTGCACCATCGGCACCACCGCGTGCAAGTATTCCTGAATGATTTGCAGCGCTTCCGGGTTGGTCCGCGCCAAATGGCTGATCACGCTGGCGATGTTTTCCCCTGCCGGCTTAAGCAAACGCCCATCCTGGGGTTTTTGCAATTCACGTATCAACTTGGGATTGAGATTATAAAAACCCATCGCGGTGAGCGCGTCATACACCGGCCGAAACACCGACAAACCGGAGGCGCCGACCAGCGCCAGACGATCGGCTGTCACGGCAGGGAAACTGGACTCGCTTGACGCGATCAGGCGGCCCTTTTCCATCGAGAAAAAGGGCCCTTTGCCCACGCCGCCAATATTGCATATTTCCTTCTGCACTTCGTAACCGCCGCTGGACAAGGCGCCCACCGTGAATCCATACCTGCCATGTTCGCCCGATGGCAGCTGAAATTCGACATGGATCGCGAAATGGGTCGGATGACCACTGGAACGGCGCCGCACCTCGGATAAGCCGCCGCGTTCGTTCATGGCGTTGTCCAGCGAACCGCTCAGCGCATCGCGCGCCAAATGCAGCGCGTCGAGAAAGTTACTCTTGCCGGAGCCGTTGGCGCCGACCAGATAAGTCAGTTGCGATAACTTCACATCGCAGTGCGCGATACTCTTGTAGTTGCGCAGGATTACGCGCTTGAGAAAAATTGATGAGGTCATTTTTCGCTTCCCGTTCCGCGCGGCGGCACGCCGATCCCCCATTGTACCCGTGCGGCACTCGGCTGTTGCACGCCCGGCGGGCATGCGCTCGACACGCTGACGGCGGGCATGCTCACGCCGCGCGCGACTGGGTCGTCAACAGCATCGCGTCGCCGTAGCTGAAAAAGCGATATTGATGGGCGATGGCGTGGGCGTAGGCGTCGCGGATCGGCTGATAGCCGGCGAAGGCCGACACCAGCATCAGCAAAGTCGACTTCGGCAAATGGAAATTGGTGATCAGCCGCGTCACCGTTTTGAACCGGTAGCCTGGCGTGATGAAGAGCGCGGTGTCGGCGCTGCCGGCCTCGAGCCGCCCCGATTGCGACGCCGATTCCAGCGCGCGCAGGCTGGTGGTGCCGACGGCCACCACGTCGCGCCCGGCCGCTTGCGTGGCGCGCACCGCGTCCACCGTTTCCTGCGGCATGGTGTACCACTCGGTGTGCATCTTGTGCTCGGCCAGCACCTCGGTGCGCACCGGCTGAAACGTGCCGGCGCCCACATGCAGGGTGACGTAGGCGAAGCGCACGCCCTTGGCGGCCAGGCGGTCGAGCAAGGCTTGATCGAAATGCAGGCCGGCGGTGGGCGCGGCGACCGCGCCCGGCACCTTGTTGAACACGGTCTGGTAGCGCGTTTCGTCGAAGGCGTCGGCATCGTGCTCGATATACGGTGGCAGCGGCAGCCGGCCGTAAGCCTCGATCAAGTCGAAAATGTCGGACTCGACGTGCAGGGTGAAAAACTCGCCGGCGCGCTCGCCGACCGTCACGTCGAAGGCGTCCGCCAGGCGGATGCGGCAACCGGGCGGCGGCGACTTGGAAGCGCGCACCTGGGCCAGCACGGTGCGGTGGTCGAGCACGCGCTCGATCAGCGCCTCGATCTTGCCGCCGCTTTCCTTGACGCCGAAAAAGCGCGCCTTGAGCACGCGCGTGTCGTTCATCACCAGCAGGTCGCCCGGCGCGAGCAAATCGAGCACGTCGGCGAAATGGCGGTCGATCAAGCGCTCGCCGTCGAGCTGCAACAGGCGGGAGGCGCTGCGCTCGGGCAGCGGGGTTTGCGCGATACGGTCTTGCGGCAAGTTAAAATCGAAATCGGAAAGCGAATACATACGTTTACTTCGTCAATTATTAGGAATGCACGAACGGCGCCCAGGCACTATACTGTGCGCCTATACAGGTTCACAACCTGGCGCCCCGACTTGGCTGTGGCCAAGGCCAACCCTCTATTTTACGCTAGCGGCACGCACCCCTTCCGATATGCCAGTTCCGAAGCAAAAACCCGCGAAAAAAGTCGTCAGCAACGAGAGCAAGCTGGCCCGCCTCGGCCTGCGCACCGACATGGATCTGGTGCTGCATCTGCCGATGCGCTACGAAGACGAGACCAAGGTGATCAGCATCGCGGAGGCTTGCCTGCACGGCGGCGACTGGTCGCAGGTCGAGGGGCTGGTCACCAAATGCGAAGTCGGCTACAAGCCGCGGCGCCAGCTGCTGGTGACCATCGCCGACGAGACGGGCGAGCTGCTGCTGCGCTTCATGCATTTTTACGGCAGCCAGACCAAGCAGATGGCCGAGGGCACCCGGGTGCGCGCGCGCGGCGAATTGAAGCACGGCTTCTTCGGTGCCGAAATGGTCCACCCCAGCTACAAGGTGGTCAACCAGGGCGCGCCGCTGCCGACCGCGCTCACGCCCGTGTATCCGTCCGGCGAAGGGCTGTCGCAGCCGATTCTGCGGCGCGCCATCAACGAAGCCATGAACCGCATCGACTGGCACGACACGCTGCCGGCGGCGCTGATCGAAGACATGCGCTTGAGCGACTTCGAGCCGGCCGTGCGGCTGCTGCATTATCCGCCGCAGCAGGTGGACGAAAGCGCGCTGGCCGACCGTTCGCATCCGGCCTGGGTGCGCATGAAGTTCGACGAGCTGCTGGCCCAGCAGCTCTCGCTCAAACGCGCCCAGCGCGCGCGCCGGGCCAAGGGCGCCGCCGCCCTGCCCCTGGTCGGTGCGTTGTGCCACGCCTTCCAGGCCACGCTGCCGTTCCGCCTGACCGGCGCCCAGCAACGCGTGCTCGACGAGATCCGCGCCGACCTGCGTCACCCGTATCCGATGCAGCGCCTGCTGCAAGGCGACGTCGGCAGCGGCAAGACGGTGGTGGCGGCGCTGGCCGCGACCCAGGCCATCGACAGCGGCTTTCAAGCGGCGCTGATGGCGCCCACCGAGATCCTGGCCGAGCAGCATTTCCGCAAGATCGCGGCCTGGCTCGAACCGCTCGGCGTGAGCGTGGCCTGGCTGACCGGCAGCTTGAAAAAAAAGGACAAGCTGGCCGCCATGGCGCTGATCGAATCGGGCCAGGCGCAGCTGGTGGTGGGCACCCATGCGCTGATCCAGGACAGCGTGCAGTTTTCCCGGCTCGGCCTGGTGATCGTCGACGAACAGCACCGCTTCGGCGTCGGCCAGCGCCTGACCTTGCGCAACAAGGGCGACGCCGGCGCCGTGCCGCATCAGCTGATGATGTCGGCCACGCCGATCCCGCGCACCCTGGCCATGACCTACTACGCCGATCTGGAAGTGTCGGTGATCGACGAGCTGCCGCCCGGGCGCAGCCCGATCGTCACCCGCTCGATCGACCAAAACCGGCGCGACGAAGTGGTCGAGCGGGTCCACGCGGCCGCGCAAGAGGGGCGCCAAGTGTATTGGGTCTGCCCGCTGATCGAAGAATCCGAGGCGCTCCAGCTGCAAACGGCCACCGACACCCACGCCGCGCTGGCCGCCGCGCTGCCGGATTTGAGCGTGGGCCTGGTGCACGGGCGCCTGAAGCCGGCCGAAAAACAGGAGGTGATGGACGCCTTCACGGCCGGCCAGGTACATGTGCTGGTGGCCACCACCGTGATCGAGGTCGGAGTCGATGTGCCGAACGCCTCGCTGATGGTGATCGAGCACGCCGAGCGCTTCGGCTTGTCGCAGCTGCACCAGTTGCGCGGCCGGGTCGGGCGCGGTTCGGCGGCCAGCGCCTGTCTGCTGTTGTATCAGGGGCCGCTGGGCGGCGTGGCGCGCCAGCGTTTGATGACCATGCGCGAAACCACCGACGGCTTCGAGATCGCACGGCGCGACCTCGAAATTCGCGGCCCCGGCGAATTTTTGGGCGCCCGCCAGTCCGGTCAGGCCATGCTGCGCTTCGCCGATTTGGAGACCGACCAGTGGCTGGTCGACCAGGCCCGCGACGTGGCCAACGACCTGCTGCATGGCGGCGACGGCGACAGCGCGGCCACGGTCGAAGCGCATCTGGCGCGCTGGCTGGGCGGACGCGAGGAATTCCTCAAGGTGTAGCCGGGGCCGCGCTCAAAAACACAGCATGAAGCGGTTGGCCAGATCGACCATGAACCCGGGCCGCAAATAAGCCCAAAACACCAGCGCCAGCACCAGCGCGCCGGCGGCCCGGATCAAGCAGGTTTTCATGCCGGCTTGAGTTCGGGCTTCACCGCGCCACGCGACAAGGGCCGCTCGTCGACCGGAAGGTTGGCCAGCGCCGCCAGCACGCCCAGGCCGATCGTGATCGCCCACACCGTGTTATAGCTGCCCTGGCGCGCGTACAGATAGCCGCCCAGCCAGACGCCCAGGAAGCTGCCCACTTGATGCGAGAAGAAGACCACCCCGGCCAGCATCGACAAGTGCTTGACCCCGAAGACGCCGGCGATGATGCCATTCGTCAGCGGCACCGTGGACAACCAGATCAGCCCCATCGCGGCGGCGAACGCGTACACCGACCAGGGCGACAATGGCGCCAGTAGAAACAGGCCGATCACCACCGCGCGGCTCAGGTAGATGGCGGACAGCAGATAGCGCTTGGGCAGCCGGCCGCCAAGCTTGCCGGCATAATACGAACCGAAGATATTGAACAAGCCGATCAGCGCCAGCGCCACCACGGCGACGCCCGGATCGATCAGCCCCTTGTCTTTCAGGTAGGCCGGCAGATGCACGCCGATGAACACGACCTGAAAACCGCACACGAAATAGCCAACCAGCAGGAATAGAAACGAGCGGTTGCCCATCGCCTCGGCCATCGCTTCCCGGATACTTTGCTGCGGCCCGGCGTGCGCTTCCTGTGGCGCTTCACGCAAATAAAACGACATCGGAATCATGGCCAGCAATATCAGTCCGGCCAGCAGATAGAACGCGTTTTGCCAGCCGACCGCGGAGATGAGCTGCTGCTCGACCGGCATCATCATGAACTGGCCGAACGAGCCGGCGGCCGATGACAGGCCGAACGCCCAGGAGCGCTTTTCCGGCGACGCCACCCGGCCGATGATGCCGCTGATGGCGCCGAACGCGGTGCAGGACATGCCCAGGCCGATGAACACGCCGGAACCGATCACGAAGGCGGTGGCGTCGGTCGACAGCGCCATCCAGACCAGGCCGAGCATGTAGCTGAGCGCGCCCAGCATCACCACCCGCATGGTGCCGAAACGGTCGGCCGCCATGCCGGCGAAGGGACCGAACGCGCCCCACATCAGGTTTTGCATGGCCAGCGCCAGCGAATAGGTTTCTCGGGTCCAGCCGTGCGCCTGCGAGATCGGCTGCATCCAGAAACCGAAGCCGTGGCGCACCCCCATGGCCAGGGTCAGGATCACGCCGCTGGCGAGCAGCACGGTTTTCAAGCTGGGGTTGCGCGTCACGATGGCCATGTGGTTCCTTTATGCCGGTGGCAGGTCGGCGTGGTAGGCGAGGCCGATCTGGCCGCGCATGGTATCCAGAATGCCCATCAGTTCGACCGACTCGTCGATCGGCATGACCGGACTTTCGGTGAGGCCGGCGCGCAGGCAGCGCGTCACCTCGATCACTTGATGGGTATAGCCGTTGCCGATAACAGGCAGATCGATGGTGCGGCTTTCGCCGCCGGCCGGCTGGATGGTCAAGCGGCTGGCCTGATGGAAGCGGCTGTGCAAGCGTATATAACCGGCGTCGCCGCAAATGCTCATCTCGTTCGGCGTGTGGGCGCGCAGGCTGCATGCGCAGGATGACACCGCGCCGCCCTGGTGCTGTAGCGTGAACACGGTTTGCTCGTCGATGCCGGTGGCGCCGATTTCGGCCTGGGCTTGGACCGACTGCACCGGGCCGAGGAAAAACGCCGCCATCGACAGCGGATAGATGCCGATGTCGAGCAGGGCGCCGCCGCCCAGGTCCGGATTGCGCAGGCGATGCTCGGCGCCGGCCTTGGCCACGAAGCCGAGGTCGGCCTGGATCTGCCGCACCGTGCCGATTTCGCCTGCGGCGATCAAGCGCCGCGCCTCCACCACCGCCGGCAGGAAGCGGGTCCACATGGCTTCCATCAAAAACAGCTTCTTCTCGCGCGCCAGGGCCACCACTTCGGCCGCCTCGCGCCGGTTCATGGTGAAGGCTTTTTCGCACAGCACGTGCTTGCCGGCGCGCAGAGCCATCAGCGCGTTCTCGGCGTGCATCGGATGCGGCGTGGCGATGTAGATCACGTCGACCTGGTCGTCGTCGGCCAGAGCCTGATAGGTGGCATGACGGCGCTCGGCGCCGAATTGCTGGCCGAAGGCGTCGGCGCCGGCCTGGCTGCGCGAGGCGACCGCCACCAGTTTGGCGTCCGGCACCTGGGACAAGGCGGTGGCCAGCGCGCGCGCGATCTTGCCGGTGCCGAGAATACCCCAGCGTATGACGTTTTCCATGATGTTCGCTTTCTGCCGCGTGAACGGCGCTTATTCCTCGGTGACGGCCGCGCGGCGCTTGGGCCGGAACACGGTGGCGTCGTCGTAAAAGGCCGCGTCCTGCCGCGGCCACCAGTGCGGCACGCCCAGCACCGGCAGGGGCGTGAAATCGGCCGTGCTCAAGCCGCGCTCGGCCAGATCGCGCGCCACGCGGCGGTCGATCCAGTCGCGCCGCGCGGCATGCTCCAGCGTGAAAAAAACATCGTCGGCCAGCACCACCCGGGTATGCGCGGTGATCGCCTTGTAGGGCGCCACCAGCTTCTCCATCAAGGCGTGACCGAACAACCAGAGCTCGGCATCGGCCTCGAAAGCGGCGCGCCGTTCCAGCAGCACGTCGCGCCACTGATGCGCGCGCAGCGCCGCCACCAGGGCCTGCCCGGCGGCGCCATGGCGCACCACCAGCAGGGCCGCGTTTTCGTCGAAAATGGTGGCGCCGTCGCGCGCCGCGCCGCGCGACTTGCCGACTCCGGCCAGCGCGATCTGGGCCGCCTGCAAGGCGTTGAGCTGGCGTTTGATCAGCGGGAAGCTGAGCCAGACCAGGGCGTTGAAAAAATCATGCAGATTGTCGCGCGTCGGCACCGAGCCGGTGGCGCCGATAAAGGCTTCGTACGCCATGCCCTCGGGTAGCGCGCTTTGCGGCACGAACGACACCGGCCGACCGTCCTGGTTACGCAAGCCGCGCGCCCGCGCCTGGGCGTTGAAGGCTTCGATCGCATCGACGCCGCCGGCCACGCCGGCCTCGATCGCGCCGGCCGCGTCCAGCACCGACGCATACCAGGGGCGGGACCAGTCGATCGCGGCCCGCATCCGATTACAGCATTTTCCAGTTGATTTGTTCGCCGCCGTTGAGCGGCACCACCTGGGCCTCGGCCAGCGGCAGCAGCGCCGGCAGGGTCCAGGGTTCTCGCCGCAGCGTGACGGTGTCGCCGTTGCGCGGCAAGCCGTAGAAGGCCGGGCCGTGGAAGCTGGCGAAGGCTTCCAGCCGGCCCAGCGCACCCACGGCGTCGAAGGCCTCGGCGTACAGCTCCATCGCATGCAGCGCGGTGTAGCAGCCGGCGCAGCCGCATGCCGCCTCCTTGGCGCCGACCGCGTGCGGCGCCGAATCGGTGCCGAGGAAAAAGCGCTCGTCGCCGCTGACGGCGGCCGTCATCAACGCCAGGCGATGCTCCTCGCGCTTGAGCACCGGCAGGCAGTAGTAATGCGGCCGGATGCCGCCCTTGAAAATCTCGTTGCGGTTGTAGAGCAGGTGGTGGGCGGTGATGGTGGCGGCGATGGGGCCGTCCGCCTCGGCCACGTACTGGGCCGCGTCCTTGGTGGTGATGTGCTCGAACACCACGGCCAGGGCCGGAAAGTCGCGCCGCAGCGGACGCATGACGCGCTCGATGAACACCGCCTCGCGGTCGAAGATGTCGATCTCGGGGTCGGTCACCTCGCCATGCACCAGGAAAGGCATGCCCACTTCCTGCATGGTCTCGAGCACCCGGTAACAGTTTTTCAGGTCGGTCACGCCGGCGTCGGAATTGGTGGTGGCGCCGGCCGGATACAGCTTCACGGCGTGCACCACGCCGCTATCCTGGGCGCACCGGATTTCGTCCGGATCGGTGTTATTGGTCAGGTAGAGCGTCATCAGCGGCTCGAACGCCATCCCTTCCGGCAGCGCGGCCAGAATACGCGCGCGATAGGCCAGCGCCTGGGCGGTGGTGGTGACCGGCGGCTTCAGGTTGGGCATCACGATGGCGCGGCCGAACTGGCGCGCGCTGTGCGGCAGCACGCTGGCCATGGTGGCGCCGTCGCGCAGGTGCAGATGCCAATCGTCGGGACGGGTGATGGTCAGGCTGGCTGGGGTGGCGATGGTGGACATGGCGGCTTTCGGATGGCGATGCCGATATTTTACCTGTTGACGGCAAGCAGCGCGATGCGGGGGCCGGATCGCGCCCGCACCCGATATCCAGGCTAGGTCGGCGGCGCGAAGCATACCGAGGCTTCCCGCAAGGCATCCCTATACCGCGCGGCGGTACGGATGGGGTCAGTGCCTCCGGTCCGGCGCAAGCGACGCTGACAAGCGTCCGGCGCATTCGCCGGACGCCACGGGCTCGATCAATGAATGATCTTGGCCAGGAAGTCGCGCGCGCGGTCCGAGCGGGTGGTGCCGAAAAACTCGTCCTTGGTGCAATCCTCGATGATATTGCCCTTGTCCATGAACACGATGCGGTTGGCGACCCGCTTGGCGAAACCCATTTCGTGGGTGACCACCATCATGGTCATGCCTTCCTGGGCCAGGCCCACCATCACGTCCAGCACCTCATTGATCATTTCCGGGTCGAGCGCCGAGGTCGGTTCGTCGAACAGCATGGCGATCGGGTCCATCGACAGCGCGCGCGCGATCGCCACCCGCTGCTGCTGGCCGCCGGACAATTGGCCGGGAAACTTATCCTGCTGGGCGATCAGGCCGACCCGGTCCAGATACTTCAAGCCCTTGGCGTTGGCTTCGTCGGCGCTGCGGCCGAGCACCTTGATCTGGCCGATGGTCAGGTTTTCGCGGATCGACAGATGCGGGAACAATTCGAAGTTTTGGAACACCATGCCGATGCGCGCGCGCAGTTTCGACAGATTGGTCTTCGGGTCGTTGACGGCCACGCCGTCGACCGTGATCACGCCCTGCTGCACCGGCTCCAGGCCGTTGACGGTTTTGATCAGGGTCGATTTGCCGGAACCGGAAGGGCCGCAGATCACCATCACGTCGCCCTTGCTGACGTGGGTGGTGCAATCGGTGAGCACTTGAAACTGGCCGTACCACTTGCTTACTTTTTTAAGATCGATCATGTTATTTTCTCCAGAATCTATTGATGCGGTACGGCGGCCTAGCGGATGATGGCGACGCGCTGCTGCAGACGCTTGACCAGCAGCGAAAGCGCGAAGCACATCACAAAATACACGGCGGCGACAAAGATATACATTTCGACCAGGCGGCCGTCGCGCTGGGCGACCTTGCTGGCGGCGCCGACGAAATCGGGGATCGACAGCACATACACCAGCGACACGTCCTGGAACAGCACGATGGTCTGGGTCAGCAACACCGGAATCATGTTGCGGAACGCTTGCGGCAAGACCACGTTGCTCATGGTTTGGCGGTAATTCATGCCCAGCGCCTGGCCGGCCCAGACCTGGCCGCGCGGGATCGACTGGATACCGCTGCGCATGATTTCGCAGTAATACGCCGCTTCGAACAGGATGAAGGTGATCAGCGCCGAGGAAAACGCGCCCACCTTGACCGGCTCGGCCGCGCCGATGATCCAGGCGGCGATATACGGCACCAGGAAATAAAACCAAAAGATCACCAGCACCAGCGGGATCGAACGGATCAAATTGACGTAGCCGGTGGCCAGCAGGGACACGGCGCGGTTGCCGGACAAGCGCATCAGCGCCAGCAAAGTGCCCAGGACGATGCCGCCGACCATGGCCAGCGCGGTCAGTTCCAGGGTGAAACTCATGCCGGTCTTGAACAGATACAGCCAGGAGCGGGAAATGACGTCGAAGTCGAAATTGGCGAACATATTAATGGCCTCCCGAACTGCCGGCGACGATGAAGCCCGGAATCGCGACTTTTTTCTCGATCAGATGCATCATGAACACCACGAAAATATTGACCACGAGATAAATCAGGGTGGCGGCCGAAAACGCTTCGAACACCTGGAAGGAAAATTCCTGGATCGCGCGCGCGCTGGCGGTCAATTCCATCAAGCCGATGGTCAAGGCCACCGAGCTGTTTTTGATGATATTCAAAAATTCATTGGTCAGCGGCGGCAAAATGACCCGGGTCGCCATCGGCAACAGGATGAAACGGTAAGTCTGCGGCAAGGTCAAACCGATCGCGGTGCCGGCCAGCTTTTGCCCGCGCGGCAAGGCTTGAATCCCGGTGCTCACTTGGACCGCCACCCGCGAGGAGGTGAAAAAGCCCAGGCACAGCACGGCCGTGATGAAGGGCGCGTTGGGCAGGGCCTTGAGCCAGGCGCCGGTGTCGGCCGGCAGCATTTCAGGCATCACGAAGTACCACAAAAACATTTGCACCAGCAAAGGCACGTTGCGGAACACTTCGACATAGGCGTTGGCCAGGCGCACCGGCCACTTGCCCGGCAGGGTGCGCACGGTGCCGATCACCAGGCCCAGCGCCAGCGCCATGACCCAGGCCGTCAAGGCCGTGGCCAAGGTCCACAGCAGGCCGGACCATAAGGTGTCCATATACGTGCCGACGCCATCGGGCGAGAGCTCCCAGAAGATGCGCCAATTCCAGTGGTAATTCATTTCATCCTTTCGATGCGTGAGAGCGAAGCCGCCGCGCCTTGCGGGGCCGGGCGCCATGCCGCACGCTTGTCTATATTTTTGGAAATACGACGGCGCGGCAACGCTGGCCGCGCCGGCCCGCTGCCGGGCGCAAAAAAGAAACGGGAGGCTCGCGCCCCCCGCTGTGGTGCGTGATGCGGATTATTTCTTTTTGCTGGTGGCTTTCTGCGCTTCCGGCACGGCGGCGTAAGCGGCCGGGTCGCCCGAATCGGTCGGCTTGGCGATCACCGCTTGCAACTGCGGCGGCATCGGGAAGTTCATATTGATGCCCTTCGGCGGAATTGGCGACAGGAACCATTTTTTGTAAATCGGCAGCAGGTCACCTGATTGGTACAGGCGCACCAGGGCCGCGTCGACCGATTTCTTGAACTCGGGATCGTCCTTGCGCAACATGATGCCGTAGGGCTCGACCGACAGGGCTTCCTTGCTGATCGCGTAGTCGGCCGGATTCTTGGAATTGGCCACTTGCGAAGCGAGCAAGATGTCGTCGTTGGCTTCGGCGGCGGCGCGGCCGGTGTCCATGATCAAGAACGATTCGGGATGGTCTTTACCGACCAGAATGTTCATGCCCAGGTTCTGTTCCTTGTTCAGGATCGTCATCTGTTTCAGGGTCGAGGTGCCGGCTGTGGCCACCAGGGTCTTGCCGCGCAGGTCGGCCACGGAATTGATATTCGACCCTTTTTTGGACAGCAGGCGATTGCCGATCACGAACATGGTGGGGGCGAACGAGACTTGTTGTTGCCGCTCCAGATT
>JAYVUV010000428.1:0-5470 GCA_043787615.1 Janthinobacterium sp. | reverse complement strand
CCGCCGGCCGCGCCGGAGCTGCTGGCCGAGGCGATCGGACATTATTACCGCACGCCGTCGCTGGCGGCGCGCCACGGCCGGCGCGGCCGGCGCCAGGTGCTGGCCCAGCATGGCTTGCTGAGCATGACCGAATCGTATCTGGCCGTGTACGACGCGCTACGCGCCGGCGCCACCGAATGACCTTTCAAGGGAGCGAACATGTGCGGCATCGTCGGCATCATGGATTTACAGGGCAATCGCGGCTTCGATCCGGCCCTGCTGGCGGCCATGAACGCCAGCCTGCTGCACCGTGGCCCCGACGCGGGCGGCACCCATCTCGAACCGGGCCTGGGGCTGGGCCATCGGCGCCTGTCGATCATCGACCTGGCGTCCGGCCAGCAGCCGCTGTTCAATGAAGACGGCAGCGTGGTGGTGGTGTTCAACGGCGAAATCTACAATTTTCAAGAGTTGATGCGCGAGTTGATTCAATTCGGCCATCAGTTCCGCACCCGTTCGGACACGGAAGTGATCGTCCACGCCTGGGAACAATGGGGCGAGCGCTGCGTGGACCGCCTGCGCGGCATGTTCGCCTTCGCGCTGTGGGACCGCAAGCTGCGCGCGCTGTTCCTGGCGCGCGATCGGCTCGGCGTCAAGCCCCTGTATTACGCCACGCCGGGCGACGGCAGCCTGATTTTCGGCTCCGAACTCAAGGCTTTGCTGGTCCACCCGGGCCTGAGCCGCGAGCTCGACCCGCTGGCGGTGGAAGACTACTTCGCCTATGGCTACGTGCCGGAACCGCGCGCCATCCTGCGCCAGGCCCGCAAGCTCGCGCCCGGCCACACCCTGCTGCTGCGCCAGGGCGAGGCCACGGGCCAACCGCGACCCTACTGGGACATCCCGTTCACGCCGCATCCGGCCATGAGCGAAGCCGAAGCCGGCGCCGAATTGATCGAGCGGCTGCGCGAGGCGGTGCGCATCCGCCTGGTGGCCGAGGTGCCGCTGGGCGCCTTCCTGTCCGGCGGAGTCGATTCGAGCGCGGTGGTGGCCATGATGGCCGACGGCGGCGCGCCGGTCACCACCTGCTCGATCGGCTTCGGCGACCCGGCCTTCGACGAGTCGACCCACG
Organism: Janthinobacterium sp.; assembly: GCA_043787615.1. GTDB lineage: Bacteria > Pseudomonadota > Gammaproteobacteria > Burkholderiales > Burkholderiaceae_D > Janthinobacterium. The sequence continues at coordinate 4,365 of JAYVUV010000428.1, read as the reverse complement.
CCGCCACGGTGGCCGAACGCTATGGCACCCGGCATCACGCGCTGCGCGTCGAGCAGGACGATTTCGGCCTGATCGACCAGCTGGCCGCCTTGTACGACGAACCCTTCGCCGACAGTTCGGCCCTGCCCACCTACCGCGTGTGCCAGCTGGCGCGCCGGCGCGTGGCGGTGGCGCTGTCGGGCGATGGCGGCGACGAGAGCCTGGCCGGTTACCGCCGTTACCGCGCCCACCTGCACGAGGAACGCGTGCGCGCGGCGCTGCCGCTGGCGCTGCGCCGGCCGGTGTTCGGCATGCTCGGGCGGCTCTATCCCAAGGCCGACTGGGCGCCCCGCTTCGTGCGCGCCAAGACTAGCTTCGAGGCGCTCGCGCGCGACTCGGTGGGCGCTTATTTTCACAGCGTCTCGTTGATGGACGACGCCATGCGCGCGCGCCTGTTCAGCCCCGGACTGCGCCGCGGCTTGAACGGCTACCACGCGCTCGAGGTGCTGCGTCGCCACGCCGCCGCCAGTCCGGCGCGCGACGCGCTGTCGGCGGTGCAGTATCTGGACTTGAAAACCTATTTACCGGGCGACATCTTGACCAAGGTCGACCGGGCCAGCATGGCGCATGGCCTGGAGGTGCGCGGGCCGCTGCTGGACCAGGAGCTGGTCGCCTGGATCTCGGGCCTGCCGCCAGCCTTCAAGCTGCAGGGCGGCGAAGGCAAATACCTGTTCAAGAAGGCGCTGCGACCGTATCTGCCCGACGCGATCCTGTACCGCAAAAAAATGGGCTTTTCGCTGCCCTTGGCCGACTGGCTGCGCGGGCCGCTGCGCCAGCGCCTGCGACAGCGGCTGCTGGGGCCTGTGCTCGGCCAATGCGGTCTGTTCGACATGGCCTACATCGGCCAGTTGATCGACCAGCACCAATCGGGCCGGCGCGATTTCAGCGCGCCCCTATGGTCGCTGCTGATGTTCGAGGCTTTCCTGCGCCAGGTCTTGCCGCGGCCGGCCGTGGTGGCGGCCAGCGCCGAACGCGCAACGGTGTGAGGGTCGCGCGACATCCCGCTGATGCATGTCAATGGGACGCCGCCGCGACGCTCAATCATAAACGTAAGCGATACATACCGGCGATCTGCCTCCATCACCGCAAGGCTGCCATGCGTATTTTGCACATCCTGGACCATTCGGCGCCGCTGCACAGCGGTTATGTCTTCCGCACCCTGTCGATCTTGCGCCAGCAGCGCGCGCTGGGCTGGAGCACCACGCATCTGACCGGCGCCAAACAGTGCGCCGATCAGGATGCCGGCGCGGCGCCCGAGCAACTGGTCGACGGCTGGCACTTTTACCGCACCGCGCCGCATCCGGCGTGGTGGGCCAGGCTGCCGCTGCTGGGCCAGATCGGGGTCATCGCCGGCTTGGCCCGGCGCCTGCGTCAAGTGGTGGAGCAGGTCAGGCCCGACATTTTGCATGCTCATTCGCCGGCCCTGAACGCGATCGCCGCGCTGTGGGTCGGGCGCCGGCTGGCGCTGCCGGTGGTGTACGAGGTGCGCGCCTTTTGGGAAGACGCCGCGGCCGACCATGGCAGCAGCCGGCCGGGCGGCCTGCGCTACCGTCTCACGCGCGCGCTGGAAAACTACGCGCTGCGCCGGGTCGACGCCGTCACCACCATCTGCCAGGGCCTGCGCGACGATATCGCTGCACGCGGCATTCCGGCCGATCGCGTCACCGTCATTCCGAACGCGGTCGATCCGGCCGATTTCGCCGCCCCGGCTGGCGCATCGTCCGCGGCGCTGGCCGCGCGCCTGGGCCTGGGCGACGGCCCGGTGCTCGGCTTCATCGGCTCGTTTTACGCCTACGAAGGCTTGGCCCTGCTGCTGCGCGCCATGCCCGCCATGCTGGCCGGCCGCCCCGCCCTGCGTCTCTTGCTGGTGGGCGGCGGCCCGCAGGAAGCGCAACTCAAGGCGCTGGCCGGCGAGCTAGCCTTGACGCACGCGGTGATCTTCGCCGGCCGCGTGCCGCACGACGCCGTGCCTTCCTACTATCAGCTCATCGACGCGCTGGTCTACCCGCGCCTGCCGATGCGCTTGACCGAATTGGTCACCCCGCTCAAACCACTGGAAGCGATGGCGCAGGGCCGGCTGGTGGTGGCCTCCGACGTGGGCGGCCACCGCGAACTGATCGTCAATGGACGCACCGGCATCCTGTTCGAAGCCGGCAACGCGGCGGCCCTGTCGCACGCCGTGCTGCACTTGCTGGCCGATACCTGGCTCTGGCCGGTGATGCGCCACGCCGCGCGCCATTACGTGGCCAAGGAGCGCACCTGGGCCGCCAGCGTGGCCGGTTACGCGCCCGTGTATCAGCGCGTGTTGGCGCGCCACCCGCGCGCGTTGGCGCGTCAGCCGGCATGACGCGGCTGGCCGGTTTGCGCATCGCCCTGGTCGGGACGCTGGCGTCGCCGGGCGCCGGCGCGCGCCAGACCGGCCGGCTGGCCGCGCTGCTGCGCGCCGAGGGCGCCACCGTGCAAGTGATCGAAACCGACGGAACGGCCGGCGCCGGGCCGGGCGCCGGCCTGGGCCGCTATCTGCTGCGCTTGTGGCGCGCCACCAAGGCGGTCGATTTGATCCACATCGTGGCCGAGGGCGGGCTGGCCTGGCATGTGCGCGCCGCGCCGGCCGTGTGGCTCGGCTGCCTGCGCGCCAGGCCGGTTCTGCTGCACTACCGCGACAGCGACGCGGACGCGTTTTTCGCGCGTCAGGCGCGCTTGATCGGGCTCAGCCTGCGCTGGGTGGACGCCACCGTCGTGCCGCACGCGGGCTTGGCGAACCTCCTGGAGCGTCACGGCTTCGCGGCCCAGATCCTGCCCGACGTGATCGATCTGGCCCGCTTCGCGCCACGCCGCCATCCCAAGCCGGAAGGCGCCAGCCCTTTGCTGCTGATCGCGCGCGGCCTCGCAAACGGGCGCGATGGCGTGACCGCCCTGCGCGCCTTTGTCATCGTCAAACAACGCTGCCCGGCGGCGGCCATGGTGATCGCCGGCGATGGCGCCGAACTGGAGGCGATGCGCCAGCTCGCGACGCGGCTGGGCGTGGCCGAATCGGTGCAATTCACCGGCTCGCTGGAGCCGGCCGCGATGGCCCGCTTGTACCAGGCTTGCGACATCGCGCTCGATCCGGGTCGCGGCGACCACCTGCCGCTGTCGATGCTAGAAGCGCTGGCCTGCGCCCTGCCGGTGGTGGCGGTCGAGGGCGGCGCCGGCGCGCGGCTGCTGCGCCACGACGTGGACGGCTGGCTGGTGCCGCCGGACGACCCGGGCGCCATGGGCGAGGCACTGTTGACCTTGATCGGCGACCGGCCACGCGCGCGCCGCCTGGCCGGCGCCGGCCACGCGCTGGCCGCGCGCCACGGCTGGGACCAGGTGGCGCCGGTCCTGATCGCGCATTATCGGCGCCTGCTCGGCACGCCGCGCCGGCGCTGGTACACCGCGCTGGTGGCCGACCTGCTGTTTCCGCTACACGAACGCTTGAAGGGGCATGACAGCGTGGCCGCGCGGCGCCAGCTGGAATTGTCGCAGTGGTGGGACCGCCCCCGCCTGCGCGCCTACCAATTGCAGCGTGTGCGCGCGCTGCTGCTGCACGCCGAGCGCCACGTGCCGCATTACCGGCGCCTGTTCGCGCGCACCGGTTTCGATCCCGCCCGCTTATCCGACCTGGCCGACTTGGCCCGCCTGCCCCTGCTGCGCAAGGCCGACATCGGCGCGGACCGCGACGGCTTCAAGTCGGCGGCGGCGCGCGCCCTGGCGCGCGGCAACACGGGCGGCTCCAGCGGCGAGCCCCTGGTTTTCTACCTCGGCAAGGAGCGCGTGAGCCACGACGTCGCCGCCAAGTGGCGCGCCACGCGCTGGTGGGGCGTCGATATCGGCGACCGCGAAGTGGTGGTGTGGGGTTCGCCCATCGAGTTGAACGCCCAGGACCGGCTGCGCGCGGCGCGCGACCGGCTGCTGCGCACCTCCCTGCTACCCGCATTCGAGATGTCGGCCGTGCGACTGGACGGGTTCATCGAGCAGATTTTGCGGCTGCGTCCGCGCATGCTGTTCGGCTATCCGTCGGCCCTGTGCCACATCGCCCGCCACGCGCGCGCGCGCGACATCCCGCTCGACGGGCTGGGCATCAGGGTCGCCTTCGTCACCTCCGAGCGGCTGTACGACGAGCAGCGCGAATTGATCGGCGCCACCTTCGGCTGCCGCGTCGCCAACGGCTACGGCGGGCGCGACGCCGGCTTCATCGCCCACGAATGCCCGGAAGGCGGCATGCACATCACGGCCGAGGACATCATCGTCGAAATCGTCGATGCCGACGGCGCGCCGGTGCCGGACGGCGAGAGCGGCGCG
>JAYVUV010000427.1:0-5740 GCA_043787615.1 Janthinobacterium sp. | reverse complement strand
GGTGCCGCCGGCGGCGCTGGAGAGCACGGGAGCGCCGGCGGCCGGCGCGGCCAGCGCCGGGGTGGCGACAGCGGCGGCGTTGGACGACACGGCGGTGGCGGTGTCGGGGGTGACCGCCGCCGGTGGCATGCTGTCGCCGTGGCCGGTCGGCGCGGCCGGCGTGCCGGCGTCGCTGGTGGCCGTCAAGGTCGGCGCGGGCGCCGCGCCGCTGACGGCCGCCGTGTCGCTGCCGCCGCCGCCGCAAGCGGTCAAAGTGGTGGCCAGCACGGTGCCGAGCACGAGATGGGGGACGATTGTTCTTATTTTCATACAAGCGCTTTCGATATTGCCGTGGGCCGATCAAGGCCCGCTAAGGGGACGCGATGCAGCCCGCCGCAACGCTCGGCTGGCGAAAACGCTCGCGTGGACGATGGTTTGTTCGCCCCGGTCCAGGTCGCGTGTCCGGATCGGCATGGCGGTCCGGACGGCGGATTGAATGGGCGAGGACGCCGCTGTGGCTGGAGTCAGTTGTATATTACAACATTGCCACGTATACACAAACAGATTCTTGTATACATAATCGATACTTTTGCGCGCAGAATGGCGGCAAGAAGCAGGCGCGGGCGCGCGGTCGGTCAGGGCCGCTCAGTGCGCCGCCAGCATGGCCGGCAACGGTGTCGGCGGCACGGCGACCGCCGCGTCCTGCCCGTGCACGGTGAACACCCCCACCTCGCGCGCCAGGTTGCCGGCTTGATCTTGCATCGATTCGATCGCCGTCGCCGCTTGCTCGACCAGCGCCGCGTTTTGTTCGGTCGCGCGGTCCATCAGCGTGATGGCTTGCTTGATTTGCTCGATGCCCGAGGTTTGCTCCACGCTCGCGTCGGTGATGTCGCGCATGATGTCGGTCACCCGCTTGACGCTGTCGACGATCTCGTTCATGGTCAGGCCGGCCTGGTCGACCAGCAAGGCGCCGGCGTCGACCTGGTTGACCGAGTCGCCGATCAGCACCTTGATTTCCTTGGCCGCCGTGGCCGAGCGCTGGGCCAGGCTGCGCACCTCGCTGGCCACGACCGCGAAACCGCGCCCTTGTTCGCCGGCGCGGGCCGCTTCCACCGCCGCGTTCAAGGCCAGGATATTGGTCTGGAAGGCGATGCCGTCGATTACCCCGATGATGTCGACGATTTTCTTGGCCGAGACGTTGATCGAACCCATGGTGCGTACCACCTGGGCCACCACGGCGCCACCCTTCTTGGCCACCGCCGAGGCCGAGGCCGCCAATTGATTGGCTTGCTGCGCGTTGTCGGCGTTTTGTTTGACGGTGTCGCTCATTTGCTCCATCGAGGACGCGGTTTGTTTCAGCGCGGCCGCCTGTTGTTCGGTGCGCACCGACAAGTCCAGCGTGCCGCTCATGATGTGCTTCGATTCGTCGGCGATGGTGTGGGCGCCGCTGCGCACGTTGCTGACGATTTTTCGCAGCGATTCGTTCATGTTTTTCAGCGCGTGCAGCAATTGGCCGGTTTCATCGGTGGCGCTGGTCTCGATCCGGCTGGTCAAGTCGCCGGCGGCCACGGTCTGGGCGATCAGCACGGCTTGCTTGAGCGGCAGCGTGACGCTGCGCGCCACCAGCACCGAGGTGATCCCCAGCGCCAGCACGGCGACCAGCATGATGGCGCCGATGGCGGCCTTGATTTCATAGATCGAGGCGCGGCTCTCGGCGATGGATTCGCCGGTCTTGAGCTCGATCACCTTGAGCGCGGCCGCCATTTGCAGGTTCAAGGTGTCGTATTTGGCGGTGGCCGTTTGCATCGCCGCCACCCCGGTGTTGGGGTCGACCGAAGCCAAATCGATCGCCACCATCACCGCCTTTTTATAGTCGGCCAGGGTCGGCAACACATCGCCGACGGCGTTTTTCAGGGCCGGAATACGCTGCATCTGGCCCAGCGCCAGCGTCACTTCGTCGATCTGGCGCGCCAGCGTGGCCGTGGCGTCCTTGGTCGCCTTGTCGTCCAGGCTGGCCATGGTGGCCACCAGCGCATATACCCGCGAGTGGATCTGGCCCAGCGCGATCGACTGGGCCGAGCCGCTTTTGAAGCCGGCCACCGTCACTTCGCCCAAGGCGAGCGCGCTCTGGCCCTGCCGATTCATCAGCGTGATGGACGTGAAACCCAGCGCGGCCAGCAACAGCATGGCCGCGATCGGGGCGATGAATATCTTGTGGGCGATCTTCATGGGTGCTCGTCCTTGCTGGCGGGGGAGGGGGGAGCGCGCCGACCGCGCGCCGTTCTATTGGTAAATGCCGCCGCACACCACGCCGTCGTTAAGCCGCTCGCAATACATAATCTTCGGTTCGATTTTTTTATTTTCGGGATTGGTGAATTTATATGCTTGCCAAAACACGCCTTTCGATTTGGCCAGCTCGACCCGTTCCTTGACAAAGGCCTTGCCGTCGACGTCTTTTAGTTCGATGAGGTTTTTACCGACCATTTTGCTATTGCTGCCGTGCGCGAATACCACGCCCTCCAGCGAATACACCACCAGATACAAATCGCGGTCGCGGAATTGACCGGTTTTATTATTGATTTCCTCGTAGCCTTTGGCCACCCCGTTGGCCTTGATATAGGCCACCCCTTTCTTGACCATGGCTTCGGCCTCCGCTTTGGTGGCGCCCCCTTCGGCGGCCCGGGCCATGCCGGCGCCCAGCAAGGCGATCGTGCAAGATGTCAAAAAAATTAATGAAAGAGGTTTCATTGGATAATCCATTCTCGCGCAACGGTTTCAAGGGGTGCCGTGCAATGTCGGCTTCCCGATCTTATGCTCAATTAGCGGCTAACTCAATCCTGATTTGTTTATCTGCAACAACCTGCGGCGGGAGCGGGCGGCGCCCTCGTTCGGCGCCGCGTGTGTTCGGGCCCGGCGCGGACCCTGCTCCGAAAATAAAAGCGGTTTCATTCCATTTGGCGAGCTTTTAAAACCTTGCGCTGCGATAAAATAAACCCGCGGCCGTCCGCCGGGCGCCGCCCTCGCCACGCCGGAATCGAGCCTATTGGATATGGACGCATTCGCCGAAGTAAATCCGATGCCGGGCGGACCGGCGCTGCCGCCGAGCGCCCGGCTGTTGGGCCGGGTGTTCGACCGCAGCCCGTATAGCGCTTTTCTGATGGATGGCGCGGGCCGGGTGCTGGCCATGAACCGCCATGCCATCGGCGTGTTCGGCGACCTGGTCGGCCACGCCCAGCCGTTCGCCGCCTATCCGCCCTGGTGCGCGATCGCGGTGCGCGAGCACGCTCTGCCGGGCGCGCGCGAGCGCGGCTACTGGCGCGGCGAGTTGGAGGTGCGGGGCCGGGACGGCGCGCTCCACCCGGTATCCCATCTGCTCGAATTCCACCCGGCCCGCGGCCACGCATCGGGCGGCGAAACGGAATTTTTTTCTTGCGCCCTGTATCCCTTGCTGGACCAGGACGCCTATCAATCGCGCCTGCGCTTCAAGCGCCTGTTCGAGGCGCATCCCCATCCGGTGTGGGTGTACGACCTGGACAGCTTGCGTTTTTTGGTGGTCAACGCCGCCGCCGTGGCCCACTACGGCTACGACGAGGCGCGCTTTTTGGAGCTGGTCTTGACCGATATCGAGCCGCCCGGCCAAAGCGGCGTGCGGCGCCATCGCCGGCGCGACGGCGGCGTCATCATGGTCGAACTGTCCAGCCACGCGCTGACCCTGGGCGGGCGCGCCGCTTGCTTCGTGTTCGCGCACGACGTCACCGAGCGCTTGCGCATCGAAACGGCGCTGCACGAATCGGAGGAAATGCAGCAGCATGTGATCAACCATATTCCGCATCAAATCTTTTGGAAGGATCTCGATCTGCGCTACCGCGGCTGCAACAACGTGTTCGCGCGCGCCGCCGGACTGGCTAGCAACGCCGACGTGGTCGGCAAGGACGATCACGATTTCCCCTGGAGCCATAGCGCCGAGCGGGTGCGGGACGACGATCGCCGCATCATCGCCAGCGGCGCGGCGATGCTCAACTACCAAGACCAAATGGTGATGGGCGATGGCTTGGTGCACTGGTTCCTGATCAATAAATTGCCGCTGCACGATCAGCGCGGCCAGATCGTCGGCGTGCTGGGCACGATCGAGGATGTCACCGAGCGCAAGCAGGCGGAGTTGACCTTGCAACTGCGCGGGCGCGCCATCGAGGCCAGCGTGAACGCGATCGTGATCACGGCCAGCTCGGCGCGCGGCGATTTGATCGAATACGCCAACCCGGCCTTCACCTTGTTGTCGGGCTACCGGGCCGACGAATATATCGGGCGCGGCCTCGATTTCCTGCTGGCGCCGGAGCCTGACCCGGGCGACGCCCACACCCTGCGCCGCGCGCTGGGCGAGCACGCCGAGGTCACCGTGTTGCTGCGCAATTATCACAAGGATGGCGCCCTGTTCTGGAACCAGTTGCACGTGGCGCCGGTGCGCAACGCCGAGGGCGCGGTCAGCCACCATGTGTGCGTGCTCAACGACATGACGGCCACCATGCGCCATCAAAGCCAGCTTGAGCATCAAGCCAATCACGACGCGCTCACCGAGCTGCCCAACCGCAACCTGTTCGCCGACCGCCTGGAACAAGCCATCAGCTACGCCCAGCGCTACCGGCACGCGGTGTGGGTGCTGTTCATCGACCTCGATAATTTCAAGCTGGTCAACGACAGCCTGGGCCACCATTGCGGCGACGAGCTGCTGCGCACGGTGGCGGCGCGGCTGCGCGCCTGCGTGCGCGACAGCGACACCGTGGGCCGCCTGGGCGGCGACGAGTTCATGCTGATCCTGCTCGGCTATCCGCACGGCGAATTGTCCTCGGTGTTGCTGAAAAAACTGCTCAAGGCGGTGGCCGACCCGGTCCGCCTGGGCGGGCGCGAAGTGATCGTCACCTGTAGCATCGGGGTCAGCCTGTATCCCAACGACGGCGAGGACGCCGCGCACTTGCTCAAGCACGCGGACATCGCCATGTACCGCGCCAAGGAAGCGGGGCGCAACCAGATCCAGTTTTACGAAGCCTCGATGAACGCCCGCATCGCCGAGCGCGCCTTGATCGAGAGCGAGTTGCGCAACGCCCTGGCGCGCGGCGAGCTCGGTTTGCATTACCAGCCGCGGGTGGACTTGCGCAGCGGCCGGGTGGTGGGGGTGGAAGCCTTGCTGCGCTGGCGCCATCCGCAACTGGGCATGGTGCTGCCGTCGCGTTTCATCGGCGTGGCCGAGGAAACCGGCATGATCGTGCCGATCGGGGCTTGGGTGCTGCGCACCGCCTGCGCCCAGACCCGGGCGTGGCAACTGGCGGGGCTGGCGCCGCTGCGCATGGCGGTCAACTTGTCGGCGCGGCAATTCCGCGACCACGGCTTGGGGGCCGACATCGTGGCCGCGCTGCGTGACAGCGGACTCGATGCGCGCTACCTGGAGCTGGAGTTGACCGAAAGCGTGATGATGCAAAACGTCGAGCAAGCCGTGGCCACCCTGGTCGAGCTCAAGCGATTGGGCATCGCGCTGTCGATCGACGATTTCGGCACCGGTTATTCCAGCCTCGCCTATTTAAAACTGTTCCCGCTCGATTATTTGAAGATCGACCAATCCTTCGTGCAGGGCATGCTGGGCGATCCAAGCGGGGCGGCCATCGTGCGTTCGGTGATCGCGCTCGGCCACAGTCTCGATTTCAAGATCATCGCCGAAGGGGTGGAGAGCGCGGCCCAACTGGCCTATTTGCGGCGCTACGGCTGCGAC
>JAYVUV010000426.1:0-7708 GCA_043787615.1 Janthinobacterium sp. | reverse complement strand
GCAAAGCATGCCAGCTGCCGGCCGGGGCCAGGTTAAAACGGCTCAAGTCGGAATCGGCGCGCCAGTGGCTCATCTGCGCCACCACCGTGTCGAGCTGGGCCTGCAAGGCTTCTTGCAGACGCACCGCCGCCCCGCCCTCGACGACGCGCACGCACCAGGTGGTGCCCATGGTCTCGCCGCGCAGCACCCGCACCGGCATGCCAGCCGGCGCCGCCCGCGCCGCGATCCGCGCCGGCATGACCACCCGGCGCCGGGCCGGCGCCGGGTCGGGCGCGCGCACGGCGTCCATTATGGCGGCAGCACTTCCACCGTGGCCGCGTAGCTCAGGCGGCGCGCGGGCGGGGCGGACGGCGGGCCGCCCGCGCCCGGCTCGGCGGCGGCCGGCCAGCCGCTGCTGACCAGGTACATGCCGGCCGCCGGCAAGGTGAAGCTCAGTTCGCCTTTGGCGTCGGTGCTGTGGCGGATCTCGCCCAGCACGCCACGGTAGCGCACGCCGCCGGGGACCAGGCTGAAGGCTTGATTGGCGGCCGGTTTGCCGTCGATCAAAAAGCGCCAGCTGGCTTGTTCGCCGGCGCGCAAATCGTTCGGATGGGTCAGCGGCACCAGCTCCAGCCCCACGCCGCTGGGCTTGAACACCACCTCATTGGTCGTATTGGCGCTGAAAAAAGTTTCCAGACGACTCAGGGTACGGGTCGCCTTCACCTCGGTGGCGCCGGCCGGCAGGTCCTTGGCGAAACCATCCTCGGTGCCGCGAAAGCGTTTCATCTCGCCATTGAGTTGATAGCTCGCCATCACGCCGCGCGTGACGATGCTGGCCTTGTAGGTGCCGGGCTTGGCCAGTTTGACATCGAAGGTGCTGCGCAAGTGGCCAACGGCGACGTTGTCCGGCTGGACGCGGGCGCCGTCCGGGCCGGTGATCTCCAGCGCGTCGAGCTTGAGCGGCTGGTGATCGATGACGAACAAGTCTTCCGAGATGGCGGCATCGATCGTGACCCAGGCGTCTTTCGACTCAATCATGGTGCCCGACGGCAGCATCCAGGGACGGTGCGCCTGCGCCTGCGCGGCCAGGCCGGCGAGCGCGATGGCAAGCAAGGTATGCGGTAATGTAAGGGCCATGGTGGCGCTCCGGTGAGGGGAAAGTTAAGGGCTGAGTTGAACCAGCACATTGCCGAGTTCTTCCTTGCCTTTGGCGGGCAGGCTCTGGGCCGACGCGGGCGGCCATTGCAGCGGTACGCGCACCAGCTCGCGCCCGCCCGCCTCGCGCGCCGCCTCCACCACCAATTGATAGGCGCCGGGCGGCAAGGCGGCGAGAGTGGCCTTGGCCGCCGGGAAAACGAGGCTGTGCTGGCCGGGCGCGCGGGTGGCGCCGCTTACGCCGTCGAGCGGCATGGCCAGCTCGCGCCCGCTCTTGCGCCACCATTGCCGCACATCCTTGAGCCATTTGGCGCCGCCATTGTCTTTCTTTTTCACGTCGTACAAGACCGCGAGCGTGCCCACCACTTTTTGATCGGCGCCCTCCAGCCACACCGCCACATACGGACGGTGGTATTCGGCCACGTTCAATTGCGGCAGCTCGAGCTTGACGCCGAGATCGGCCGCCGACGCCGCCGCGCCCACCAGGTGCAAGCCGAGCGCCATCGAATAGCGTAATTTCATGGTATTCCCGTAAAAAATTAATGAATAAATACAAGCGCGATGACGCAGGGGATCACGATACCCAGCCCCACCACCGGCCAGGTGAGCGGCCGCTTGACGGCGTGAAACTTCAAGATCAGCAAGCCGGTCAGGCAAAACACCAGGCAGGCGGCGGCGAACAGATCGATGAACCAGCTCCAGGCCGCCCCCGTGTTGCGGCCCTTGTGCACATCGTTCAACCAAGAAATCCAGCCACGGTCGGTCAACTCGTATTCGGCTGCGCCATCCTGCATGCCGATCCGTATCCAGGCGTCGCCGCCGGCCTTGGCCATCGGTAAATAAACCTCCTCGCGCGACCATTCGGCGTCGCGCCCGCCGGCATCGACCGACCAGGTGGCGGCCAGCCAATCGCGGGCCGGCGTCGGCAGCGGCGACTTGGCGCCCTCGTGCGCGGCGGCGAAGCGGCGCAATTGTTCGCGCAAAGGCGGGGGCAGCGCGGCTTTCTTGCTGGTCACGGCCGGCTTGGACTCGATCTGGGTGGCGTGGTTGAGCGTGAAACCGGTGACGCTGAACAGCAGCATGCCGAGCAGGCACAGCGCCGAGCTGATCCAGTGCCACTGATGCAAATTCTTGAGCCACACGGCGCGGCTGGCTTGTCGCTGACTATCGATTGCCTTCATGGCGGTTCCTGTACGGACGCGGCCGGCCTCGTGGCCGGCTACGCGCAATCCTATCGTTTGATCCATGCGACCGCAAAAAAGTGACGGGCGGCAACCATAATAAACACGGCGCCATAAATGATAATGATTATCATTTATAAAGTCAACCGCCGCGTCAACAAGCCATCATGTCGAGCGTACGTTGTCGTACAGAGTGGAGCGGCAAGATAGCTTATCGTCACTCTTGCTCGGAACATTCACACTTACCCTGGAGGTTGCAATGACTCACTACTCAAAAGACCAGCTCGACACCCTGACGGCTAAAATCAAGCACATCGATTTCGGCATGTTCACCACCCGCGACGCCAGCGGCATTCTGAGCAGCCGTCCCCTGACCCAGCAGCAAGTCGATGAGCACGGCCAAATGTGGTTCATCGTCTCCGACGAAGAAGCGTTCACCCGGGAACTGCTGACCAATCCTCAAGTCAACGTCAGCTTCGCCGACATCCACGACAGCCTGTACATCTCCGTTTCCGGTTACGCCGAATTGCTGCGCGACCGGCAAAAGGCGGAAGAGCTGTGGAACCCGATCGTCAAGGCTTGGTTTCCGGGCGGCTTGGACGACCCGCACCTGATGCTGCTCAAAGTGAAAATGCACGCTGCCGAATACTGGGATACCCACTCCAGCAAGATGACGCAATTGTTCGCCATGGCGAAAGCGGCCTTTACCGGCGAACGCCCCAAAGATATCGGCGAGCATAAAAAGATCGACCTGTAAGCGTCGCTTCGGTTCCCCCGGATAAGCATGAACTTCGCATGACTTTTCATTTTTGCCCGGGTAGAATAACCTCGTCAACTTTTCGTCGAGGTATCCCTTGCACTCCTCCCCCACCCTGACCGCGTTTTCCGGCGCGCACTATATCGCCTCGGGCACCCTACGCGTGCTCGCTCCCGCCATCAAAGCCGTGGTCGAACGCGATCCCCAATCCCAGATTCTGATTTTCGACGACCGCAGCGGGGCCCAGATCGATTTGAACTTGCACGGTACCGTGGAAGAGGTGTTACGGCGCCTGCCGCCCGAGGAGGAAGAGATGATACCGGAAGCGCCAGAAGCGGCCGCGCCGCGCTCGCCGGGCCGGCCGAAACTGGGCGTGGTGGCGCGCGAAATCACGCTGCTGCCGCGTCACTGGGAATGGCTGGCCGGGCAACCGGGAGGCGCGTCGGTGGTCTTGCGTAAATTGGTCGAGCAAGCCCAGCGCGATAACAAAGACGCCGACCGGCAAAGAATGGCGCGCGACGCCAGCTACCGATTCATGAGCGCGCTGGCGGGAGACTTGCCCGGCTTCGAGGAAGCCAGCCGGGCGCTGTTCGCGGGCAAGGCCGAGCAATTCCATGCCTGTGTGGCCGACTGGCCGCACGACGTGCGCGAATACGCGAAAAAAATGGCAGCGCCAAGTTTCGCCGCTTGAGCGCCGCCACCAAGGGTGGCAGGCGGCGCCAAGCCACACCGTAAATTAATGTTTATTCACGGCCGCATGCAACTCGTTGGCCATCTGTAAATGATGCTCCAGCGCCGGCAATGTTTTCGCGGCGAAGGCTTTCACATCCGGATCGCTGGCTTTTTTGCTCGCCTCGGTGAACAGTTTCACCGCGTCCTTATGCGCGTCGACGCCGATTTTCTTGGCATATTCTTGGTCGAATTTTTTGCCATCCAAGCCGTTCAGCTTGCCGATTTCCGCCTGATGCGGTTTGCTCGGCTCGTCGCTGACGGTGATTTTCTTGGAGGCAGCCAACTGCTTCAATTCTTCCGCCACCTTGGTGTGGTCGGTGACCATCGATTCGGCGAAGGTCTTCACTTCCGGGGTCGAACCTTTGGTCTGCGCGATCTTGCTGGCGGCGATTTCGGTGCTGCCGGAGTCGGCGGCCTTGGCCAGGAAGGTTTGATCGTAATTGTCTGCCGCGCGCGCCAGTCCGCTCAAGGCCATGCTTCCCAGCAGGGTCAAGGCGGCGCCGATGGCGATTTTTTTCATTGGCGATGGTGTTGTCGTCATGCTTTGCTCCAAGAGTGAATAAAGAATTAATGCTGTGGCGCGCCGGCTCGGACACCGGCGCCGCCGTTTGTATCGAAACCTTGCTACCGGCTGTCGCCCTGGCGCCCGGCGCCCGCATTCGCGCCCTCGCTGTGCGGTTCGCCGCTTTGGCGGTTGCCGGCGCGCTCGACGCGCCGCACTTCGGTGGGAATGAAACCTTCGTCGCCGATTTCCAGACCCTGCTCTTCATCGACCAGCACGAAATTTTGCTCGCCCTGCCGGTCGGCACCGGCGGCGCTTTGACTATGGCCCGCGTACGGGGCCGGCGACTGTCCTTGGTCATACGATGTCATGATGGCTCTCCTCTAAACGATCACGCGCCGGGCGCCAGTGCCCATGCCGTGCCAAACATTCACGCTGTCAATTCAGCAATTCATGTTAGCCCAGTGGCGTGGCCGCCGGCATAGGAGCGCGGCCGAAGGCAACGTAGGACTGCTCCTATTTTCCTGGGTCCGCATCGCTCAACTGGAGCGCCAGGTGGGCCGGTGGCACCTGGAACACGCTGTCGTCGGCCACCACGAACACGCGCTCGTCCGCCACCGGCCGCACCGGATGGCCGCCGGTAAAGGCGCCGAACGAAGGCAGCACGGCGCGCGCGCGTCCCAGCAAAAAACAAGGCAGGCGCACGGCGTCGCGCCCGGATCGCAAGCGCAGCACCGGATGCACATGGCCGGCCAGCACGTAGGCGGGCGCGTCGAGGTCGGGGTGATGACACAGGGCGAACGGCGCCACCAGATGCGGCTCGTCGACCAGGTCGATCCGCAGCAGCGCCGACGGGTCGCCCGCGTGCGCGTCGTGGTTGCCGCGCACCAGCGTCAAGCGCAGCGCCGGGTGGCGTTCGCGCCATGCCACCATGGTGCCCAGCGTGGCCGGCGCATGGGCCGCGCGGGCATGCAAAAAATCGCCCAGAAACACCACCTCGTCGACCGCGTGCGCGGCCAGCATGGCGTCCAGCCCGGCCAGGTTCTGGCCGGTGGTCCCGCGCGGCACCGGCACCCCGAGCGCGCGAAACGCGGTCGCCTTGCCGAAGTGGATATCGGCCACGATCAGCATTTTTTTGCGCGGCCAATACATCGCCTTCGCGGCCAGGAGCAGCATCGTCTCGCCGGCGATCTCGCATGCTTGCGCCATCATACGGCGGCCGCCTTTTCCAATTCCTTTAACAGGCGCGCCACCCGGTCCGATAATTTTTCGGTGCTCAGCTTTTCGCGGAAGCGTTCCACCATCAAGCCGAAGCCGAACGGCGTGGCGCGCGCGATTTCGTGATAGGCGATGCGGCGGCCCTGCAATTCCAGCAGCGTGGCGCGCAGCCGGCCCAGCTCCAGCTCCTGCTCCAGCACTTCGCGCTGGGCCTGGGTCAGCAGCAAATTGCCGGCATCGTGTTTGCGGAACACTTCAAAAAACAGCGAGGACGACGCTTGCAGCTGGCGCGCGCTTTTGGGCTGACCCGGATAGCCTTGAAAAATCAGGCCGGCGATGCGGGCGATCTCGCGAAAGCGGCGCTGCGACAGCTCGGCCGCGTTCAAACTGGCCAGCACATCCTCCAGCAAATCGTCCGCGCCGAACAGAGCAACCTGGGCGCCGGTGGCGCCGCCGAACAAGGGCGCCGGGTCGAAGCCTTCATGCCCCAGCAGCTCGAAGCCGTAGTCGTTGACGGCGATCGAAAACGTGGCCGGCCGCATACGCGCCATGCGGTAAGCCAGCAAGGCGGCCAAGCCGCTATGCACCGAGCGCCCGGCGAACGGATACAGGAACAGGTGGCGCCCCTCGCGGCTGACCATGGTTTCCACCACCAGGCTGTCGGCGGTGGGCAGCGAGGACCAGCGCCGCTGAATTTCCAGCAGCGGCTTCAAGGCTTGCATTTCGGGGCCGTCGTAGCGGTCCAGGCTCGCCAGGCGCAGTTGTTCGAGCGCGGCATGCGCTAGCTCCGACGACAGCGGCATTTTGCCACCCTGCCAGCGCGGCACCGCGCCCTTGCTGCCCGTGCCCCGGCGCACAAAGGCCGTCATCTCGTGCACCCGCACGAATTCGAGGATGCGCCCGCCGAACAGAAAATGATCGCCCTGTTTCAGGCGCGAGATGAAGCCTTCCTCGATACTGCCCAAGGTCGCGCCGCGCATATACTTGACCTGCATCGACGACTCCGACACGATGGTGCCGATGCTCATCCGGTGGCGCCGCGCCAGCGCCGCGTCGGGCACCCGGTACACGCCCTCCTCGTCGGGCAGCACGCGCCGGTATTCCGGATACACCGTCAGCGACTGGCCGCCGCGCGCCACGAAGTCGAGCGCCCACTGCCACTCGGCCGCGCTCAAGTCGCGGTAAGACCAGGTCGAGCGCACCTCCTGGTACAACTGCTCGGAGCGAAACCCGCCGCCCAGGGCGATGGTCACCAGATGCTGGACCAGCACGTCGAGCGGCTTGTCCGGCGCCGGGCGCGGCTCGACCAGGCGGCGCGCCACCGCCGCCTTGGCGCCGGCTGCCTCCAGCAGCTCCAGGCTGTTGGTCGGCACCAGCGTCACGCGCGACACCCGGCCGGGCGCGTGGCCGCTGCGCCCGGCCCGCTGGAGCAGGCGCGCCACCCCCTTCGCGCTGCCGATTTGCAGCACCCGTTCGACCGGCAGGAAATCGACCCCCAGGTCCAGGCTGGAGGTGCACACCACCGCCTTCAACTGGCCGCTTTTCAAACCCTTCTCGACCCATTCGCGCACCGCCTTGTCCAGCGAGCCGTGGTGCAGCGCGATCACGCCGGCCCAGTCGGGCCGCGCCTCCAGCATGCGCTGATACCAGATCTCGGCCTGCGAGCGGGTATTGGTGAACACCAGCGTGGTGGCGCTGCCCTCGATCTCGGCGATCACCGCCGGCAGCATCTGGATGCCCAGATGGCCGCCCCACGGAAAACGCGACGGCCGGGCCGGAATCAGGGTGTCGACCACGATCTCCTTGCGCGACACGCCTTCCACCAGCACCCCGCCGTCCGCCCCCAGCAAGGCCAGGCGCGCCTGCTCCAGATTACCCAGCGTGGCCGACAAACCCCAGGTGATCAAGCCGGGATGCCAGTGGCGCAGGCGCGCCAGCGCGAGCTGGGTCTGCACCCCGCGTTTGCCGCCGATCAGCTCATGCCATTCGTCCACGATCACCATGTCGAGCAGCGCGAATTGGGCTTGCGCGTCGGCCTTGCTGAGCAAAAGGGTCAGGCTTTCCGGGGTGGTCACCAACACCTCCGGCAGCGACTTGGCCTGGCGCGCGCGCTGCGCCGGCGTGGTGTCGCCGGTGCGCGCCGCCACCCGCCAGGCGGGCGCCAGCTCGGCGCCGGCTTCCTCC
>JAYVUV010000425.1:0-4610 GCA_043787615.1 Janthinobacterium sp. | reverse complement strand
GCCCGGCGCAAAACCCACGCCGAACCGGGCCGCCACCTCCCCCGTCAAGCCGCGCTGCTTGAGGTAGGCAATTGCGTCGGTGGCGCCTCGCAACTGGCCGCGGTAATAGTCGCACGCCTTCAACATGGCTTCTGACAAGGCCATGCTTTGCGCTTGCATCTCGGCACGCTGAGCGGGCGGAATCTTGTCATCCGCCTCCGGCACCACCATGCCCACGTTTTGCGCCAAATCCTTGACCGCGTCGATGAAACCCATGCCCGAATACTCGATCAGAAAACCGATCGAGGTGCCGTGCGCGCCGCAGCCGAAGCAATGGTAAAACTGCTTGGTGGGGCTGACCGTGAAGCTGGGCGACTTTTCGCTATGAAACGGGCACAAGCCCATGAAATTGGCGCCGCCCTTTTTCAATTGCACGTAACGCCCCACCACGTCGACGATGTCGACCCGGTTCAGCAAATCGGAAATGAAGGATTGTGGTATCACGTGTGCGGTCTACTCATGGTACGGGCCGGTGTCGGGTCGGGTGCTTGGCGCGCCTGCGCTTGTGGATTCGCTGCGACAGGAACGCACCACGACACTAGCGTAAAACGGTGCGCGGGAGCTGATCCCGCGCAAACGGCGAATCGCGCGATCAAGCCGGGCTCAAGGCCTTTTTCACCAGCGCCGACACCACCGTCATGTCGGCCCGGCCCGCCAATTTCGGCTTGACGATGGCCATCACCTTGCCCATGTCCTGGGCGCCGCTGGCGCCCGAGGCGGCCACCGCCGCCGCCACCTCGGCCGCCACTTCGGCGTCCGACAAGGCTTCCGGCATGTAACCGGCCAGCACCGTCAACTCGGCTTTTTCAATATCGGCCAGATCGGCCCGGCCGCCCGCCTCGAACTGGGTGATCGAATCCTTGCGCTGCTTGATCATCTTTTCGACGATGACTTGCACCTGGCTGTCGCTGACGTCGATGCGCTCGTCGACTTCCTTGCGCTTGATTTCGGCCAGCAACAGGCGGATGGTGCCCAGGCGCCCGCTATCCTTGGCGCGCATGGCGGTTTTCATGTCTTCGGTGATGGATTCTTTGAGTGTCATCGGTTTCTCCGGTGGTATAAATGCGAAAACCCGCCGCGGCGAACCGGAGCGGGTGGGCGACTCATTCGAACCGATTGCGTTCAAATGTCACAAGAACAAGCCGGGCGGACACGCGCCATGACCCCGGATTACCCTTGCGGCGACAGTCTTAGAATAATTTTTTCGGCAGTTGTTGGCTGCGGATACGCTTGTAATGGCGCTTGACGGCTGCTGCCAGCTTGCGCTTGCGCTCGGCTGTTGGCTTTTCGTAGAACTCGCGTGCGCGCAGTTCGGTCAGCAGGCCGGTTTTTTCAATGGTGCGCTTGAAGCGACGCATCGCGACTTCGAACGGCTCGTTTTCTTTAAGGCGAATAGTGGTCATGTAAAAATTCAAACCGTTGATTTATAGGAAGAGGTAGAGTGTAGCAGCTTTTCCGGGGAAAAGGAAGACCCGGCGCCGCGCCGGGCGCGCTGTGGCGAAATCGACTCGTGATAGACGGCAATATTATTGCAGGGCCAGTCCGGCCGCCACCGCCGAGGCCCAGGCCCACTGGAAATTATACCCGCCCAGCCAACCGGTGACATCGACCGCCTCGCCGATGAAATACAAGCCCGGCACCTTGCTCACCATCATGGTTTGCTGCGACAACTGGCGCGTGTCGATCCCGCCGCGCGTGACCTCGGCCTTGCGGTAACCCTCGGAACCGCTAGGCACGATGGACCAGCGGTTGATGGCCAGGCCCAGCGCGCGCAAGCGGGCGTCCGGCACATCGGCCAGGCGCGCGTCCGGCGCCAAGCCACACGCCAGCAACAGACTCTCCACCAAGCGCGCCGGCAACCATTGGCCCACCACGTTGGCGAGCTGCTTCTTGATGTTGCCCTTACCCTCGATCAAGGTCGCGCCCGCGTCCATGTCAGGCAAGAGATTGACGACGATCGGCTGGCCGTCCCGCCAATAGCTGGAAATTTGCAAAATGGCGGGACCGGACAAGCCGCGATGGGTGAACAACAAGTCTTCGCGGAAACGGGCGCCGTCGGGCTGACGGCCCTTCAAGCCGCCGGTCTCGACCTCGACCTCGAGCGCGATCCCGGCCAGCGGCGCGAACGGCGCCCAGGCCGCGTCGTCGAAGGTCAGCGGCACCAGGGCCGGGCGCGGCGCGACCATGCCCACGCCGAATTGCTGGGCGATGCGGTAAGCCAGGTCGGACGCGCCGATCTTGGGGATCGACAAGCCGCCGCTGGCCACCACCACGCTGGCCGTCTCGATCCGGCCGCTGTCGGTCTCGATCGCATAGCCGCCCTCGGCCCTGGCCGCCAGCGCGACCACCTTGCACGGCATGCGCCAGTGCACATCGGCGGCGTGACACTCGTCCTTGAGCATGGTGACGATGCGCTCGGCCGACTCGTCGCAAAACAGCTGGCCCTTGTGTTTTTCGTGATAGCCGATGCGATGCTTCTTGACCAGGGCCAGGAAATCCTGCGGCGTGTAGCGCGACAGCGCGCTCTTGCAAAAATGGGGATTGTCGGACAAAAAATTGTTCGGCCCGGCGTGCAGATTGGTGAAATTGCAGCGTCCGCCGCCCGAGATGCGGATCTTTTCCGCCAGCTTGGCGGCGTGGTCGATCAGCACCACCCGCTTGCCGCCCCGGGCCGCCACGGCCGCGCACATCATGCCGGCCGCGCCGGCGCCGATCACGGCCACATCAAATTGGTTCGACATATATTCGGCTTCGCGTTCACAAAACCGGCATTGTAGACGCTCGCCGGGCGGGAACCCAAACCCGGCGGACAGTCGAAGCGCGCGCCGCGCCGCTCGCCGCTCGCCGCTAGCCGCGCGCGCGCACCGCCTCGGCCACCCGCAGGCACTGGGCCACCTGCTCGGCGATCGAATCGGGCACCGCCACCTCGCCGCGCAGCACCGCGCCTATCCACTCGGCCGTGACGCCGGCCTCGCGCTCGCCCGGCAGCGACGGCAACGCTTGCACCGTACCCTGCTTTTCCACCAGCACCGTGCGCTGCCCCTCGTGGAACCAGTCGATCTGCTGCGCCTTGTTGGCGTTGGCCACCGTCTCGCCCTCGGTGCCGCGCATCAGGAAGGCGTCGCCGCGCGCCTGCACGGCGGTGGTGGTGAAATACTCGCCCAGCATTTCCAGATATTCGGGATGGGTGTAGGACACCAGGCGCAGCGCCGGGCCGGCGAACGGTTGCATGATCTTGACCAGGGTGTGGGTCGAATTGCGCACCCCCAGCACGCGCCGCAGCGACAACATATACGCCAGGCGCGGCGCCAGCAACTCGATCGCCATGAAGGCCGGCTGGCCCTGGGCCAGCATGGAGGCGGCCGCCTCGCGGTCGCGCGCCACGCTCAAGCCCATGGCCTGGAACACCTCGGCGGTGGTGATGCGGCCGGCGTCGGCCGTCACCCCGTGCACCAGCACCGGCACCCCTTCGCGCGCCAACAGCAGCGCCAGCAGCGCGGTCAGGTTGGGCAGCTTGCGCGCCCCGTTGTAACTGGGGATGACCACCGGCGCATAGCGGCCCGGCGGGGCCGTCAGCGGGGCGAAGGAAGCCTCGGCCGCCTCCAGAAAGCCGGCGATCTCCTCCACCGATTCGCCCTTGATACGCATCGACAGCATGATGCCGCCCAATTCGAGGTCGGACACGCGGCCGGCCAGGATGGCTTGGTATAGATCGTGGGCGTCGGCCCGGGTCATGCTGCGCGCGCCGTGTTTGCCGCGGCCGATTTCCTTGATGAAGCGGGCGGCCGGGAACGGCTCGGGGGCGATGGTGGGGGTCGGTGGGTTCATGCCGCTAGCTTACACGGAACGGCGCCGTTTTTCAGCCCCCCGCGCCCGCGCCGTCCGCCCGGCTGGCCGCTTGCGCCGCGCGAAAACGTTTCGATTTGGCATATTTGCCACACTTGAATGAAGTTTGAATCCATTTTTCCGGCAAGCGCGTATAACTGATACTCACAAGCAGTGGCAGTCGCGCGACCGGTCCCGCACAGGCGCAGGACCGGCGCGGAGCGACTGTGGCGCCGTGACTCGCTCATAAAAGGATGACACTATGACAGCACCGCAAGCAACCGTCGGTATCGATGTCGGAAAGCAAACACTACGCGTGGCCCTGCTGCTGCAAGGCGAAGTGCGGCACCAGCGGGTCGATAACAACGGCGCCGGCTACCGCTGGCTGCGGCGCTGGCTGGCCGACAGCGACATCGCCATCGCCGGCCTGCAAGTGTGCATGGCCCGCTCGCGCCCCTTCAGCGAAAGCGCGGCCCTGGCCTTCACCGCCATGGGCATGGTGGTGGTGGCGGTGGACCCGGTCCACGTGGCCCGCTTCGCGCGCCAGGCGCGCGCCGCCACCCCGTTCGACGCCACCCTGCTGGCCTGCTATTGCGCCCTGACCCAGCCGGCGCCCTGGGTGCCGCCGGCGCCGGCCTACCGCCAGTTGCGCGCCGCGCTGGAACAGCGGCGCGCGCTGCGCAATGTGCGCCAGGCCGACCAGGGCGCGCTGCGGCGCCACCGGCGCGACGGCCAACTGGCGCTGG
>JAYVUV010000424.1:0-3757 GCA_043787615.1 Janthinobacterium sp. | reverse complement strand
CTCGCTGGCCGAGGCCGTCGCCGACGAGACCGGCCGGGCCCGGGTGCTGGCGGCGGAATGTCCCTCGCGCGCCGTGCTCAGCCACTTGACCAGCCGCTGGGGCGTGCTGGTGCTGGTGGTGCTGCTCGACGGCACCCACCGTTTCAGCCAGTTGCGCCGGGAAATCGGCGGCGTGAGCGAAAAAATGCTGGCTCAAACCTTGGACGCGCTGGCCGGCGACGCCCTGGTGCGGCGCCAGGATTACGCGGTGATCCCGCCCAAGGTGGAATACAGTTTGACCGAGCTGGGGCGCGAAGCGGCGCTGCGCTTGGCCGCCCTGGTCGATTGGATCGAGGACAGTTATCCGCGCATCGCCGCCGCGCGCGAGGCGCTGGCCCGGGACGAGGCGGCGTGAAGCCGGCGCGCTGGGCCGCCGCCGGCCTGCTCGCTCTGCTCGGCCTGGCCGGCTTGCACGCGGCGGCCAAGCCGGCGCCCTGGCACCAATGGCGCAGCAAGGTCGATGCCAAGCTGGTGTGCGCGCAAGTGTCGCCCGGCCCCGGCTGGGAACGCGCGCTGGGACCGTACAAAGATAGCCGTTGCGAAAAACCGGTGCTTGCTAAATAATGAACACTCCACCACACGCGGAAAATCCGCGCAACAGCCGTCATCGCGTCGCAGTATTGAGAGATCAGCCGTATCTATTCAAACCGAGGAGACACCATGTTCACCAATCCCGAGCAGTTCGCATCTGCCACCAAAGCATTGTTTGAATTCCAATTGATGACCTTTAACGCCCTCACCAGCAAAGCGGTGCAAGGGGTGGAGCAAGTGGTGGCGCTCAACGTCAACACCGCCAAATCCGGTCTGGCCGATTCTGTCGCCGCCGGCAAGGAAATCAGTCAAGCCAAGGACCCGCACGCGGCCCTGTCGGCCGCCGCCGCCCAGGTCAAACCCGGGGTGGCCGGGGTGGCCGCCTACAATCAGCAACTGGGCGACATCATCAAGGATATCCAGGCCGAATTCACCCGGGCCGCCGAAACCCATATGGCCGAGGCGAAAAGCAATTTGAGCGCCCTGATTTACGATGTGACGAAAAACGTGCGGCCCGGCTCGGAAAACGCGGTCGCCATCGTCAAGACGGCCATCGACAACGCCTTCAACGGTTACGAACAAGTGACCAAGGCCACCCAGCAGGCGGTGCAGGCGGTGGAGGCGCAAATCGCCAAAGCCGTGCAACAAGTGACGCCGAAGCCGCCCGAGGCTGCGGGCGGCGCTCCGGCGGGCGCGCCATCGGCGGCCCCGTCGCCGGACACGGCCGCATCCTGACGCTACGCCACAGAATAAGCACGGGCCGCGCGACGCGGCCTTTTTTTCGCCCTCGCCGCTCACCTTCCAGCGCGCCGCCAGAATGTGCTGGGCAAGCGCCGCGCAACGCGATACACTGTATATAAACACAGTTCCCTCGTTCCGCGCATGGTTAACCTCATCGACAACCCATTCTATTATCTGGACAATTTTCACCAAGCATTGGACTGGATCGGCGCGCGCTACGACGACTTGCTGACCGAGGAGGAACATGGCTTCATCGAACATTTTTTGGGGCTGCCGCAAGCCTCGCGCGCCTTGTTCGTGCGTATGATCATGCGCAAGGGCGCCTTGTTCCGCGCCAGTAAACTCAGTTACGCCGAAATCGGCGACACGCATCGCGCCTCCCTGCCCCTGCTGGCCGCAGGTTGGGTCGAACACGATCCGCCGCTCACGCTGGAGCAATTGTTCGAGCTGCTGCAAAAACAGGAAATCGGCCGCGTCTTCGGCCTGTCAGCGCACGAGAAAAACGCCCGCAAGGCGGCCCAACTGGAAGCGCTGCGCGCCCACTATCCAGACGCCTGCCGTTTTTCGGCCTGGTACCCGCATTCGGGCGACCATCTGTATCACGTGCTGGGCAAGGCGCTGTGCGAGCGTTTGCGCCTGATTTTTTTCGGCAACTTCCGCCAGGATTGGTCCGAATTCGTGCTGTCCGACCTGGGCGTGTACAAATACGAAAAAGTGGAATTTTCACCCTCCTCGCGCGGCTTTCGCAGCCGGCGCGACATCGACAATTATCTGGCCCTGCACCAATGCCGCGAGCGCTTCCGGGAGCGGGAACCGGCCGCCCAGGTGCTGCGCGACTTGCCCGAAGCCGACCCGGACAACGATTGGTTGAGCAGCCGCCGCCACAAGCTGCTGTTTCAAATCGGCCAGCATCTGGAAAAACAGGGCGACTGGAGCGACGCCTTCCAGGCCTATGCCGCTTGCGCCTATCCGGGCGCGCGGGCGCGCGCCATCCGCGTGCTGGAGAAAAACGGCCTGGCGTCGGATGCCTTCGAACGGCTGTGCCTTGCCCAGCGCCAGCCCGAGAGCGAGGCCGAACGCCAGCAATTGCTGCGCATCGCGCCGCGCCTGCGCCGCAAGCTCGGCCATCCGCGCCTAGCCGGGGCGCCCGCCGCGCCGGTGCGGCGGGTCGACGTGCGCCTGCCCATGCCGCAGACGCCCTGCTATGTGGAAGAGCTGGTCAAACGGCACCTGACGCGCGACGACGCGCCCGTGTATTACGTGGAAAACGCGCTGATCAATTCGCTGTTCGGCTTGCTGTGCTGGGACGCCATTTTCAAGGCCATTCCGGGCGCCTTTTTCCACCCCTTCCATCGCGGCCCGGCCGATTTGCACAACGCCGATTTCCCGCATCGCCGCGCGCGCGAATTCGCCGCCTGCCTTGCCGAACTCGACGACGATGCCTACCGCCGCACCATCGAGCGCCAGTACCTGGCCAAGTTCGGCACCCAGTCGCCCTTCGTGGCGTGGGAAGTGGTGGACCGGGAGTTGATCGCGCTGGCGCTGGACTGCATTCCTGCCACCCACCTGAAAAAATGGTTCGAGCGCATTTTGCTCGACATGAAAGCGAACCGCAGCGGCTTTCCCGACCTGATCCAATTCTGGCCGGCCCAGCGGCGCTACAATATGATCGAGGTGAAAGGGCCGGGCGACCGCCTGCAAGAAAACCAGAAGCGCTGGATCGATTACTGCGCCCAACACGACATGCCGATCACCGTGTGTTACCTCCAGTGGAGCGAGGCGCGCGCTTGAAAGAGGGAAACGATACGGGCTACGTGGTGGCGGTGCGCGCCCTGTGCGACTTCACCGCCAAGGAAGGCGATCTGGACTTGCGCTTCACGCCCTCGCCCACGGCCCAGGAAGGCATCGCCGGCCACGCCGTGGTGGGCGCGCGCCGGGGCGCCGACTACCAGCGCGAGGTGAGCCTGTCCGGCCAATTCGGGCCGCTGCGCGTGCGCGGGCGCGCCGACGGTTACGACGCGGGCCGCGGCCAGCTGGAAGAATTCAAGACTTATCGCGGCGATTTGGCGGCCATGCCGGCCAACCAGCGCCGCCTGCACTGGTCCCAACTCAAGATCTACGGCCATCTGCTGTGCCAAAAACTGGGCCTGGACCAATTGCGCCTGGCCCTGGTGTATTACGACATCGCCAGCCAAAAGGAAACCGTGCTGCACGAAGTGGCCGGCGCGGCCGCGCTGCGCGACTATTTCGACCAGCAATGCGGCTTGTTCCTGGCCTGGGCCGAACAGGAAATGGCGCACCGCGCCGGCCGCGACCGCGCCTTGAAAAGCCTGGCCTTTCCCCATCCCGCGTTCCGGCCCGGCCAGCGCGAATTGGCCGAGGCCATGTACAAGGCCAGCAGCCGGCGCTGCTGCCTGCTGGCGCAAGCGCCCACCGGGATCGGCAA
>JAYVUV010000423.1:0-7620 GCA_043787615.1 Janthinobacterium sp. | reverse complement strand
GGGAAAGCGGCGCCGGCAAGCGCGAGGCGCGTCAGGCCCGGCGCGACGTGGCGCTCAAGGTCGCGCCGGCCGGGTATCGGGACGGCGGTGTTGCCGCTTGTATCGGCGCGCTCGCGCTGCGCCGCAGGAAAAGATAGGAACGTTGGCATGGCATGGAAAACGGTGATGGCGCTGTTCGCCTGGGGCATCAAGGCGGGTCCGCGGACCCGCCCCGCTACGGGAGATTACGCCGCGTTTTTGGTGTTTTCAGCACGCAAGCTCAGGTATTGGCCGGCGATTTCGCTGTTACCGGTTTTGGTGTCTTCGACACGCAATGCCAGGTAACGCGGAGCGATTTCACCCAGTGCGCCGTGAACTTGTGCGATTTCTTCCTTGGTCATGACTTGTTTTTTGCTCATACATTTCTCCTGATTTATAAAGAAGAGCGTGCGCGGCTGCCTGCAGCCTCGTACGTTCGGGAACCGCAAAACAACCGCGGGCGAGCGGGCGATCCGTCGCGCGGCTTATTCTATCGTTATTATTATAAAATGTATATGTTTAGATACGGCAAATCACTGCTGACAGCGTGCGCGGCGGGCGATCGAAGGCGCGCGCGGCCGGCGCCTCCGGCCGGGCACGATGCGCCAGCGCCGCTCCGGCGACCCCGTCGGAAAGACGGATCGGGCTTGATCGCGCACCGCTCTTCAGGTCTGTCACCTTCCCACAGTGATATCAAATACAGTATTAACACAATGGAAATATTCATTGGATGGGCCAGACTCGAATCCCTACTATCAATCCATCTTGAATTAAGGAGAGGAATATATCGGTTTAGAAAGCGGTTATTTTCAGGGAAAAATAAAGCAGCGCTAATAATCATAAAAAAGGAGATAGATATGGTTCGGTCTTACCAGCGGCGCCTCGTCGCCACCCTATTGTTCGGTTTAAGCGTAGCTGGTTGCGGAGGAAATAACGATGGCGCAACTCCATCGTCGCATACCGGTTCCACCAGCACCGCGCATGCCGTCGCCGCGTCCGGCGCCAGCGCGCCCAAGGCCGCCGCATCGGAACAAATCGCCGTCACCCCGCCCACGATGGGCTGGTCTTCATGGAATAGCCTGGCCGAGAACGTCGGTTTCGACACGATTAAAGCGCAAGCGGATGGACTGGTCGCGCTCAATAAGAACATTGCGTCAGGCAACAAATATCGGTATGTGAACATCGACGAGGGTTGGTGGACTTCGCGCAAGCGCGATGCAAACGGTAACTTCATTATCAATGTGGATATGAACGGCAATCCGACCACGCAATGGCCGGGTGGCATCAAGGCGATCGCCGATTATATCCACGGCAAAGGCTTGAAAGCCGGGATCTATATCGACGCGGGTCCTCGCGGTTGCGGCAACACCGACGGCGTGCATTTCGTCGGTAGCGATTTCGCGCACTACGATCACGACTTTTTACAATTCGCGCAGTGGGATTTCGACTTTGTCAAAGTCGATTGGTGCGGCGGCAGCGCGGCCGGATTCGACCCGCAACAAGCTTACACGGCGATCTCGGCGGCCATTCAAAAGGCGTCCGTTCAAACCGGTAAATTGCTGGTGTTAAATATGTGCGACTGGGGCACGATCGGCAAGAGCGGCTATCCCGACGCCAACATGGGGCCATGGGATTGGGGCGCCGGTATCGCCACCTCCTGGCGCACCACGGGCGATATTTACGGGCCCGGTAGCGGCGCCCCGCGCTTCGGCCAAATGCTGGGAAATTTCAACGGAAATGATCACCCCGAAGGCCAGCACACCGGGTATTACAACGATCCCGACATGATGGTGGCGGGCATGGGCATGACAGCGGCCAACGACCAGGCCCATGTGAGCCTGTGGGCGATCGCCGGCGCGCCCATGGTCCTCGGCAACGATCTGTCGAGCGCGCCGTCCGGCGCGACCATGGCGCTCTTGACCAACCCGGAGGTCATCGCCATCGACCAGGACATGCTCGGCTTGCAAGGCTTGAAAGTGGCCGAATCGGGTAAGCAGCAAGTCTGGGCGAAATTGCTCGCCGGTTCGGGGCAGCGCGCGGTCTTACTGTTTAACAATGGGCCGACGGATAGCGCGATGAGCTTCACCTGGCAGCAACTGGGCTTGGCGCCAGGCGGCGCGGCCGCGATCCGCGATGTGTGGGCGCATCAAGACTTGGGCAGCGCGACCGGTTCGTACACGGCGGCGCGGGTGCCGGCGGGCGGCGTGCTCATGTTGAAGCTGAGCGGCACCGACCCGGCCCCGGCCCCGGTTAGCTCCTCGCCCGGCGCCCTGTCGGGTGGAGCGGCGTATGCGCCGTGCGCGCTTTGCGTGGATGGACAAAAAGTTAGCGCGCTGGGCGCGGTGACGTTCAATAACGTGATATCGCAAACCGTGGGTGGTTTCGTTCAGATCGCCTACCAAAACAGCGGCGCCACGGCGCTCAAGGCCAGGCTGACTGTCAATGGCGCCAACCCGACCACGTTGGCGTTTCCACCGACCAATCGATTGCCCGGCACCATAACGGTGTATCTGGGATTGCGCCTGGGCCAAAATTCCGTGCTCTTGTCCAAGCTCGACGACGCCACCGCCGCGCCGGACATCAGCGCGCTCGCGGTGGTGGCCGGACCGGTCAAACTACCGCCGCCGCCGCCCCTGGCGTATGAAGCCGAAGCCGCCGGCAACACGCTGGGCGGCGGCGCCAGAATCGCCGATTGCCAGGCTTGTTCGGGACGCAAGCATGTCGGCTTCATCGGCAACGGCGACGCCGGCAGCAACGGTACGCTGACGATCAAGGGCATCGCGGCCCCCGGCGACGGCGCCTACAGCGTGACGCTCAGTTACGTCAATGGCGACGCGGCGCCGCGCGACGCGCAGCTCAGTTTCAACGGCGCGGCCCCGATCACGCTCGCCTTTCCACCCAGCGGCGGTTGGGGAACGGTGGCGACGCTGACGGTGACGGGACAGTTCAAACAAGGCGGCGCCAACACCTTGACCATCTCCAATCCATCGGGATGGGCACCCGATATCGATGGCATCGGCGCGCCGTTCAAACCCTACACGGAAGCCGAAGCCGGCAACAATACGCTGGGGGGCGGCGCCAGAATTTCCGCCTGTTCCGCTTGTTCGGGAGGCAAGGTCGTCGGGTATATCGGCAACGGCGACGGCAGCACCAAGGGCACGCTGACGTTGAACGGCCTGGCGGCGCCCGCCGACGGCGGCTATCGCGTGACGCTCAGCTACGTGAACGGCGACGCGACGCCGCGCAACGCCCAGCTCAGTTTCAACGGCGCGGCGCCGACCACGGTCGCTTTCGCGCCCACCGGTGGTTGGGGAACGGTGTCGACCGTCACGGTGACGGGTCAGTTGAAACAGGGCGGCGCCAATACCTTGACCTTGTCCAATCCCTCGGGATGGGCGCCCGACATCGACGGCATGAGCGCGCCGTTCAAGTAAGGTGGTGCAGCCTGCCCTGCTTGCCGGGGCAGGCACTTACTTGGAGCGGGAAGGCGAAGGTAAAACCGTCAAGCCCGGTGCTTGACGGCGGCGGCCTTGGCGCGCCGATGTGATCGGAACGGCACACAATTCGACCGGGGCCGCACCGAAGCCAGGCCAAGCCCCGCCTATACTGGAACGCTACCCACAACCGAGCGGCGCCATGCCCACCTCTCTTTTTTTCCCGCCGATCAGCGGCCTTGCCAATTTCAAAGCCGACATCTCGGACCCGGCCGCCATCGCCACCGGGGGCGCGCGGTGAATCGGGGCGGGACGACCGGGCCGGAGGCAGCGGGCGCCGCGCGTCACATCGATATCCGGCCCGGCGTGGGCGGTGCCGCTCAGGTGCTGCAAGGACGCGAGTTGGAAATGCTGCGCATCCACGTCGAGCAGCCCGTGCTGATCTTCGTCGACCGGGGCGTCAAGACCGTCAAGACCGGCCACGGCGCCACCGTGCGGGCGCTACCGGGGCAAGCCATTCTCCTCGCGGGCAACCAGACGGTCGATTTCAGGAATGCGCTAGGCGAGGGCCGGCACTATGCGGCGCGCTGGTTGCTGTTCGATACCGCGCTGCTCGACGATGCCTATTATCTCGGCCGCTCGGCCCAGGTCGAGCCGCCCGGCCACGGTCCCGCGTCGGCGCGCCTGCTCGCGCGGGTGGGAGACGGCTTGGCGGCCGCTTTCGAGAACGCGCGGCGGGCATTGGCTCCCGGCCCGGCCATCCCGGACGCGGTGGCGCGCCAGCGCGTGCTCGAAGTGATGCATTGGCTGCTGGAAGAGGGCCTGGCCTTGCGCAGCCCACCGGTCAATCCGAGCGTATCGGTCAAGGTGAGGGCGCTGATCGCCGGACGCTTGGACGCTATCTGGACGGCCGGGCGCGTGGCCGGCGAATTGGCGCAATCCGAGGCGACTTTGCGGCGCCGCCTGGTTGCCGAAGGCACCACGCTGAGGGCCTTGCTGGCCGATGTCAGGATGGCCACCGCGCTGACCTTGCTGCAAGCGACGGCCCAGCCCGTGTCGGCGATCGCGCTGACGGTCGGCTACGAATCGGCTTCGCGTTTCGCCGTCCGCTTCCGCCAGCGCTTCGGTTTCGCGCCGAGCGCGGTGCGCGGCCACGCGCGCCCACAGTAAGTTTTCCAACATCTATTCATCGACATGGAGCACCTCATGATACAGATTCACCACCTTGGCCATTCCGCGTCCGAACGCATCGTCTGGCTATGCGAAGAGCTGGGCTTGCCTTACGAGTTGAAGCGCTACACGCGCGACCCCGTCACCCAATTGTCGCCGGCCGCGCTCAAGGCGCTGCACCCGCTGGGGGCGGCGCCGGTGATCGAGGACGGGGCGTTGATGCTGGCCGAGTCGGGCGCGATCGTCGAATACCTCATCGTCAAGCATGGCGGCGGCCGCTTCAAGCCCGGCCCCGAGCATCCAGACTACGCGGCCTTCCTCTACTGGTTTCATTTTTCCAATGGCAATTTGCAAGCGGCGATGGCGCGTCTTCTCATGATCGGCCGTGCCAAGCTGGCTGCGGACCATCCGGTGCAGGCGTCCTTGCAGGGCCGTTTCGACCGGGTGATGACCTTGGTGGAGGAAAGGCTGGGTCAAGCGCCTTACTTCGCCGGCGCCGAGTTCACGGCGGCCGACATCATGAGCGTGTTTTCGCTGACCACCATGCGCCTGTTTCAACCGGTCGATCTGGCGGCGTATCCCCATGTGCGCGCGTATTTGCAGCGCATCGGCGAGCGGCCCGCTTACCGCCGCGCGATGGCCAATAGCGATCCCGATTTGACGCCGATGTTGCGCTGAATTGAATATCGGCGGCCGCCGCCTCGATATTCTTATCGTCGTCGTAATATTGAAATATATATTATGTTGATAAATAAGGCGTCACGCTTTCATTGCAGGTCCATCCATCCGTTTCGCCGCACAATACAATGTGACTATTTGTGATGATTCAATCGGGGAAAGCGCGGAAATAATAAACGGATTGAATCTCCGGCCGCCCGGTGTGGCGCGTTTTCCACATTCCGCCGGGCCCATCTTTCCCCTGACATACAACGATTTTCCCGCTATATGGCGCCGCCCGCCTTGTGCCCGGCCGATAATCGGGATCGTCCCTGCGTATATGAATTTAAAGCGTGTGGCGCGAATTTTCTTTGTTAGACTGATTTCAAAATGTCAGCGCAAGTGCCTAAATGACCGGCCGCCGTAAAGCCATCGAAAAAGGACGCATTTTGGAAAAATGTTTATTAACTTTGACTATATTGGCAATCAGTCAAAGCGCGTTCGCGGTCGATCCGCCGGGCGCCGGCAATCAGATCCGGCAAGTGCCGTCGGCGCCCGCGCCGCCGCCCAGGTCCGCGCCCGAGATTCGCTACCAGCAGGGCGCCGCCGCGCCGGCCGCTTTGGCCGACGAGGTCACCATCGTGGTGCAGCGGCTCGACATCGCCGCCGCGCGCGCGTTTCCCCGGCCCGAATTGCTGGCCGTCAGCGGCTTCGTGCCGGGCGCCGAATTGAATCTGTCCGCCTTGCGCGCGATGGCGGCCAAGATCGCCGACTTTTACCACCAAAACGGTTATTTTCTGGCTCAGGCGTTTTTGCCGGCGCAAGACATCCGCGATGGCGTTGTCAGCATCGCCTTGCTCGAAGGCCAATACGGCGCCGTCACGCTGCGCAACCAGAGCGCGCTCAACGATGGCTTGGCGCAGCGCGTGCTAGGCGGCCTGGACAACGGTGACACGATCGCCGCCGCGCCCCTGGAGCGGCGCTTGCTGCTGCTGTCCGACCTGCCCGGGGTGGAGGTCAAATCGACCCTGTTGCCGGGCGCGTCGGTGGGTGCCTCCGACCTGGTGGTCGAGGTCACGCCCGGCCAGCGCGTCGGCGGCAGCGTCGATCTGGACAACCAGGGCAACCGCTACACCGGCACCAAACGCATCGGCGCCAACCTCAGCGTCAACGAGCCGACCGGCCATGGCGACGCGGCCAGCCTGCGCGTGTTCACCTCGGCCGACGGCCTCAATTACGGCCGCGCCGCTTACCAGGGCCAGCTCGGCTTGAGCAAGCTGGGGCTGGCCTACACCGCCATGGATTACCGGCTGGGCCGCGAATTCGCCGCCCTGCGGGCCGACGGCAACGCCAAAATCGCCAGCGTGTACGGCAGTTACCCACTGCTGCGCTCGCGCGCCAACAATCTGTACGCCCAGGTCAATTACGACAGCAAGTCCTTCCGCGACAAGAGCGAGGCCGGCGCCAACGTCAACGACAAGGACGTCGACGTGTGGATGGTGAATGTGAACGGCGAATGCCGCGACGGGCTCGGCGGGGGCGGCGCCAGCAATTATTCGCTGACCTGGACCGTCGGCAAGGTCGAGATCGGCACGCCGGCCGCCCTGCAAAACGACCAGGCCACGGTGCGCAGCAACGGCCGTTTCCACAAATGGTCGCTCTCGGCCGTGCGCCTGCAGGGCTGGACCGAGCGCACCGCGCTGTACGCGGCGCTGAGCGCGCAACTGGCCTCCAAAAATCTGGATATTTCCGAAAAAATGGGCTTGGGCGGGGTCGGCGCGGTGCGCGCCTATCCGGGCGGCGAGGGCTATGCCGATCAGGGTTACGTGCTCAATCTGGAAGTGCGGCGCACCTTGCCGGCCATGGCCGCCTGGCCCGGGCAGGCGCAAGCGGTGGCCTTCGTCGACACCGGCAGCGTCAGCTTGAACAAGGACGCCTGGGCGCCCGGCCCCAACCGCCGCACCTTGAGCGGCGCCGGCCTCGGCTTGACCTGGGCCGGCGCCAACGGCGTCGCGCTCAAGCTGTACTACGCCCACAAACTGGGCAACGCGCGGGCCAGCTCGGTGCCGGACGCCATGGGCCGCTTTTGGTTACAAGCCGTGAAATATTTTTGAGCGCCGCAGCCACGTTTCAACGTTGATCAGGATCTGTCATGAACCGCATCTACCGTTCTATCTGGAGCAATCAAACCGGCACCTTCGTCGCCGTCTCGGAAATCGTCAAGAGCGCCGGCAAGCGCGCGCTGGGCGGCGGCTGCGGCGCCGCTCCCGGTTTCGCCCTGAAGACGGTGGCGCTGTCGCTGTTGCTGGCTTACGGCGCGCCGGCCCTGGCCTTGCCGGTC
>JAYVUV010000422.1:0-34490 GCA_043787615.1 Janthinobacterium sp. | reverse complement strand
CGCCCGCGCGCTCGTGCGGCGGGCGCGCCAAACGGATCAGTGCTCGCCGCCGTGCCGGCCCGGATGCCCCGACGGCTCCGAGGTCAGCTCCTCATATGTGGTCTCGGTGAAGCCCGGGAACATGGCGGCGGCGCCGGTGGCCGGCGCGTCGTTGAACACCGCCTTGATTTGCTCGAGCGTCATGCCGCGCGCCACCATGGCCTCGATCTCGGCGCGGCGCTTCTCGGCCGCCACGATGCGTTCTTCCACCTGGGCGCGCGTGAGCGGCTCGCCGTGGCCGGAGATGAAGATATCGGCGTCCAGACGCAGCAGCGCCCGGGCGAACATGATCCAGCCCAGCGAGGAACCGTGCTTGTCAAGGTGGATGCCTGGATACGGTCCCACCCCGGGGGTCAGGATATCGCCGGCGAACACGATGCGCTGACGCGGAAGGTAGGCCACCATATCGCCGTCGGTATGGGCCGGGGCGACGTGCAGCAGCACCACCGGCATGCCGCCGATGACCAGACGCGACTGGTGCTTGATTTCCCGCGTGGGCAGGTAATTGACCAGCGCAAGCCAGGGATAGGCCGGGTTCGACGGCGATTCGATCTCATGCCGGATCTCGGCGGCGGCGTTTTCCTGCGCCGCGATCGGTATGCCTTGCGGAAAACCGGACATGCCCAGCACATGATCGGGATCGCTATGGCTCAACAGGATCTGGACCACCGGCTGGTCCGTCACCCTGGCGATCTCGGCCAGTTCGTTGCGCGCGGTCTGGGCGAAAAACTGGGTGTCGAACACCACCACCCCGGCGTCGGTGACCACGAAAGCGGTGTTGCCGATGCCGCCTTCGATCCAGTACGCGCCGCCGCGCAAGGGATGCACCGTCAAGGGCGCGTTCGGATCGGGAAAGGCCGCCGCGGCGGACGGGGTTTGTTGGGCGAACAGGTAGCCGGGCGCGGCGAACACGCACAGCGCGCAGAGCGACAGGAACTTCATATTTTTCTCCAGGATAAAAACCGATTAAGAAGGCCGCGAGCATGCCGCCCCGTCGCCGGCCCTCTCCGGCCAGGGCGACGACGACGGCCGCCGCGGAACACACCATACCATATTTGAATTGGAATTCAAATTCAAATTAACGCCATGCTATCATGGCGCCACCTTTTGGAAGACCCTAGCCAATGAGCAAAAACCAGCACATCACGCCCTCCGCCGCAGCGGCGCCCGCCCCGGCCAAGGGCAAGCGGGCCGACGGCGACGCCACCCGCTTGCGGCTGCTTGAGATAGCGGGCCTGGAGTTCGCCGACCACGGTTACCACGGCACCACCGGCAAGGCGATCTGCGCGCGCGCCGGGGTGCCGGTCGCGTCCGTGAACTACCATTTCGGCAGCCGCGACGGCTTGTATGAAGCCGTGCTGGTCGAGGCGCACAGCCACATGTTTTCGCTGGAATCGATGCAGGGCGCGATCGCCAAGCTGAGCACGCCAAGCGCGCGCCTGCAAGCGGCGCTCGGTTTTTATGTCGAGGTGGCGAGCCGGCCCGACATGCCGTGGAGCTATCGGGTGCTGTTGAGGGAGTTGCTCTCGCCCAGCGCGTTCCTGCCGGCGCTGGCGGAGAAAGGCTTCAAGCCGAAAGTGGCGCTGATGCTCACGCTGGTGGCCGAGTTCGTCGGCTTGCCGACCACGCATCCGGCGGTGCAACGCTGTCTCTTGTTTTCCGTCTTGCCCTGCATCGCGATGCTGCTGGCGCCGCGCGGCTTGTCGAACCAGGTGGTGCCGGGCGCCCTGGACGGCGCCGAGCACCCCTTCGCCGCCGACTTCATGAGCCACACCCTGGCCGGTCTACAAGCCATTGCAAAAAAATACACAGCAAAATAAACTACGACCCTCGATGAACCCGAACCGGAGACCCGCATGGACAACCCGAGCCGCACCCCGGACGCCGCCGATCTGATCCTGATCAATGGCTGCTTCCACACGGTCGACAAGCAACAGCCGCAAGCGAGCGCGGTGGCGATCCGCGACGGCCGCTTCCTGGCGGTGGGCGATGCCGACCACGCGATGCGCCACTGCGGCCCGGCCAGCCAAATCATCGATCTGGGCGGACGCACGGCGGTGCCGGGCTTGAACGATTCGCACCTGCACCTGATTCGCGGCGGCCTCAATTACAACCTCGAACTGCGCTGGGAAGGCGTGCCTTCGCTGGCCGACGCGCTGCGCATGCTCAAGGAGCAAGCCCGGCGCACCCCCAATCCGCAGTGGGTGCGGGTGGTGGGCGGCTGGAGCGAATTCCAGTTCGCCGAAAAACGCCTGCCCACGCTGGACGAGCTCAACGCGGCCGCGCCGGACACCCCGGTGTTTGTGCTGCATCTGTACGACCGCGCCCTGCTGAACCGGGCCGCCCTGCGCGCGGTCGGCTACGACAAGCACACCCCCAATCCGCCCGGCGGCGAGATCGTGCGCGACGCGGCCGGCAATCCGACCGGAATGCTGATCGCGCGCCCGAACGCCATGATCCTGTACGCCACCCTGGCCAAGGGGCCGCGCCTGCCGCTCGACTTGCAAGTCAATTCCACCCGCCAGTTCATGCGCGAATTGAACCGCCTGGGCGTGACCAGCGCGATCGACGCCGGCGGCGGCTTCCAGAATTATCCGGAAGACTACGCGGTGGTCGATCAACTGGCGCGCGACGGCCAGCTCACCCTGCGCATCGCCTACAACCTGTTCACCCAAAACAAGGGCAAAGAGTTGGGCGACTTCGAACAATGGACCGCCATGATCGAGCCGGGCCAGGGCGACGATTTTTACCGCCACAACGGGGCCGGCGAAATGCTGGTGTTTTCGGCCGCCGACTTCGAGGACTTCCTGGAGCCGCGCCCGGATCTGGCGCCCGGCATGGAGGACGAGCTGGAAAAAGTGGTGCGCCACCTGGTGTCGCAGCGCTGGCCGTTCCGCCTGCACGCCACCTACGACGAATCGATCGGGCGCATGCTGGACGTGTTCGAGAAAGTCGACCGCGACATTCCGTTCGACGGTTTGCACTGGATGTTCGACCACGCCGAGACCATCACCCCGCGCAATATCGACCGCGTGCGCGCGCTCGGCGGCGGCATCGCGATCCAGCATCGCATGGCCTTCCAGGGCGAGTATTTCGTCGAGCGATACGGCGCCGAAGCGGCCAAAAACACGCCGCCTATCCAACGCATGCTGGAAGCGGGCGTGCCGGTGGGCGCCGGCACCGACGCCACCCGGGTCGCCAGCTACAACCCGTGGACCGCGCTGTACTGGATGGTGTCGGGCCGCACCGTGGGCGGCTTGCGCCTGACCGACGCCGGCGGGCGCTTGTCGCGCGACACCGTGCTCGAACTGTGGACCGCCGGCAGCGCCTGGTTTTCCAGCGAGCAGGGCAAAAAAGGCCGCATCCAGGCCGGCATGCTGGCCGACCTGGCGGTGCTGTCGGACGATTTTTTCACCATCGGCGAGGAAGCCATCAAGGCCATCGAATCGGTGCTCACCGTGGTCGGCGGCAAGGTGGTGTATGCCCAGGCCGAGTTCGCGCCGCTGGCGCCGCCGCCGATTCCGGTGCTGCCCGACTGGTCGCCGGTGAATACCGTGCCGGGCCATTATCGGACCGCCGCGCCCGGCCGGGCCACGACGCGTGTGGCGGCCCTGCCGCACCAGTGCCGGGGCGCTTGCGGGGTGCATGCCCACGCGCATGACAGGGCGCGCAAGTCGCGCGTGCCGGTGTCCGATCACGCCGGTTTCTGGGGCGCGTTCGGCTGTAGTTGTTTCGCGTTTTAGCGCCGCGTCACCCGTCCAGCCAGCCGCCGCTGAAACCGGCGCGGCGCAGCCCGGCGGTCAGGTAGGGACATTGCCGCGTGAGCGACCATAACAAGTCGCTGCGGTAATTTTCGATCATGATCACGGTCGGCCCCTCGTTGATGCCGAAGTGGTAAGGCGAGACCCAGCCGCAGCTGCGCCTGGCGTTGCAGGGAAAGGTCGAATTGAACGACGCCTTGAAGCCGTAGGGATTGACTTCGCGTAATTGCAGATTGTTGAAATAGCGCACCGTGGGCAACACTACTTCCGGCGCGAACGGCAGGCAAGCCACCACCGCCCAGGGCGCCAAGGTGCCGTCGTCCGGGCCGTAAGGCACGCCGCGCGCCACGTAATCGAAAAACACGCGCTCCACCCCGCCCACTTTTTTGGTGGTGGCGCCGGGGCCGTCGCTGGCGGTGATGCCCCAGCAAAACTCGCCATACTGCTTGAAGCCCAGCGGATTATGGATCGCGTATTGCTGCTGGATCAGGGTCGCGCGCCGGCTGTTTTCGAAATAATCGCTGTCGTGCTCGCGCATGAAGCGGTCGCGGATGCCGCGGAAATCGACCCACACATGCGACATCTGGTGGATGAACAAGGGTCCCGCGTACAGGAAATCGATACCGTACAAGCGCTTCCATTCGTAGGTGGTGGTCCAGGCCTCGTAACTGTCGGCGCCGATCGGAAACGTGGGCGAGCCCAGCGCCAGCAAGTACAGGATCAGCGCTTCGTCGTAGCCTTCCCAGTGCCAGGGCAGGAAGCCTTTTTTCGGGTCCCAGCCATGACAGATGACCTTGGCGCCGTTGAGCATCCAGGCCCAGTCTACCCGCCGGTACAGGGCGTCGGCCAGGCGGCGGATCTCGGCTTCGTCGGCGTCCTGGCCCTGGAAATAAGCGGCGGCGGTCAGCATGCCGGCCACCAGCAGCGCGGTGTCGATACTCGACAATTCGCTGTCCCAGGCGCGCCGCCCGCTGTCCATGTCCAGGAAATGGAAATAAAAGCCCTTGTAGCCGCTCGATTCCGG
This sequence comes from Janthinobacterium sp., assembly GCA_043787615.1. Classification (GTDB taxonomy): domain Bacteria; phylum Pseudomonadota; class Gammaproteobacteria; order Burkholderiales; family Burkholderiaceae_D; genus Janthinobacterium. The sequence goes on along the minus strand of JAYVUV010000422.1, from coordinate 29,666 downwards.
GCCGCCGCTCTGATCGCTGTCGGCGAAAAAGCGCAAGGCCGTCAAGGTCCGCTCCACCGCTTCCGCGCGCGCCATGAAACCGCGTTCCACGCCGACCGGATACACCGACAGCGCCATGCCGACCGCGGCGATGCTGGCGGGCCAGCCCTCGCAAGTCTTGTCACGGATCAGGCCATTGGCGCGATTGCATTCGACCAGAAAATAATCGAAGGAGTCCTGTTGCAGGCTATACAACAGATTATCCAAATCTGGTGCCGCCAGGGCTTCCGGTACGTCCATGCTGAGCTCCCTTTTGATGACGCCCAATTCTATCTGCAATATTCCAAGTCCTGCCACGCATTGTCATCGCGCCATGATGGGCGGTTCGGCTAGCCGTTCGGCGCGCCGGACGGCGTGCGCCAGCGCACCGACCCCGCTTGTGGACCCGACCTATACTCAAGCATCACAAAAAAACCTAGCCGCCGTGGGATGGCCGGCGGCGCCACGGAGATCGCCATGTCGACGCATGTGTTCAAAACCTGGGCGCCAGCCCTGTTTCTGTCCCTCCTGCTCGTTCTGGCCGGCTGCGGCGGCGGGGGCGGCGGCGCCGGCAACCAGCCCGACGCCAGCCTGGCCATCACGGTCAGCGGCTTGCCCAGCGGAGTGAACGGCGCGCTCACCGTCAGTGGCCCGTCCGGCTACAGCCGGGCCTTGACCCAAAGCCAAACCCTCACCAATTTGCTGCCCGGTAGTTACACCGTGACGGCCACCCTGGTCGCCCGCGCCGGCGCCGGCCTGGCGCCCAGCCCGGCCAGCCAGACGGTGCAAGTGACAGCCGGCGCCAACGCCGCCGCCAGCGTGGCCTATGGCGCCGGCGCGCCGCTGACCCTGACCCTGCAACAAGTGGCGAGCGGCTTGGTGTTCCCCACCTTCATGACCGCGCCGCCCGGCGACAGCCGCCAATTCATCGTCGAGCGGGCCGGCCGCATCCGCATCCTCGACAACGGCACGCTGCTGGGCACCCCGTTTCTCGATATCAGCGGCCGGGTCAACACCAACGGCGAAGGCGGCTTGCTGTCGATGGCCTTCCATCCGCGCTACGCCAGCAACGGCTTGTTCTTCATCTATTACATCGATGCCGGCGGCAACATCGTGGTCGAGCGCCTGAGCGTGTCGGCCGCCAACCGCAACCTGGCCGATCCGGTCTCGGCCAGCGCCGTCATCAGCATTCCTCACCCCGCTTTCACCAACCACTATGGCGGCCAGCTCAACTTCGGTCCCGACGGTTTCCTGTACCTGGGCACCGGCGACGGCGGCGGCGCCGGCGACCCTTCCCGCAACGGGCAAAACCTGAACTCCCTGCTGGGCAAGCTGCTGCGCCTGGACATCGACCAGCGCAGCCCCAGCCAAAATTACGTGATACCGCCCAATAATCCCTTCATCGGGCAGGCCGGGCGCCGCGGCGAAATTTGGGCTTACGGCTTGCGCAATCCCTGGCGCTTCGCCTTCGATACCAGCGGCGGCTTGCTGTATATCGCCGATGTCGGGCAAGACCGGCTGGAGGAAGTCGACATCGTCGCGGCCGGCCAGGGCGGCTTGAACTTCGGCTGGAACATCACCGAAGGCAGCGCCTGTTACAACGGCGCCGGCTGCGACAGCACCGGCTTGACCGCGCCGGCCTTTGAGTACGAGCACGGCACCAATGATGTCAATGGTTGCTCGATCACGGGCGGCTATGTGTACCGCGGCGCGGCCCTGCCCGAGTTGGCGGGACGCTATCTGTACTCCGACTATTGCAAAGGCTTCTTGAAGAGTGTCACCTATGCGAACGGCGCGCCCGGCCCGTCGGTGGACTGGGCCACGCCCGATATCGGCCGCGTGATTTCGTTCGGACAAGACGGGCAAAACGAGTTGTATCTGCTCAGCGACGCGGGCGGCATGTACCGCATCGTGCGCAAATAGACCGCGCCGGCTATTTGGCCGAGACCGCTTGCGTGGAGCGGAAGGTGGCCTTGAACCAGTCATCGAGCATTTGTTTTTCATAGCGCAAGCTGTCGCTGCTGTCGTAACGGTTGATGCGGCTCAGATAATTCATGTTCGACAAGTCTTGCTCGCCGCCGCCGATCACCCCGCCCGGCCCGCTCAGCGCATAGCGCAGATGGATGTGCGGCCAGTCGGCGCCGCCGCGCAGGAGCCGGATGTCGTCGGCGCCGCGGCGGTTCGGCTCCAGGCGGCCGGCCAGGTCCAGATCGGTGATCTCGATCTTCAACGCTTGTTCGGGCGCTAGCGCGCGGCCCAACTTTTCCAGGTGCGCGCTCAGCTCCTTGAGCGTGCGCTCGCGCTCCGAGGCCGAACGCCCGGCGTCGACGAACCGCTCGGGCTCGACATAGGCGACGCTGGTGGCCGCCCACCCCGCATGCGCGGCCAGCAAGCCGGCCGCCGCCCACAGCCACTTCATTCTTTTTTCCATCGCGCCCTCCCGTTTCGAACCGGCGGCCGCTCGCGCGCCGCCCACCAATCAATATAGCGCGTTTCGCCGGCGGCGGACCAGGTTTGCAAAATGTTACAGATGTCACGCCCCTGTCATATCGGCGCACTACCATCTCGCTTGTCGAGGTGCGCCACCACCCCGGATGACGCCCCTGCCATCGGCCCCGGCGGCGCATCGAACGGCCAACTAACAGGATGTCCTTCCCATGAGCGAGTCTCTCGATCTGTCCCGCCGTCGCATGATGAAATTTTTATCGGGCGCACCGCTGTTGCCGCTGGCCGGCGGTAGCGGCGTGTCCCTGCTGCTGTCGGCTTGCGGCGGCGGCGACACGGCCACGGCGCCGGTCCCGGTCCCGGCCGCTCCAGCCGCGACCTTGAGCTCGGTCAGCTTCACCTCGATGGCGGCGATCGGCCTGGGCGAGCCGGCCAAGATGGCCACCACCACGGTCGCATCGGGCTTGAGCGCCACCTTCAGCGACGGCTCCAAGCAAAACTACAGCTTGAAATACGAGACCTTCTTCGTCACCGGTGGTCAAGTGCCGAACGGCAATGGCGGCACCATCTTGAGCGGCGGCTATTACGACATCAACAACCGCCCCATCCTGGACGCCAGCGACGGCGCCAAGCGCCAATTCTTTTCCGATTGCCCGGACGGCAGCACGCTGCTGAAACTGGCCGACCCGACCGTGGCCGGCATCAAGGGCAACACCGTGTTCGCCGTGGTCCAGTTCGAATACACCAGCCGCAACGTGGGCGGCGCTTCGATGTACGGCATGCTGCCGGCGCCGATCGCCGTGCTGACCCTGGACCAGGACAAAACCACCGGTGCCCTGACGCTGGTCAAATATCATAACGTCGACACCAGTGGCGCCAACGGCCTGTGGATCACCTGCGGCGCCAGCCGCTCGCCGTGGAACACCCACCTGTCGAGCGAAGAGTATGAGCCGGACGCCACCGTCATCGGCAAAAATGCCCAATTCGCCGCCTTCAGCACCAATCTGTTCGGCGACGCCGCCAAGGCCAACCCCTACCACTACGGCCATATGCCGGAAGTGACCGTCAATCCGGACGGCAGCGGCAGCATCAAAAAGCATTACTGCATGGGCCGCATCTCTCACGAGCTGGTGCAAGTGATGCCGGACCAGCGCACCGCGCTGATGGGCGACGACGCCACCAACGGCGGCTTGTTCATGTTCGTGGCCGACAAGGCCCAAGACTTGAGCAGCGGCACCTTGTACGTCGCCAAGTGGATCCAGAAAACGGCGGCCAACGGCGGCTCGGCCGACCTCTCGTGGATCAAGCTGGGCCACGCCACCAGCGCCGAGATCAAGGCTCTGGCCGACAGCTTGACGGCGGCCGCCATCGTCGACGCCAAGACCGCCGACCCGCTCGACCCGGCCTACACCAAGATCCCGTACAGCGGCAAAACCAACTGGGTCAAGTTCGTGGCCGGCCAGGAAAAAGCCGCCGCCTTCCTGGAAACCCACCGCTACGCCGCCTTCAAGGGCGCCAGCCTGGGTTTCACCAAGATGGAAGGCACCACCGTCAACGCCAAGGACAAAATTTCCTACACCGCCATGAGCTATATCCAGCCGGCCATGACCAACGGCTCGGGCGGCATCGCCATCCAGGGTCCGAACGCCGGCGTGGTGTACGCGCTCAATTTGAAGGGCGGCCAAAAGGATGATGGCGGCGCGGCCATCGACAGCGAATGGGTGCCGGTCGACATGGCGGCGGTGCCGGCCCTGGTGGGCGAGGACTTGGCCACCCCGGACGCGCTGGGCAACCTGGCCAATCCGGACAAGATCGCCAATCCGGACAACATCAAGTTTTCGGAAAAGCTGCGCACCTTGTTCATCGGCGAAGACAGCGGCCTGCACGTCAACAACTTCCTGTGGGCTTACAACGTCGACACCAAAACCTTGTCGCGCTTGCTGTCGGCCCCGTCCGGCGCCGAATCGACCGGCTTGCACGCGGTGGACGACATCAACGGCTTCGCCTATATCATGAGCAACTTCCAGCATCCGGGCGACTGGGAATTGGTGAAAGACGCGGCCGGCGCGGTGACGGGCGGCTTGCACGCGAAAGTGGCGGGCGCGCTCGACCCGCTGATACGCGCCAACTACCGCGACCGCTTTGGCGCGGCGGTCGGCTATTTGACCGGCATCCCGACCCTGACGTAAGGGTAGCGGCGCGCACAGGCCGGCGCGGCCCGTGCGCGCCCGCATTTTTTTCCTGAGGCAAGGCTATATGTGCGGGCGCGCACGGCCGGGCGCCGGGCGGCGCGACACAATCGAGGCTCGATCCATGTCGGCGCCGCCGCGCCAAACCAGGAGTTCGCATGCCGGAAGGACCATCCATCGTCATCTTGCGGGAAGAGGCCGCCGCCTTCGCCGGCAAGACCATCGTGCGCGCCGATGGCAACAGCAAAACCGTGCCGTTCGACCGTTTGCCGGGTCAGCCCATCGTCGCCCTGCGTAGCTGGGGCAAGCATTTCCTGATCGAATTGCCCGACCTGACGCTGCGCATCCACTTCCTCCTGTTCGGCAGTTACCGCATCGATGCGCGCAAGGACGCCGCACCGCGCCTGAGCCTGGGCTTCGAAGATGACAGCGAGCTCAATTTCTACGCCTGCTCGGTGCGCGAGATCGAGGGCGCGCTCGATCTCGCCTACGATTGGCGTGGCGATGTCATGTCCGACCAATGGCTGCCGGCGCTGGCGCTGAAAAAACTGCGCGCCGCGCCCGCCATGCTGGCCTGCGACGCCCTGCTCGACCAAACCATCTTTTCCGGCGTCGGCAACATCATCAAAAACGAGGTGCTGTTCCGGCTGCGCATCCACCCGCTGTCCCTGATCGGCGCGCTGCCGGCGCCCAAGCTGCGCGAGCTGGTCAAGCAGGCGCGCCAATACAGTTTCGAATTCAAGGACTGGAAGCAGGCCGGCGTGCTGAAAAAACATTGGCTGGCGCATACCAAAACCGTCTGCCCGCGTTGCCACATCCCGTTTCACAAGGGACATCTGGGACGCAGCAAGCGGCGCAGCTTTTTTTGCGAGCGCTGCCAGAAGCGCTATGAATGAGATGGCGGACCGGGCCGGCCCGTCAATCGGTGCGCGCCGGGCCGAGCGCGGCCGGCCGGTGACGCGCCAGCACCGCGAATAGCTGATCCATGTCGAGCGGCTTGGCGACGAAGTCATCCATGCCGCAGGCCTCGCACCGCTCGCGCTCGGACGCCATCACCCCGGCCGTCATGGCCACGATCGGCAACGCCAAGCCCAGCTCGGCGCGGATCGCGCGCGTGGCGGCGAAACCATCCATCACCGGCATTTGCACATCCATCAATATCACATCGTAAGCCGCCGCGCCGCCGTCGGCGCGCAAGGCGTCGAGCGCTTGGCGCCCGTCGCCGGCCACCCGCACCGTCGCGCCAGCCATCTCCAGTACGCTGCGCGCCACCATTTGGTTGAGCGGATTGTCTTCCACCAGCAGCAGGCGCATGCCGTCCAGGCGGGCGTCGGGCGGCGGCGCCGCCGCCGCCGTCGCGCTCTGGCCGGCGGCCAGCGCCGCGCGCACGGCCGCGAACAGCACCGCGCCGGTGAGCGGCTTGGTCAGCACCGCGTCGGCCTGGCCGGCTTCGCTATCGAGCTTGAGCCGGCCGCGCCCGAACGCGCTGGTCAGCAGGAACACCGGCAGCGCCGCGCCGCCGGCCGCGCGCGCGGCCCGCATCAGCGCCAAGCCATCCATGTCGGGCAGGTGGCAATCGGCCAGCAGCGCGTCGTAAGGTCGGCCGTCGTCCCGCGCCGCGCGCAACCCGGCCAGCGCCTCGGCCGCCGTGCCGGCGCCGTCGGCCAGGCAAGCGCCGGCGCGGATGGTGCGGCACACATAATCGCGGCTGGTCGGGTTGGCGTCCGCCACCAACAGGCGCAGCGCCGGCAAAGCCGCCCCCTCCGGCGCCGCCTCGGCCGGCGCCGGCTTGAACGGCACGCTCACGCGAAAGCGGCTGCCCCGGCCCGGGGTGCTGGCGACATCGATGCGTCCGCCCATCATGTCGACCAGGCGCTTGCAAATGGCCAGTCCCAGGCCGGTGCCGCCGAAGCGGCGCGTGGTCGATGAATCGGCCTGGGCGAAGGGTTCGAACAAGCCGGCCTGCTGCGCCGAATCCATGCCGATGCCGGTGTCGGAGATGCAAAAGCTGAGCAGCGCCGTGCCATCCTCACCTGCGTCGGCGCCGGCCGGCGCCAGCTCGACCAGCAGCGCCACTTCGCCGGCGGCGGTGAATTTGATGGCGTTGCCGGTCAAGTTGACCAGCACTTGCTGGAGCCGCAGCGCGTCGCCGATCAAGACGGCCGGCACACCGGGCGCGACCCCGATCGCCAATTCCAAGTCCTTGTCGCCGGCGCTCACGGTCATGATGTCGGCCAGCGCCCCCAGCAAGTCCGCCAGGCGGAACGGCGCCTGCACCAGTTCCATGCGCCCGGCCTCGATCTTGGAAAAGTCGAGGATGTCGTTGAGGATGCTGAGCAGCGACTGGCCGGCCACCCGTATCATGTCGGCATAGGTGCGCTGCTCGGGCGAGAGCGCAGTGCTGCCCAACAGATGCGCCATGCCCAGCACCGCGTTGAGCGGGGTGCGGATCTCATGGCTCATATTGGCCACGAACTCGGTCTTGGCGCGGCTGGCCGATTCGGCTTGCTCCTTGGAAGCGAGCAGCGAAGCCTGCAATTGCAGCTGCTGGGTGATATCGGTGGCGATGCCGAGAAAGCCGCACTGGCGCTGATCGGTGTCGCGCACCGGCGTGACGAACAGGCGCACCGGCAGGCGCGACCCGTCCTTGCGCACATAAGTCCACTCGCTCTGGGCGGTGCGCTCGGCCAGTTCGGTGAACACCTCGAAGCCTTGCACGGTGCGTCCCAGTTCCGCGCTCAGGCGCGCGCCACGCTCAGCCACCTCGTCGGCCAGATGGATCAGGGCCGGGCTGTGCTTGCCGACCACCTCCTCGGCGCGATAGCCGAGCATGCGTTCGGCGCCGGCGCTGAACAGGCGGATGGTGCCATCGTTTTCGGTGGCGATGATGGAAAACTCGCTGGCCGAGCGGATGATGCCCTCGACCATGGCTTGCGCCGCCAACTGCCCCTGCTGGGCTTTTTTGAGCGGCGCGATATCGGTCACGAAGGCGTAGAACCCGCGCACCACGCCCTCCTCGATATCGGGCAGGAAGGAGGCCAGCAATTCGCGCGCCACGCCCTTGTGGTCGAGCAGCTCGCGTTCGAACATCACGTTTTCGCCGCGCAAGGCGGCCTCGATATAGGCCCGGTTCAGGGCGAAGCGCTCGGCGCCGATCACCTCGGACAAATGCATGCCGTTCACCTTGCTGGTGTCCCAGCCCAGCCATTCGCCGTAGCTGCGGTTGCACAGGCGGCTGCGCAAGTCGCTATCCCAGTAACCGATCATGGCCGGCATGTGGTCGATGATGAGCTGCAAGTCTTCATTGCCCCGTTGCAGCGCCTGCTCGAGCTGGCGCCCGCTTTGCTCGCGCAGCCTGGCTTGCTGGATGCTGGCCGCCAGCACCAGCGGCGGGATCATGGTCAGCAAAATCGGCAGGTAGATCAGCAACTGCTGCCAGTTCGAGGTGACCGGCGGGGCCGCGAAATAGCCGGTGGCGATGATGACCCCGGTCGCCATCGACGATAAGCACATCAGCAAGGCGGTGCCCTCGAAGCTGAGCACCACCGCCGCGATGATCGGGGTCACCATGATGTAGACGAAGGGAAACGGCAAAAAACTCAGGGCCAGCAAACTGATGCCCACCGAGGCGAACAAAAACGCCCCCAGCTGGGGCCAATCGATGGCGCGCCGGAACGCGCCGCCCTGGCGCAGCACCAGCAGCGCCAGCGGCAGCAAGCCGACATTGCCGATGGCGGCGCCGGCATACCAGGCCGGCCACACGCGCGAAAAATCGGCATAACCGTTGAAGGCCAGCGTGCCGGCGCCCGCGCTGGCGCCCAGCAGCGGCGGCAGGCAGCAACCGAGCGCCAAAAAGCGCAGCAGGCGCCGCGGGCCGTGGTGAAACGTCTGGTCCGCTCCGGCCCAGCCCAGCAGCAGCGCGGCGAGCGCCATTTCGAGCAGATTGGGCAGCACCAGGATGGCGGCCACGGCGGCCGAGTCGCCGCACCACCAATTGGCCAGGAACAAAACCAGCGCATCGCCGCCGAGCAGCGCGGCCGCCCGCGACGGCGTCTGGCCGACCAGGTAGGCCAGCCCGAGCGCGTTGGCGTACCACAGGGTGGCGATATTGCCGGGCTGGCGCGACAGGTACAAGCCAGCCAGCGCCAGCAAAAAATACAGCGCGCACGATTCGGCCAGCAAGACCGGCAGCGGACGCGCGGAAGGCGCCCTCATCGGTTGGCGCCCGCGCGCCGCCTCACCACTGCCGCCCCGCTTGCGGGTGGCGGTAGCGCACCAGCGCGCACGCCAGCGCCAGCAGCAACAGCACGCCACCGAGCAGCAGCGGCAGGCGGCGCTGCCGGCTCCACTGGCCGGCCGACTGGGCCGGCAGCCAGCGGCGCAAGATGGCGTCGCGTTCCTCCGGGCCGATCTGTCGCAGGGTCGCTTGCAGCACCTGGCCCAGCACCGGCCAATCGCTGCGGTAGGCGAAACTGAGCGGATACTCGAAGCCGATCAAATCGGCTGTGGCCGGGGCCGGCCAGCCTTGGCGGCGCGCGATGAACGCGATGCTGGCCAAGTCCGCCACCACCCCGTCCAGGGTGCCGTCGCGCAGCCGGGCCAGCGCCTCCATGTCGCTGGGCAAGGCGACCCAATCGACTTGTGGAAAATGCTCCAGCACGTAAGCCTCGACGGCGAAACCGCGCCCCACGCCGACCCGCCGCCCGTTCATTTGGCGCAGCGCGCGCGCCGGCTGGCCGTCGGCCAGCACCAGCGCGGCCGGAACCGACACGTACGGCGCGCTAAAGCTCAGATAGGCGGCCCGCTCGCGGGTCGGTCTGAGCGAAGTGAGCAGATCGACCCCGCGCCGTTCGGCCAGCGCCAGATTCTCGCCCAGGGGCCGGGCCGGCGTGGCGACGAAGGCCAGCCCGCTTTTACTGCCGATTAACCGCAAGAAGTCGAGCGACATGCCCTGGGGCGCGCCCGTGGCGTCGGCGAAAATGAAGGGGCCGTAATCGCGCTCGGGCGCGTAGCTGATGCGCGGATGCAGGGCGATCCACGCCTGCTGGGTCGGGTTCAGATAGGCCGGCGCGGCCGCCGCCGGGACGCAGGCCAGCGCCGCCAGGGAGAACGCAGCGGCGGACGCCGAGGCGAGCGCCGAGGCGAACGCCGCTGCGAACGCCGAGGCGCCTTGGCAACGCCGCGCTCGCGCGATGGTCATGATGTGCATGGCGCCCCAGAAGGAATCGGTGAAAGTGGCCTGATCCATTCTGCGCAAGCGGCCCGCAAGTGTCAAATAACTTTGTCCGGAAACGGCCGGCCCGGATCGAATCGCAACACTTGACCGAACGCCCCCTGGCGCCCGCGATCAAGCTGGTTTGCGGAAATCGTTTTCGATCCAGGCGGTGGCGCTGGCGGTGCTCAGCTTGAACCCGGCCGAGGTGCGCACCTGGGCCAGCGGCTCGCCGTGCTGGTCGAACGCGCTCAGCGTGGCGTAGGGATTGTCCTCGTCGGGCACGATGTCGAGCGTGACCTTGAACTGGCCCTCGGCCGCGCTCACATACAAGGTCTTGTGCAACTGCGCGTGCAATTGCTGCTCGTGCCGGCGCAGCACTTCGCACGCGGTCTTGACCAGCGTGTGGAAGGCGTTGGTGTCGAGCGGCTTGGGATTTTTCTTGTCGCGCCCCATGGTCCAGGGACCGACCAGGGCCGGTTCCGGCTCGCCATCCTTGATCATGGCCACCGCCCAGCCTTCATCGTCGTCGTTTTTGATCACGCGCGCGGTCCAGCCGTTGCCTTGCCACAGGCGCGGCTCCTGGATCGGGCTGTCGTCTTGCGGCTCGGAAAAATCGTCGGCGTCGGTGCTCATGGCTGGCTCATATCAAGAATGATCGGGGCTAGCATGATAGTCGAAATCGCGCTGAGGCGCGTGCCCAAACCGGGCCCGACCCGGGCCCGACCCTTATGCGAAAAGCAGCGACATGGCGGGCCGTTGCGGCGGCGTGACGGGCGGACTCGGTGGCGGCCGGCGCGGATCGATGGCCGGCCCCGGCGTGTGGTAATTAAATGGCGTGATGATGATCGGGGGGATGGCCGGCGGCGCCCCTTTAGGTCCCGCCTGGCGCTGCGCGCTACGTTGGCGCGCGGTCCGATCCATGTCCGAGGATAGCGATTGATCCTCTATCTGTACACACACATGCATAGTGCCCTCCTTGGGTAGCGCAGACGTTCAGTATAGGTCGCCATAACGTTAACGCAAGTTATTAGCGCCATTAAATCGGGGCCGGCGCGCCGCCTGTCCGGCCCGGCACGCCGTCCATCGCGCCAAACAGACAGTCCGTCGCGCCGTCCTGGCGCCGGCGCGGCGCGGCCGCTATCTTGTCCCCATCGCGCACGCCGTACCGGCCCCGCCGTACCGGCACCGCCGTACCGGCACCGCCGTACCGGCCCCGCCCACCTCGACGACACTGGAATCCCGATGAAAAAATCCCTCGCGCTGCTACTGATCACCTTGTTCGCCTTGGCGCTGTGGAGCGGCGACGACACCGGTTTCGATCTCCACTGGAGCGCGGCGCCATTCGAGGCACCGCTCACGACCCTGCTGCTGGCGGTGGCCGGCTTGCTGGCGCTGGCCTTGGGCGCGGTCGGCGCGGCGGTGTGCGCCGGCCTGGTGGTGGCCGGCTTCGGCCTGGCGCTGCTGGCCGCCCTGTGCCTGACCGCGCTGCTGGCGGCACTGGCCCTGGCCCTGCTCTCGCCGGTGCTGCTGGCGCTACTGATCCCGCTCGGGCTGCTGTGGCTGGCGTGCCGGCGCGGGCGCGCGGCCGATCAGGTCTGAGCGGCGGCGCGTCCGGGCGCGCCGCCGGCATGGATCTCGACGCGGTTGCGCCCGCCCCGCTTGGCGCAATACAGGGCCTTGTCGGCGCGCACCAGCACCGCGTCGTAAGTGATTTCGGCGCCGGACAGGGCCGCCATGCCGATGCTCAGCGTGACCGCGATCCGGGCCGCGCCCGCCATCACGGGCGCGCCGGCCACGCGCAGGCGCAGGCGCTCGGCGAACACCTGCGCCTGCGCGATATCGGTGCCGGGCAACAGGATGGCGAATTCCTCGCCGCCGACCCGGCCCAGGGTATCGATCTTGCGCCGGCCATCGAGCATCAGGGCCGCCACGTGACGCAGCACGGTGTCGCCGACGGCGTGTCCGTGCTCGTCGTTGATGCCCTTGAAATGGTCCAGATCGAGCATCAGCACGGTGGCGCGCGCGGCCGGGTCGCGTCGCAGGCGGGCGTGCTCGTCCTCCAGCCGGGTCATGAATTGGCGCCGGTTGGGCAAGCCGGTCAGGGAATCGGTGCTGGCCAGCAGCACCAGCTCGTCGTTCATGCGCTTGCGTTCGGTGATGTCGAGCGTGGACACGATCAAAAAATCCAGGCTCGCCTCGTGGCCCGGCATCACCAGCAAGGTCAGTTCGTTTTCGCGCGCCACCCCGTCCAGGCGCGAAAAACTGCTCTCGCAGGCGAACACGCGGGCGCCGCCGGCCAGCGCGGCCATGGCGCGCGCCAGGGCCGGCAAGGCGCGCCGGTCGAAGTTGTGCTCCAGGCCCAGCATGGCCAAATCCTTGCCGGGCGCCGCTCCCACCTGGGCCAGCGCGGCCGCGTTCACATCCTTGATCTTGACCAGCGCGCCGATGCGGCACAATTGCTCCGGATCGGCCAGCAGATGGGCCGCCAGATCGCGCACCCCGGCCGCCGTCAGCAGGTCCAGTTCAACCCGCGCCTGCGACCAATCCTGCTCCCACAGCGCGACGGGCGCGTGGTCGTACAGGCTGCGGAAGCGGGCCTCGCCGGCGCGCAGGGCCAGCGCCGACTGGGCTTGCTCGATGGCGATTCCGGCCAGATGCGAGGCTTCCTCGATCAGGGCGATCTGGGCCGCGCCGGGACGCTCCGGGCGGCGTTGATAAATGGCGAAGGTACCCAGCACTTTGCCGCCGGCGGCGCGCACCGGCTCCGACCAGCACGATTGCAAGCCGGCCCGGCCGGCCACCTCGCGGTCATCGCGCCACAGCGGATCGGTGGCGATGTCGGCCACGATCACGCGCTGGCCGGTCCTGACGGCGCGCCCGCACGAGCCGCGCTCGGGATCGACCGGGCCGCCGTCGATGGCGCGGTTGTAAAAATCGGGCAGGCTGGGCGCGGCGCCGACGCGGAAACGCTGGCCGCTCGGGTCGAGCAGCAAGATACTGCACAGCATGGCCGGATTGCCGGCCTCCACCCCCAGCACCATCGCCTCCAGCACGCCCGGCAGGGGCGCGCCGCTGGCCAGCAATTCCAGCACCTGGCGCCGGGTCCGCTCGCGCTGCTCGACGTGGCTGCGCTGGCTGATATCGCGAAACGACCACAGGCGCGCGCGCTCGCTGCCCAGCTGCACCGCGCGGGTATATTGTTCCAGCACCCGGCCATCGTTGAGATGCAACACGTCGCGCCTCTCGTGGCCCTCGCGCGGCGCTTGTTCGCGGCCGTGGCGGAACGGCGCCGCCGCCACCAGTTGCCGCTCGATGTGGGCGAACAGGGCGGCGCCGTCGGCCTGCCAATCGAGTTGCTCCGGCACTTGCCACAGCTCGCGGAAACGCTGGTTGGCGCTGATCACCCGGCCGTGCAAATCGTCCACCAGAATGCCGTCGACGGTGGCGTCCAGAATGCTGCGCAACATGGCCTGGCTGCGCTGGGCACTGTCGGCCAGGACCAGCACGCGCGCCTGGCCGGCGCGCGCGTCGGCGCGGCTGCGCGCCAGCACCCAGGTCAAGACCGTCAAACCGAGGCCGAGCAACAGGCCGGCGCCGGCCACATAGCGCGGCTTGTCGGCGCCGGCCCGCGCGAAACCGGGCAGCGCGCCGATGCGCGCGCTCCAGCGGTGGCCGGTCAGGTCGATGGCGCGTACCACACTGCGCTCTTGCGCCGCCTGGAAAGGCTGGCCCAGCATGCGGCCGGCCTCGTCGATCCGCTCGCCGTCGAAAATCTCCAGCGCCAGGGAAGCGCCGTGCTCGTCGCCCAGCCCGCCCATCAAATCGCCCATGCGCACGGCGGCGTAGACGAAACCGTCGAGCGCCAGGCGACGCTGAGCGACGCTATCGTGCGTCATCTGGTTGCGGTAGATCGGCAACACGATCATGAAGCCGGCCTGCTCGGCCGTGCCGCTCTCCTGCACCAGCCGCACCCGGCCGGTCATGGCGGGCTGGCCGCTGTCGCGCGCCTGGTCCAGCGCCGCGTGGCGCACCGGCTCCGAATAGGAATCGAAACCGAAGGCGCGCAGGTTGCTGCCGCTAAACGGCTCCAGATACACCACCGGCGTGTACACGGCACGGTCGCCGGGCGGGCGGATCGCGTACTCGGCGAAACCTTGCTGGCGCAGCAGGGCCACGTGGGCCTCGCGCTGGGCGCGCGTCACCAGGCCCAGGAAGCCGACCCCGTGGATGCCGGGAAAATGCTGCCCCAATTGCAAGGATTGCACATACACGTGAAATTCCTGGCGGTCGACGAAATCGGAACTGGCGTACAAACCTTGCAAACCGTACAAGACCTGGGTATAGGCTTGCATGCGCAAGCTCAAGCGGTGCAACAATTCCTGGGCGCGAAAGTTGAACTCGGCCCGCGCTTCCTGGTCCACGTCATGCCGGGCGGCGCGCCAGGCGCCCAGCGTGGCCGCCAAGCAAATCGCCAGCACCAGTCCGGCCAGCAAATGCGGCCCTAGCCAGCCCGGCACGATGGTGTGCTTGAACGGCTGGGAAACAGCGTTGTTCTCGTTTGCAGGCATGCGTCACGCGTTGGCGAACCATCAATAGCGACCATGGCGCTGTGAAAGCAGCCGGGGAATGCAACGATAGTACGTGAGACATTCATGCTTGCAAACAAGCACGTCACGCACCGTGTATGTTATCGGCCACAAGCGCGGCGGCCTGGGCGAACCGACAATATTGCGCTCAGCCCAGCCGCGCCAGCACGAAATCGACAAAGCTGCGCACCTTGGCGCTGGGCCGCGCCTCCGGGCGCCGCACGATGTGCATGGGGCGCGACGGCAGGCGCCATTCCGGCAGCAGGGCCACCAGCTCGCCGGTGCGCAGATGAGGCTCGATCAAGGCGTCGCTTTGCACCACCACCCCCATGCCGGCCAGCGCGGCCGACACCAGCGCTTGGCCGTGATCGCACGCGAAGTTGCCTTCCACCGGCACGGCGACGCGCTCGTCGTCGCGGCCGAAGCGCAAAACGTGGCCGCCGCCCCAGCCGGCGAAGAGCAGCAGATTATGCGCGCGCAGCGCCTCGGGATGGGCCGGCACGCCGTGGCGCGCCAGATAGGCCGGGCTGGCGGCGCTCAGCATGCGCGCCGGCGCGAGCGGGCGGGCGATCAAATCGGTGTCGCTCAGGGCGCCGGAGCGGACCGCCACATCGATGCCCTGCTCGGCCAGGTCGACCACACTGTTGTTGAGGGTTAGCTCGACCCGCACCTGCGGATAGGCGGCCGCGTAGGCGGCGATCACGGGCGTGAGCCGCTGCGCGCCGTAAGCCACCGGCGCGCTGACGCGCAAGCCGCCCTGCGGTAGCGCGCGCAACTGCTCGGCCACGCGGTCGGCCGCCGCCACGCTGGCCAGCACGTCCTCGCAGCGCTCCAAATAACTGGCACCGATTTCGGTCAGGGTGTGCTTGCGGGTGGTGCGTTCGATCAAGCGCGCGCCCAGCTGGCGCTCCAGCGCGCTCACGTGTTTGCCCACCATGACGGCCGACATGCCCAGCGCCCGGGCGGCGCTGGCGAAGCTGTCGGCCCGGGCGGCGCTGGCGAACACCTGCATGCTGCGTAATTTATCGCTCATATTCGTAACATATAGTTAGCGGTCACCGAATTGTAGAGCCATTTACGCCGACATGGTTCGCACCGAATAATACTCCCAAGACAAGCGTGGCGGCCATGAGGGCCGGTGCGCGTTGTCCGCCCAACAAGGAGTGTCACGATGGTCGCTTACGCAATCGGTTCTTTAACGGTACACAACACGGATTGGCAGCAGGAATATGGCGAGAAGATGCCGGCGTTGATCGCCAAACACGGCGGCAAGGTCTTGGCCAAGGCGCCGGCGCGCGCGCTGGAAGGCCAGGCCTTGTTGCCCGGCACCGTGGTGATGATTGCGTTCCCGTCCGAGCGGCAAGCGCTGGCCTGGAACGACGACCCGGAACACGCGCCCCTGAGGCGGCTGCGGCAAGGCGGTTCCCGTTTCGATTTGATGCTGCTGAGCGGCTCGTGATCCGGGCGGGCAGGCCGCGCCGGCCCGTGCCGGCGCTTCAGCCGGCCGCCGGCCCGCCCGCTGCCTTGGCCTCGGCCTTGGCCGCCGCATATTGCTGATAGCCGCGCGCGCGCAACTCGCAGGCCGGGCAGGTGCCGCAACCATAGCCCCAGTCGTGCAAGTGGCCGCGCGTGCCCAGGTAACAGGTGTGGGTGCCGGAGCGGATCAAGTCGATCAAGGCGGCGCCGCCCAACCGCTCGGCCAGCTCCCAAGTCTGGCGCTTGTCGCGCCACATCAGCGGGGTTTCCAATTTGAAGCGGCTGGCCATGCCCAGGTTCAAGGCCACTTGCATGGCTTTCATGCTGTCGTCACGGCAATCCGGATAGCCGGAAAAATCCGTCTCGCACATGCCGCCCACCAGCACCGTCAAGCCGCGCCGGTAGGCCAGGGTGGCGGCCACCGTCATGAACAACAAGTTGCGACCCGGCACGAAGGTGTTGGGCAAGCCATTGTCTTGCATGGCGATTTCGACATCGCGCGTGAGCGCGGTGTCGGAAATGGCGCCGATCAGCGACAAGTCGATCAAGTGGTCCGGCCCCAGCCGCTCGGCCCAGCCCGGCCGCTGCGCGCGCAGTTGCTCCAGCACGGCCGGCCGCACCGTCAATTCGATGGCGTGGCGTTGACCGTAGTCAAAGCCGATCGTTTCGACGCGCCGATAATGCTCGAGCGCCCAAGCCAGGCAGGTGGTGGAATCTTGTCCGCCGCTAAACAGCACCAGGGCCGCGTCATTAGGAAGCATGTGATCTCTCTTCAATTCGGTGATGGCGCCGCCGGCCGGGCCGCGAAATAACGGAATCGTCCGCCATTTCTCTGCTTAATTCGGTAATATGCGGCAAGTATTTTCCCCTACGGAGCAACATGTTTTCTGCACCAGCAGCCCGGCGCCAGGCCAAGCGGCCGCCCCATCCCCGAATTTTGGCACAAGTCGTGGCAAAAGTGATGGGACAAATCACACTCAATCTGCCCATGGCCGCCACCCTGAGCCTGCCGATGGCGGCCATGGCGGCGGAAAGCGCCGCCGAAGGCATCGCCTACAAGGTGAGCATCGAAGCGCCCAGCCCGCTCGACACGCTGCTGCAAAACAATTTGGACTTGCTGCGCTTTCGCGGCAATCCGCGCATCGACCGCGAGCAATTGCAGCGCATGGTGCGCACCGCGCCGGAACAGATCAAGACCCTGGTGTCGACGGCCGGTTATTACACGCCCCAAGTGAGCGCGCGGCTCGACAACGGGTCCCCGCCAACCGTGCTGGTCAATGTCGATCCGGGCCAGCCGGTGCTGGTCGGCTCGGTCGAACTGGTGCTGCAAGGCTTCGACCCGGTGCCGGCCGGCGCGGCCGACGCCACGGCCACGGCCAACACCGCGCCGGCCGCCACGCCCTTCGACCGGCGCGCGCTCGAAGCCAGTTGGAGCTTGCCGGAAGGCCAGATTTTCCGCCAAGCCGACTGGGAACAAGCCAAGCGCAATCTGCTGCGCCAAGTGGTGCAAACGCGCTACCCGCGCGCCCAACTCAGCGAGACCCGGGCCACGGTCGATCCCGAGGCGCACCGCGCCGCGCTGCGGGTGGTGCTCGACAGCGGCCCGGAACTGCGCTTCGGCGACTTGCGCATCGAAGGCTTGCGGCGCTACCCGGCCTCCATCGTGCGCAATCTGAACCAGATCAAGCCAGGCGACTATTATAGCGAGGCGGCGCTGCAAGCCTACCAGGCGCGCCTGCAAGACAGCGGCTATTTCAGCGGGGTGGAGGTGAGCGCCGACCTGTCGAGCGTGCTCGGCCAGCAAATCGACGCGGCCAAGCAAGCCCAGCCCGGCGACCCGGCCGCGCCGGCCGCCGCCAGCAGCCCGGCCCCGATGGCCATGGCGCCGCTGCCGCTGGTGGTCAAGGTCACGGAAAACAAGGAAAAGAACGTCACCGCCGGCCTCGGTTACAGCACCAACACCGGCAACCGCGCGCAGTTAAATTACGACGACTTGAGCGTGTTCGGCCTCAAGTTCAAGAGCGCGCTGACCCTGGAGACCAAGAAACAGAGCGCGCGCGGCGACTTCTTTTTCCCCACCACCGCCGATGGCTACAACGACAGCGTCGGCGCTTCGTTCGAGCGTAGCGACATCGCCGGCGAAACCACCAGCGTGAGCAGCGTGGCCGCCAAGCACGCCTGGGGCACGCCCCTGCTCGAGCGCAGCCTGATCCTGGAATACCTGAGCGAGACGCGCAGCGTGGCCGGGGTAGAAACCGGCCGCAGCAAGAGCGTGCCGCTGACCTACGGCTTGACCAAGCGCCATCTCGACAATTTGCTGTTTCCCACCCGCGGTTATGTGTTCAACGCCCAGCTGGGCGGGGCCGTGCTGCCGGTGCTGACGGATGAAAAATTCCTGCGCGCCAGCACGCGCGGTATTTATTACCAGCCGCTGGGCAAGCGCAGCACCGTGATCCTGCGCGGCGAGGCCGGCGCGCTCAGCTCCAAAAACAAGGTCG
Organism: Janthinobacterium sp.; assembly: GCA_043787615.1. Lineage (GTDB taxonomy): Bacteria > Pseudomonadota > Gammaproteobacteria > Burkholderiales > Burkholderiaceae_D > Janthinobacterium. Next base: position 11,239 of record JAYVUV010000422.1, on the reverse strand, counting down.
GCGTGCCGTCCACCTTCCTGTTCCGCGCCGGCGGCGACCAATCGGTGCGCGGTTACGCTTACCAGGAATTGGGCGTGATCGAAAACGGCGCCACCGTGGGCGGGCGTTACCTGGCCACCGCCAGCGCCGAATACCAATACTGGTTCACCCCGACCTGGGGCGCGGCCGTCTTCTACGACGCCGGCAACGCGGCCGACACCATCAAGGACTTGCGTCCGAAATCCGGCTACGGCCTCGGGGCGCGCTACAAAAGCCCGGTCGGCCCGATCAATGTCGATGTCGCCTACGGCCACCCGGTCAAAGACGGCAAAGAAGTCAAACAAATCCGCCTGCACTTTTCACTGGGATTTACTTTCTGATGTCCGAACCGACCACCACCTCCGCCACTCCACCGCGCGCGCGCCGCTGGCCGCGCATCCTGCTGGCCGGCTTGGCCGGCCTGATCCTGCTGCTGGGCGCCGCGCTCTGGCTGCTGGGCCGCGAATCGACCCTGCAAACCGTGCTCAAAAAAGTGGCCGACGCCAGCGGCGGCCAGATCGCCGTCGGCGGCGTATCCGGCTCCCTGTACGGGCGCATGCACCTGGACCGGCTGCGTTACCGCGGCCCCGGGCAAACCATCACCGCCGAACAGATCGACATCGACTGGTCGCCATTCCAGTATCTGTCCGACGGCATCGTCATCAACAGCCTGCGTTTGGCCAGCCTGACGCTCGAGAGCACCGGCCCGTCCAAGCCGGCCACCCTGCCTGCCAGCCTGGCCCCGCCCTTCCGGATCGGCGTGGGCGACGCGCGCCTGGGCAAACTGACTTTGCTCAACCAGGGCGCCAGCACGGTGATCGAGCACCTGCGCCTAAGCCTGGACGGCGACCGCGCCGGCTGGCGCCTGCGACAAGCCAGCGCCACCACACCCTGGGGACTGGTGGCGGCAGAGGCCAGCATCGGCGCCCGGCGGCCGTTCACACTGGCCGGAAAAGCCAGCCTGACCCAGGCCGGCGCCGACCAAAACGCGCCGCGCTTGTCGGCCGACGTGGGCGGCGACCTGTCCCTGATCGCTTTGACGGCGCGCGGCGACGCCCGCCAAGCCAGCGGCAACGCGGCGCTGACCCTGGCGCCCTTCGATCCCATCATCCTGCGCGCGGCGAACATCCACGCCACCGGCATCGACCCGGCCCGCTTCAATCCGGCCTGGCCGCACGCCGACTTGCGGCTCGACCTGAAGGCCGACATCGCGCCCGATCAAACCATATCGGGCAGCGTCGCGCTGACCAACCAAGGCGCGCCCGGCCCGCTCGACCAGCAAGGCCTGCCGCTGCGCGCAGTCGGCGCCCGCTTGGGCGGCAGCCTGACGGCGGCCCGCCTGGACGCGGTGCACATCGACCTGGGCGCGGCCGGCACCTTGAGCGGCAGCGGCGCCATCGCCCGTGGCGGCCCGGAGGCCGGCATCGACAGCGCCACCTTCCGACTGCACACCGACCGCATCGACCTGAAGGCGATCCAAAGCAGCATGAAGCACACCCGCATCGCCGGCGACGTCACGCTCGGCAGCGACAGCAAAGGCAAAGACGAAAGCAAAACCCAAGTCCAGACCTTGACCGCCCTGCTGGCCGAGGAAGGCATGCGGCTCGACCTGCAAGCGACCCTGGCCGACGCCCTGCTCCAGGTACGGCAGGCGCGCCTCCAAGCCGGCAAGGGTAAGGGCAGCATCAACGCCAGCGGCCAAATCAGCCTGAAAGACCGGCAAGACTTCAGCTTCGTCGCCGGCGCCAGCCGCTTCAACCCGGCCGATTTCGGCGACTACCCGGTGGCCGACCTGAACGCCGACATCACATTGAAAGGCGGCTTGCGGCCGCAGTGGCAAGTGGCGGCCGAGGTGGCGCTGCGCCCGAGCCGCATCTTCAACCAGCCGCTGGGCGGCGGCGCCACCCTGAACGCCAACGCCAGCCATATCAGCGCGCTGCAAGCCAAATTGAGCCTGGGCCAAAACCTGGCCGAAGTGCGCGGCAGCTTCGGCGCGCCCGGCGAACAACTGAGCTGGCGCATCGACGCCAAACAACTGGCGGCGGCGCACAGCGACTTGCGCGGCGCCCTGGTCGCCAACGGCGTCGTCAGCGGCGGCATGGCCGCCCCGCGCACCAGCTTCGTGGCTGACGCGCGCGGCTTGGCCCTGCTGCCGGCGGGCGCCGGCGCCACGGCGGCGGCCAAGCGCGCGCCGCCCGACAGCGTGCTGCACGCCAGCGGTGACGTCGCCTTGAGCGGCGCCGACCACAAAGTGGAATGGAGCGTGGCGGGCCAGGCCCAGCGACTGAACCCGGCCGCCTTCGGCGATTACCCGAGCGGCAGCATCGGCGCCGACTTCAAGGCCGGCGGCCGCGTGGCCAAGGATTGGCGCCTGACGCTGGACCTGGCCTTGCAAGCATCGACCCTGGCCAACGCGCCGCTGAGCGGCCACGCCAAGTTCGACGCCGACGCCGTCCACATCGACCACGCCGACATCGACCTGCGTCTGGGGCCGAACAGCGCCACCGCGCGCGGCGCTTTCGGCGCGGTGCGCGATAAGCTGGATTGGAAAATCGACGCGCCCCAGTTGTCCAGCATCGGCCCGCAATTCGGCGGCGCCCTGCGCGGCGCCGGCGTCTTGTCCGGCACCAGCGCCGCGCCCGCGTTAAGCCTGAACCTGGACGGCAAGCAGCTGCGCCTGTTCGGCGAACACCAGATCAACACCCTGCGCGCCAGCGCCAGCCTCGGCTCGGGCCAAGGCGCGGCCGATCCGCTGGTGAGCGAGGTGGAAGTGGGCGGCTACAGCTCGCCGGCCCTGAGCCTGGCCGGCGCCCGCCTGCAAACGGGCGGCACGCGCGCGGCCCACACCATCGCCGTCTCGGCCCGCAACGACGACTTCGACCTCAGCGCCCAAGTGCGCGGCGGCTGGAACGCCGGCCTGTGGAGCGGCGCCATCGACAGCCTGCAAAACCGGGGCCGCCTGGCCTTCGCGCTGCAAGCGCCGGCGCCGCTGCGCCTGGCCGGCCCGCCCGGCGGCGGCGTGGCCGGCCTGCTGCATCCGCAACAACTGAACTTGTCGAACGCGGTCATCAAACTGGCCGACGGCACCCTGAATATCCAAAGCCTGGACAAGACCGGCCCGCGCTGGCGCAGCAGCGGCCAGGCCGCCGCCGTGCCGCTCAGCTATCTGGCCCAGTTGTCGCCGGCCTGGCGCGACAACGCCAGCAGCGACCTGACCCTGGGCGCCGCATGGTCGCTCGACTTGCAAGCGGCCAGCGCGGCCCAGCCGGACACCGCCCTGGCCGGCATGCTGCACGTGTACCGCGAAAAAGGCGATGTCACCATCAACGCCGACGTGCCGCTGGCGCTGGGTTTGCGCAAGCTGGACGCGCGCTTCGACGTGGCCGCCGGGGCGCTGCGCGCGCAGTTCGACCTCGATGGCAGCCGCGCCGGCCAGGCCAAGCTCGACGGCACGGTGCAACTGCGCCAGGGCCGCATCGCCAACGACAGCCCGCTCAATTTCACCGGCAGCGCCAACATGGCCTCGCTGGGCTGGCTGGCGCCCCTCACCGGCCAGCAAGGCCTGGAACTCGATGGCGTGCTGCGCCTGGCGGTGGCCGGCGGCGGCACCATCGGCGCCCCGATCCTGAACGGCGACATCAACGGCGAAAAACTGACGGTGAGCTGGGCCGATCAAGGCCTGAAACTGCGCAACGGCGTGCTGCAAGCGAAGCTGGCCGGCGACCAGCTGCAACTGCAACGCCTGAGCTTTGACGGCAGCGAAGGGCGCGCCACGGCCGACGGCTGGGTGCGTTTCGCGGGCGGCGAGGCCAGCATGCAGCTCAAGCTGGTGGCCGACAAGCTGCAAGCGCTGTCGCGGCCCGACCGGCGCCTCACGCTGAGCGGCGAAAGCACGCTGACGCGCGACGCCAAACGCTTCCAGCTGGACGGCAAGTTCAAGGCCGAGCGCGCGCTGATCGAATTCGCCGCGCAAGACACGCCCACCCTGAGCGACGACGTGGTGGTGCTGGGCCGGGCCGGCAGCGCGCCGGGCGCCAAGGCCGCGCCCTCGCTGCCGCTCAATATCGACCTGGAAGTGGACCTGGGCGACGACTTCCAGCTGCGCGGCAAAGGCCTGGACGCGAAACTGGACGGCAATGTGCGGGTGCGCGTGCTGGACCGGCGCCCGCCGCGCGCGATCGGCAATATCCGGGTCGTCAGCGGCACCTACGCCGCCTACGGCCAAAAACTGAGCATCGAGCGCGGCTTGCTCAACTTCACCGGCGCCTACGACAACCCGGGCTTGAACATCCTGGCCGTGCGCAAGCGGCCGGAGGACGAGCCGCTGACCGAGACCAACGTCGAAGCCGGGGTCGAAGTGCGCGGCACCGCGCTGGCGCCGACCGCCAAGCTGGTCTCCACGCCGACCGTGCCGGACAGCGAAAAACTGGCGTGGCTGGTGCTGGGCCACGGCACCGAGGGCACCGCCAGCGACGAGCTGGGATTATTGAGCACGGCGGCCGGCGCCCTGTTCGGCGGCGGCGGGGGCGGCGGTTCGCTGCAAACCCGGCTGGCCAATTCGCTGGGGCTGGACGAAGTGGGCGTGGGCCAGAAATCGGGCACCGGCGCGACCCAGGCCAAGGGCTTGGAAAACACCGTGCTCACGGTCGGCAAGCGCATCTCGCAGCGCGCCTACCTGAGCTTCGAGCAGGGCGCCAGCACCGCGTCCAGCCTGGTGAAGCTGCGCTACAAGCTCAATCCGCGCATCGCGCTGCAATTCCAGACCGGCACCAACAACGCGCTCGACGTGCTCTACACCTGGGCTTTCGATTGATGCGATCGACGTCAGCGGCGCCGCCGCGTCAACTCGGCTTGTGATCGGGAACCGGATCGTCCTGCGGCACCGGATGGGCCGGATCAGGATGATGATGCGGATGATCGTCCGGCAGCGGCGCGTCGACCGGCGCCGGGTCGGGCGCGCGGTGGGCATGGATGGTGGCGCGATCGAACAGCGCGCCATACGGGCGCGCGGCATGGCCATCGCGCGCGCCTTGCGGCATAAAAGCTTGCATACGTCCTCCGGTGGCGGCCCGTGAAGCGGCCCGCGAAGCACGACCTTAGCATGGCCGCCGTTCGGACGCCGCGCGTCAGGCCGTTTCCGGCACGGCGTGCTTCACGTATTTCTCCAGCCAGTGGTTGGTCTCGTACAGCATGTGCATGATCGATTCGCGCGCGCGGTAGGCGTGGCTCTCGTTGGGCAGGATCACCAGGCGCGCGGTGCCGCCCAAGCCCTTGATGGCCTGGAACATGCGCTCGCTCTGGATCGGGAAGGTGCCGGTATTGTTATCCTGCTCGCCGTGGATCAAGAGCATGGCGTCCTTGATCTTGTCGGCGTTGTTGAACGGCGACATGGCCTGATACACCTCCTGCGCCTGCCAAAACGGCCGCTCTTCCGACTGGAAACCGAAGGGCGTCAGGGTGCGGTTGTAGGCGCCGCTGCGGGCGATGCCAGCCCGGAAAAGCCGGGTGTGGGCCAGCAGATTGCCGGTCATGAAGGCACCGTAGGAATGGCCGCCGATGGCGATGCGGTGGCGCTCGGCCACCCCGCGCCGCAGCACCTCTTCCACCGCCGCCTCGGCGTCGGCCACCAGCTGCGGCAGATAGGTGTCGTTCGGCTCCACGTCGGCGCCGCCGACGATGGGAAACGAGGGGTTGTCGAGCACCGCGTAACCCATCGCCAGGAAGGCGGCCGGCCCCCAAAAATCGACCGAATTGAAACGGTAGGGCGAGCCGGTGGTTTGGCTGGCCGCGCTGGCCGATTTGAATTCCTGCGGATAAGCCCACATCAGCATCGGCAGCGGGCCGTCGCGCGCCGCCTCGTAACCGGGCGGCAGCATCAGGGTGGCCGTCAAATCGACGCCGTCGGCGCGGCGGTAGCGAATCTGCTCCTTGCGCACCTCGCGCAGATGCGGCAAAGGATGGGGGAAATCGGTCAGCGCGCTGAGGCGGTCGGCGCCCTCCTCGCCCTTGCCCAGCTCGCGCACATAAAAATTGGGCCGCTCGGTGGGCGACTCGCGCGTGGTCAGCAAACGGGTGCCGTCCACGTCGAGCACCGCCACCACGTTTTCGTAATATGGCGCCGCGCTCTGGAACAGGCGCCGCTTTTCCTTGGTCAGCAGGCTGAAACGGTCGATGAAGGGCCGCTCGCCCTCCGGCGTGGCGCCGGCCCCGTCGAGCAAGATGGTGTCGCCGGGGCCGATCAACAGGCGCGGCAAACCGGCACCGTCGGCCCGCATCACCGCCCCGCCCGGGCTGCTGTAGCGGTCTTCCGAAGAGCCTTCGTAAATCAGTTCGGGCGGCGTGTCGGGATGGTCGGGCGCGATGCGCCAGCGCTGGATGCGGCGCGTCTTGTACCAGTGCTCCGTCAACAAGGCCAGGTCGCCCCGGCCCCAGGCGATGCCGGCATAGCGCGACACCAGCCGCGCCAGCACCACGGGCGGCGCGTCGAAGGGCGCGGCGCGGCAGTAGACGATGTCGCGGATAGCGCAGGCCACGGCCGGGTCGCCGCCGTCCTGGGCCTCGGTCCAGACCAGGGTGGCGGGCGCGTCGACCCGCCAAGAGATATTGCGCACTCCGACCGAGACCGCGTCGTTGCCGGGCGGCAGACCCTCTTCCAGCGGCAGTTCGGCCAGGGTGAACACCGGTTCGCCATGAAGATCGCGCACCTCGACGGTTTCGCCAAAGCTGGAGGCCGGCACCAGATAGGAATATGGACGCACGATGCGGTGGCTCAGCAGATATTGTCCGCCGGGCGCCACCGCCAAGTGGGTGAATTGATCGGGCCGGCCCAGCGGGCGAACCCGGCCGGCCAGGTCGAGCATGGCCAATTGCACCGTGATGTAGTGTTCGAACATGGCCGCGTCGGCCTCGCTCTTGAGCAAGTCGGGATAGGTGCGCAATTGGCGCGCGCCGGCGCCCGGCTCGCTGTCCTGCTGGCTGGGGCCGGTCGGGATGCCGCTGCCGAGGGGCGCCACACCGGGCGGGCGCAATTGCACCAGCAAGGCCTGGCTGTCTGGCATCCAGTGAAAGCCCCGCCCGGCCACCGTCGACAGCGGCTGCCCGCATAGTTTGCGCGCGCTCAGGGCGGCGATGTCGACCAGCCACAGTTCGACGGCCGCCTCGGCGTCGAGCGCCGGGTCGGCGTAGGCGATATGGGAAATCGCCAGATGGCGCTGGTCGGGCGACCAGGCCAGATCGGCGATGCGCAGCGCCGGCGGCAAGCCGCTCAAGGTCGATTACCGGCGCTGCGCGATATCGAGCAGCGTCAAGCCGGTGCCGAAGGAAAAACGGCTTTGCGAATAGGTGCGCGGATTGATGCGCACGCCGGCCAGTTTCAATTCGGGCTGGGCCACCTCGCTAATGCCCGGCAAGGCCGGACTGCGCAACATGGCCGCCAGGTCGCGGCGCGGGCTCAGATTCATGGCCGGCGCGCGCGGCGCGTCGACGATCGCTTGCAGCGCCGCCGGCGGCAACTGGTAGCCGCTTTGCTGGGCGCCGAAAGCGGGCAGCGGCGCGGACAGGTTGATGCTGGGCGGTATCAGTGGAATGCGGGTCGTCATGGGGAATCCGATCGGTGGAATGAGGCAGGGGTGGCTCAATCGCGGCCGGCAACACTGCCCGGACCACGCCGTCTGACGGTCCATATTGCTTACCCGCCACAGAAATGTCAACCGACAACTTTATTTTACTACGGCAAGAACGGCTGCGGGCGGCGCCCATCTGGCATACAATCGACGCTTTTATCGGCCCGCGCCCGGGCCACGGACCCTATCGCCATGGAAATGACCACGCTCGCCTTGCTGGTGTTGATGCCACTTTTAGTGTGGCGTATTTACTCGCGCCTGAAACGCATGATGGGGCGCACGCTCTCGCAACAGTGGCGCCACTGGATGATGGCGCTGCTGTTTCCGGCGCTGCTGGTCTGGCTGGGCGTGCTTAGCATGGGCAATCTGCTGGCGGTGTCCTGCTTGGCTGGGGCGGCCATCGCGGGCGCCTGGGGGGGCGTGCTGGGCATCAAACTGACGCGCTTTGAAAACACCGCCAAGGGCTATTTCTACACCCCGGACCGGCGCCTGGGCATGGCCGTGGCGATGCTGTTCGTGGCCCGTTTGCTGTATCGCGGGCTGGAACTGTATATCAATAGCCGCACGGCGACCCCTCAGCCGTCGGCCCCGTTCGCCGATAGCCCCTTGAGCTTGATGGCGGCGGGTTTACTGAGCGGGTATTTCGCCGCGTATGGCTGGGGCTTGTTGCGCTGGCACCGCGGCCAGCGGCCGTTGCGCGGCGCCGACTAAGGGTCGCCGCGCGGGCCGGCCGCGCTTGGCCGACGTCATCGACGATTCAATAAAGCCGCCATGGGCGCGGGATCACACAAGGCGCTACGTCGCGAGCCTTTTAAAATAACGCGACTCGGCTTCCTGGTCCAGCGCCCGGTAGTCGCTATGGTTTAGCAAGGCGCGCACCTCGCTCCAGCTGATGTGAGCCTGGGCCAAGCCGGGCCAGGCTGCGGTCAGTTTGGGATGGCGGTGAAACGCCTCGCCATAACGCATGCCATCGAACGCGTATTCTGCCAAGTCTTCGTGCTTGCTCAGCTTGAGCGTGCTTCTCGCGTGATGCAACATACGGTCGATATCGCGCTGACATTGCAGGCATTGCGCATCGGACAAGCGCCCTCCATCGTTTTGCAACCGCCGGAGCACATCAGTGATCAGTTCGCTATGCGCGAGGCTGGCCCATTGTTCGGGACCGGGCCAGGCGGGCCGATAACCGCTCACCGGATCGACCGCACGGCCCGACCCGGTCGCGCTCCACCAACGCCGGCACCAAACGAAACGCCAGGCGGAGATCGGCCCCAGCAGCGCTTCCGTCTGGGCCGGCGAGAATAGCGACAAGGTGAGCGCCATCACGCGCGGGTCATGATATCGCCAGAACACCAGCCCCCCGCTCGCATCCGGCCCGACCAGAAACCGCGCGATATGACCGGCCACGGTGGCGGCGTCCTCCGCGCTTTCCAGCCAGCCGCACAGCGCGGGCGGCTTTTCGCAATCCGATCCGCGCAGCAAGGCTTGGCCGAGCATATCTTGCTGCCCGGACGACAGGGCCGCCACGTCGATCAGACACGGCATCAAGTCGTCCGCCCTGCTCAGTATCGGCGGCAAGCATGGCAGCATGGGGAGCGGCGCGGCGAAGGTGTCGCTCTCCAGGTTGGAGCGATCGATCAGCACGTAACCGCCGCGCAACGGCACCTGCGGGGGCGCGATGGCGCTCATGATAAGAGCATGTGGCATAACCGCCTTTATTGTAGGGGAACCGACGAGCCGCCCGCTTGGGCGGCACTGGCGGCCTGTCCCTTGCACATGGCCGCACCCGGAAAAGTCGCCGCCACGCTGTGCGGACCCATGGTTTGATGGTCGGCGGCGTGCATGTGATTGACGCCGCCGGTATATCCCTTGATCCCCTCGGAACTAATCACCAATTCGCTATCGCCACCGTGAATCCGGACCCCGAGCTTCGCCCGCAGATTAATCCAGTCGGTGGTGCTGATGATATCGAGTACTTTTTTCGCCAGCAATTCGAGCGCATCGTTTTGGGCTTGGATTTGCACCTCGCCGCTGGCGGCGATCAGTTTGATGCCCAGTTGGTGAACGAACAGCGAGAATTTATGCGCCACGCTGGCAAACAGCGATTTGCCGGTGGCGATGGAAACGTGACCGCCGGTGGACAAGGCGGTGTGTTCGCCGCTGGCGATGTGGGTCGATCCGGCGGTGGTTGTTTCGATGCCGCTCGGGCTGGCCAACACCACATGCGGCTCGCGCAATTCCGGAAAGCCGCCATCCTCGGCCGCGCCGCCCTTGATGGCGTCGTATTGCTGTTTGATCGCTTGCGCCACCACGCTTTGGTCAAGCTCAGGTTCCTGCGCTTGATGCTGTTGCGCCAACTTGGCCAGGCTGTCATGGATGCCGCCGGCCTTGGCAAGCCGCTGAACCGTCTCGCCCATATCGGTGATGTGGGCGCTGGCACGGGGCCGTGGCTCCGCGCTGATCAGCAAGCCGCGCGCCGCCCTCAGCACGCCGGCTCCGTCCGAGCGCAACTCGAAACCCTCGCCTCGCCCGTCGGTGCGGCCGGCGTTGTCCTCGATGCGGGTGATATGCCCCAGCGACAATTGGCTATGCAAATGATCGCTTTTCAACTGGGTTTGTATTTCGCCGTTGGTATCGTCGAAGATCAGGTGGCCGCTGCGTCCGCCGCTGGCATTGCCGCCTCCCTTGGTCAGCTCGCGGCTGCGCATACCCGTCAGCGCCAGTTGCGAGGGCAAGGCCCAGGCCGGCATATTGTCTTGGTTTACCACCGAGCCGGTGATGATGGGACGGTCGCAATTGCCATCCAAAAATTGCACGGTCACGGATTGGCCGATGCGGGGAATCGCCAAAAAACCTTGCTGCGCGCCGGCCCAACTGCTCGATATCCGCACCCAGCATGAACTAGCCTGATCGTTTTTGCCGACCCGGTCCCAGTGAAATTGCACCCGCACGCGTCCAAAGCTATCCACAAATATATTCTCGCCGGCGGGACCGACCACGGTGGCGGTTTGGATGCCATAGATTGTGGTCGCGGTGCTGTGGTGGCCGCGACCGGGCCGCCACGTGATCTTTTTACGCAGGCACACCAGTGTATTGCTGTAATGGGCGGGGTGATCGACGTTTTGCAGATAATTGTTACTGGCGCTGTGTTGTACGCTAACGATCAAATACTCGCGCTGCCCCTGGTCCCGCACAGCGTGGTCGAAACGGCGGGCCAGGCAAAACACGCGCCCCGGTTGGATAAAACGGTTGCTGCCACTCGCTTCCACATATTTGGCCGCCGCCTCGACCTCCTCCATTCTCAGCCGGCCCAAGCGATCGCCATCGGCGTTGTTGGCAAACCCATAGGCGCCCACATATTCATAGGATTCGATGACCGGAACCTTGCCTTGCTGATTGAGGGCCGGAACTTGGGCCTCGCGCGGACGCGGATTCTTGAAATCGAAACTGACCAACGCCACTTCCGAAGCGGCGAATTTCCTCACCGGTGACCAGGTGTGAATGCCGTCGTCCTCGACCGAGCCGGTGTGCCGTTGGAAGGCGATGTCACCGTCGCCATCGATCTTGTCGGCGTAGGTCGAGTCATCCGACAACATGAGCTG
>JAYVUV010000421.1:0-14497 GCA_043787615.1 Janthinobacterium sp. | reverse complement strand
AAATGCGCTGGGACGGTCCATATTTCGCCGCTTTCTCGGCCAATAGCTCGCTATTGGCACTGCGAAATCGTCAAAATCTGGCCTCGTCCAGCGCATTTCCCGCTTCGACTCCCCAAGTCCGACAGGCTGCTAGCGCCCGACGTAGCGCGCCAGGTCGATCAGGCGGTTGGAAAAGCCCCACTCGTTGTCGTACCAGCCCACCAGCTTGACGTGGCGCCCGCGTACCACCTTGGTCAGTTGGGCGTCGAAGATGGCCGAGGAAGGGTCGGTGACGATATCGGTCGACACCAGCGGCTCCTCGGTGTACCGCAGCACGCCGGCCAGGTCGCCCTCGGCCGCCTGGCGCATCAGCGTGTTGATCTCTTCCACCGTGGTGTCGCGCGCGAGCACCAGCGCGCAATCGAGCAGGGAGCCGGTGATCACCGGCACCCGCACCGAATAGCCGTCCAGGCGCCCCTTCAATTCCGGAATCACCAAGCCGATGGCCTTGGCCGCGCCGGTCGAGGTGGGCACGATATTGACCACCGCGCTGCGCGCCCGGCGCGGGTCCTTGTGCACGCCGTCCTGCAGATTCTGATCCTGGGTGAAGGCGTGCACCGTGGTCATCATGCCGCTGTCGATGCCGATCGCGTCCTGCACCACCTTCAGCATCGGCGCCAGGCAGTTGGTGGTGCAGGACGCGTTCGACAGCACGTGGTGCCGTTCTTGATCGTACAGGCGGTGGTTCACGCCGAAGACCACGGTCAAGTCTTCATTGCTGGCCGGCGCGGCGATGATCACCTTGCGCGCGCCCGCCTCCAGATGGGCGCGCGCCTTGTCGGCGTCGGTCAGCACGCCGGTCGCCTCGATCACGGTGTCGACCCCGGCGCCGCGCCAGTCCAGGCGCGCCGGATCGCGCTCGGCGCTCACGCGGATGCGGCGCCCGCCCACTTCGAGCTGGCCGTCGCGCACCGCCACCGCGTGGCGCAAGGGACCCAGGGTGGAATCGTATTTGAGCAGCTGGGCCAATTGATTGACGTCGCCCAGGTCGTTGACGGCGACGATATTCAAGCCCGAATCCGATTCCAGGACGGCGCGCAGGAAGCTGCGGCCGATGCGGCCGAAGCCGTTAATGCCGATGTTGATCATCTGGTTTTCCTTGGTGCTGGGTGAGAAGGGGCGGTCAGGCCGAGCGCCGGGTGTCGCGCGCGAGCACGTCCGACAGGGCGTGGCACAGGCGCGGCATGTCCGCGCGCGCCAGGCTGGCCACGCTCAAGCGGCCGCTGTCGAGCAGGTAGATGCCATGTTCGGCGCGCAGTTGTTCGAGCGCGGCCGGGGCCAGGTCCAGGCACAGGAACATGCCTTGCTGGCGCTGGTAAGACAGCACCGCGTCGCGCAGGCCGGCCGCGCCCAGCGCCTCGAGCAGGGCTTGGCGGCGCCGGTTCAAGTCGTCGCGCATGAGCTCCACCTCCTGGCGCCAGGCGCGATGGCGCTCGGGATCGTTGACCAGATGGCTGACGATGTAACTGCCGTGCAGCGGCGGCATCGAGTAACTGGCCCGTATCATTTGGCGCAGGTCGTCGCTCCAGCGCGCCAGGCGGGCCGGGTCGCGCGAGACCAGCGTCAGGGCGCCCGTGCGCTCGTCGTAGATGCCCATGTTTTTCGAAAACGAGCTGCACACCATCATGCATTCGACCTGCTCGCGGAACAGGGCCAGCGGCGCGCAATCCTGTTCCAGCGAGCGGGCCAGGCCCTGGTAGGCGAAGTCGAACAGCGGCAGCAGGCGGCGCTCGGCGCAAAAGCGCGCCAGCGCGGCCCATTGCTCCGGGTCGGGGTCGATCCCGGTCGGATTGTGGCAGCACACATGGAGCAGCACGATGTCGCCGGGCGCGGCCCGTTCCAGGTCGCTCAGCGCGCTGTCCAGGCAAAAGCGTTCGCGCGTGGCCGCGCGGTAGCGGTAGTGGCCGAAGCGCCCGTGCGGCGCCAGCAGGGCGGTGTGGTTTTCCCAGGTCGGCGCGCTGAGCCAGATGCGCGAGCCGGGCGCGCGGCGCGCCAGCAGCTGGGCCGCCAGGTGCAGCGCGCCGCTCGCGCCCAGGGTTTGGACCACGGCCACTTGCGCGCCATCGGCCTCGCTCAAGTCGGGTAACAGCAGCTTGCGCACGGCGCGGTGGAAGTCGGGCGCGCCGGCCAGGTTGAACGAGGCCTTGCTGGTCTGGTGCGCGACGCGGTGCAGTTCGGCCGCGCGCACCGAATCGAGGATGGGGCAGTGCCCGCTCTCGTCGGTGTAGATGCCGACCGCCAGATTGAGTTTGTCCGGGCGCGGGTCGCCCCGGTAGCGTTCCAGCAGTTGCATGATGGTGGTGCGCGCCAGCGCGGGCGCGACGGTGGTATGGGCCATGCTCATTGAAGCTCCTCGAGAGATAAGATGTCGGCGGCGATGGCGTCGGCGTCGATCATGAAGTCGATCCATTTGTGCGGCCGGCTGCTACCGGACTGCATGAACCAGCGCGTGTGTTCGGTCGGGATGCCCAGCACGTACAGCCGGCGCGCCACGCTGCCGTCCAGCCGCACCGGATGAAACGGCGCCGGCGTGACGTGCACCCCGCCCGTGTCGAAGGCGTGCGCGCCGTCGCCGTTGACGAAGGGCGCGTAAGTGCCCTGGGCCAGCAGGGCGGCGGTCAGCTCGGAGCGGTCGCGCCCGATCGCGGTGGCGGGGATGCGGGCGTCGATCAGGGTGTGCAGCGTCACCGCCGAATCCCGCACCAGCGGCGAATGCATGTACACGCAGCCATGCGTGGCCGAGGTCTCGAATTGCACCGCCGGGCCGACCACGGTCACCACGCCGGCGCGCATCAGCGCCTGCAACTGGCGCACCCGCAGCGGCGGCGGGCCGGCCGACAGGAAGCCGCTCACGGGGGCGAAGCGCTGCAGGAAGTCGACCCGGTGCGAATGCGGGTCCAGGCCGCCGAAGTCGACCAGCGCGCGCACCACCGAGCGGCTGTTGCGGATCACGTCCAGCGTCGCCTTCAGGGGCGAATCCAGGTTGCCGCGCGCGGCCTGTTCCAGTTCGCCGTCGAGCACCGATTGAAGCGCGGCGGAGAAGGCGGCCGGGCTGTCGAAGCGGCGCTGCGCGAACGGCGCGGCCAGGCGGTATATATCGACCGCCAGCGGATCGGGCAAGCCCACTTCGGCCGCCAGCGCGCACATGGCGGTGGCGCTGGCCGGCTGGCGTTCCAGCGCCAGCCGGCGCAGCGCGTCCGCCGCCGCGTCGCCCTGGTCCTTGCCGTGGCCGGGAATGTGACCTTGGCGCAACCGGGTCTCGGCGTGCACCAGCGTCAGTTCCGCCTCCAGCAGGGGCAGCGCGTCGCGCTCGAAGTGCACCGGGCCGCGCGCCCGGATCGCCTGCGCGTTGGCCAGCGTGAACAGGACCGGGCGGTATTCGTAATCGGCCGGCTTTTGATTGCGTCCGCGCGGCGGCACCGGCATGCCGCTGCGGCTGGCCGCGTACAGGCGCGGTTCGCGTCCGCTGGGTAGGTAGCGCAAGCCGCCATCGCCGCTTTCCTCGAAGCGGCCGCCACGGCCGATGCTGAACTCGGCCATCAAGTCGTAGAACGACAGGCCCATGCCGAGGATGCCGACCGCTTGCCCGGGCGCCACCGTGTCCAGCGCCATGTCGGCCACCGAGTCGCCGGCGTGAAAGCGGAAGGTCGGGTGGGCCGCCGCGAAATCGCTCAGCACCCGTTCCAGACCCTCGGGCCGGTTGACGGCGTGGCCGGTGGCCAGCAGGGTGGCGTCGGCCGCCAGCGTGGCGCCGCCGGCCAGGTGCAGCAACTGGCCGGCCTCGCCGTCGTCGAGCCGGACCACGCGCGCCGTCACCCGTTCCAGGCTGACCTGGGGCGGTAGCGCCTTTTCCACGGCGGCCAGCACGAACAGTAGATACTGGCCGTAATAGGCGCGCGGCGCGTAGCCGCCGAACTGGCTGTAGTCGGTGCGTTCGGTTTGCCACCACTGGCCGAAGGACGGGCCGTGGCCGGGCCGCGCCGGTCCGCCTTCCCAGGCGCCGGAAAAGGCCGAGATTTCCTGGGCCACGGTGTTCATCAGCAGCGCCGGCGACTGCTCCGGGCGCCAAATGCGGCCGGTGCCGACGTGGCCGTCGTCGATCAGGTAGAGCGTGACCGGGCGACGCGGCGGCGCCTCGGCCAGGCGCGCGGCCAGGCGTTCGAGCACGGCCATGGCGCGCGGTCCGCTGCCGACCAGGGCCACGCGCAGCCGGTTTGCCGCGCCGGACGCGGCCGATGCGCTCGATGCGCGCGATACCGGGGCGGTCATCGGCGCGCTCCGGCCGGCAGGGTGCGCGCCAGCCCGGGCGCGCGGCCGGCCTCGAAGCGGCCGATGGCGCCCAGCCGCTCCAGGGTGACGGCGATATGATCGAGGTTGGCCACATACTGGCGCTTGAAATGGGGCGCCATCTCGGCCGCCACGGCGCGCCCGGCGATGCCGATGCGGTCGGCCGTCAGATCGATCTCGATGGTGGCGGACGGTTCCCGTTCGATGCTGTCCCACAGCCATTCGATGGCGTCTTCGCCGGCCTTGAGCGGCAGCAGGTCGTTGAGGATGGCGTTCTTGTAAAAGATGTCGCCGAAGCTGGGCGCGATCACCACGTCGAAGCCGAAATTCTTGATGGCCCAGACCGCGTATTCGCGCGAAGAGCCGGTGGCGAATTCGCGCCCCGCGACCAGGATGCGGGCGCCGCGATAGCGGGCGTCGTTGAGCACGAAGCCGGGGTCTTGGCGCCAGTCGCCGAACAGCGAGGGGCCGTGGCCGTCGCGCTCGGGCCGGTAGCAAAAGCGCGCCGGGATGATTTGGTCGGTGTCGATATTGTTTCTGCGCAGCGGCATGCCGCGCGCGCTGATGACGCTTCTATTCATCGTGTTCTCGTCTTGTCTTATGCATGAAGGGCGGGGTGGGGCAACTCGGCCGGGCTGGCGATGCGGCCCAGCACCGCGCTGGCCGCGGCCACCGCCGGCGAGGCGATGTGGGTCAGCGCGCCCGGCCCCTGGCGGCCCTCGAAGTTGCGGTTGTTGGTCGATACCGAGCGCTGCCCGGCTGTCATGCGGTCGGCGTTCAAGCCGACGCACATGGAGCAGCCGGCCAGGTCGCGGAAGTCGGCGCCGGCCGCGCGGAAGACCCGGTCCAGGCCTTCGCCGACGGCTTGGTCGCGCACCCGCATCGAGCCCGGCACCACCACCATGTGGACCCCGGGGTGGACCCGGCGCCCGGCCAGCACGGCGGCGGCGGCGCGCAAATCCTCGATGCGGCCGTTGGTGCAGGAGCCGACGAAGGCCTTGTCGATGCCGATCTGCCCCAGCGCCTGGCCGGGCGTGAGGCGCATGTAATCGAGCGCCTTGACGGCGGCCAGGCGCTCGGCCGGGTCGGCGTAGTCGGCGCTGTCGGGCACGAGCTCGCCGAAGCCGATGCTCTGGGCCGGGTTGGTGCCCCAGCTCACGCGCGGGACGAGGGTGGCGGCGTCGATCTCCAGCTCGCGCGCGAACTCGGCGCCGGGGTCGCTCACGCATGCGCGCCAGCGCGCCACTTCGTGCTCGGTCAGCGGACGTTCCTGGGCCGCGTAGGCGCGCCGCAGATAGGCGATGGTGCACTCGTCGACCGCCACCAGGCCGGCGCTGGCGCCCGCCTCGACCGACATGTTGCACAAGGTCATGCGTCCCTCCATGCTGAGCGCGCGGATCGCCTCGCCCGCGTATTCGATCACGTGGCCCACCCCGCCGCCGGTGCCGAGGCGGTGCACCACGGCCAGCGCCAGGTCCTTGGCCGAGACGTGCGGCGGCAGGCGGTTGCGCACCGTGATGCGCATGGCCTTGAAGGCCGGCATGGGCAGGGTTTGGGTGGCCAGCACGTGTTCGACCTGACTGGTGCCGATGCCGAAAGCCAGCGCGCCGAACGCACCGTGGGTGGTGGTGTGGGAGTCGCAGCACACCAGGGTGCTGCCCGGCAGCACCAGACCCTGTTCGGGCGCGATCACGTGGGCGATGCCCTGGCCCGGGCTGCCCAGGCGGTGCAGCGGAATGCCGAATTGGGCGCAGTTGCCGCGCAATAGGTCGACCTGGCGCCGCAGCAGCGGATCGGTTTCCAGCGCGGCCACCGAGGTGGTGGGCGTGTTGTGGTCCTCGGTGGCCAGGGTCAGCTCCGGCCGGCGCACCGTGCGCGCGCTGGCGCGCAGGCGGTCGAAGGCTTGCGGAGTGTTGATTTCATGCAGCAGATGCAGGTCGATATACAGCAGGTCGCCCGCCTCGCCCAGGGGCGCCACGCGGTGCGCGGCCCAGATCTTGTCGAGTAGGGTCTCAGGCATTGCGGCTCCCCTTGAGCGTGGACGGCATGGCCGCCAGCGCGCTCTTGGCCACCAGCGGCAGCGCGAGCAGGGTGGCGCCGCCCACCACCAGCCAGACCGTGCTCCAGCCGCCCGCGTGCAGCACGGATGGAATCGCGTACGGGGTCAGGAAGGCGGCGCCGAACACGGTGGTACCCATCATGCCGAGCGCCGTGCCGGCCCGCTGCACGCCGGACATGACGGCGATTTCGGTGTAGGCGATGCCGTGCCAGGCGTGGCCGGCCAAGCCGGTGAGCACCAGCAGCAGCAGCACCAGATAGGTGTTTTGTTCGGTCATCAAGCCCAGCGCCAGGCTGGCCAGGCCGGCCACCAGGGCCACCCAGCGTATCAGCGCGCGCCGGTTTTTATAGCGGTCGCTGTAGCGGCCCGTGACGATGCGCAGGGCGGCGCCGCCCAGCTGAATCACCACCAGGGTGACCGAGATGGCGGTCAAGCCCAGGTGCTGATGGTCGTTCAAAAACACGGCGGCGAAGGTCAGCACGGCCATCTGCGGCACCGTCAGGGCGGCGCCGGCCAGGGCCATCTTCCAGACCGCGAAACGGCGCAGCGGCGAGACCCCGTCGGGCGAGCCGGCGGCCGCCTTGGGCGAGTCGATCTCGATGATCCAGCGCCATACGCACAGCGCCGTCGCCAGGCACAAGCCGCCCAGGGTGAGGAAGACGGCGCCGAAGCCGTGGGCGGCGGCCAGCCAGGGCACCAGCACCGAGCCGAGCGCGCCGCCGACCGGAATGGCGGTTTGGCGGATGCTCATCGCGAAGCCGCGCTCGCCGTCCTGGAACCAGGACATGACGGCCCGGCCGGACGAGGAATTGATGCTGCCCCCGACCGCGCCGGCCGTCACCAGCAGCAGGCCGAGCGCCACGTGACCGGGCTGACGGCCCGGCTGCGGCACCCAACCGTTGGCGATGGTCAAGAAGGTCAGGCCCATCAATACCAAGCCCGTGATCAACACGATCTTGTCGCCCAGTTTGTCGGTCAAAATGCCCCAGATGATTTCGGACAGGGCCACGCCCAGGCCCATGCAGCCGAGCACGAAGCCCAGCTGTTCGGTGGAAAATTGGTAGCGCTCGCGCATGATCACCCCGGCCACCGGGATGCCGGCGAAGGCGGTGGCGAAGGTCACCTGGGCCAGCACGCCGATGGCCAGGATCGACCAGCGGTATTGCAAGATGAAGGCGGGGGTGATGTCGGACTTGCGTGTCGTTGTCATGATGTCCTCAATCGATCAGCTGGACCGGCTGGTTCCAGATGATCAGTGCCAGGCAACCGGTGTCGCTGTGCGAGGCGTGTTCGCTGCCCGGAGGCAGCAGGATCAGGTCGTTTTTCTTGACGACGCCCTGGCTGGTGACCATCTCGCCTTCGAGCATGTAGATCAGCTCGAAGCTGCTGTGACGGTGGCGCGGCGCGCGCCCGCCCGGCAGGTAACGGATCAGCGCGGCGGCCGAGCCGTGCGCCTCTTCCGGCTTGAACAGCCAGTGCACCTCGGCTTGGGCGCGCGCGCCGCCGCCGTGCGGCTCGAAGGCGATCGGGGCGCTGGACAACACGCCTTCCAGGTTTTCGCGCAGCAGCACGGGCAGGCCGGACAGATCGTAAGCGGGCCGGTTCATGCCGCCGCCCGGCCGTCGTGGGCGTTGCCGTAGACGCCATCGGCCCAATAGGCGGCATGGGCGTCGGCGCTGGCGCGGTCCTTGAAACTGTAGGTCTTGAGCAGCCAGCGTTTGGCGGTGTCGTTGGGATGGTTCACTTCTATCCTTTCGCGGTTGTGCAAACCGTGTTGATTGGCGAACAGCAGCAAGTCGCCGTTTTCCAGGCGGTGCCGGTGTTTGGTCGATTTGGTGATGGCGTCCTTAAATTCGAGCAAGGCCTCGAGCGCGAGCGGCGGCGCGCCCTTGACCGGCTTGGTCAAGGTGTCCTGGAAGCGCAGGCTCTGGTCGGCCAGCACGATGGCGTGGGCGTCCGAGCGGTTCCAGTCGGGGTTGCTCTCGCGCGTCATGTCGTCCACCTCGGTGGCATACCAGTGTTGTTCCAGCGCCTGGCGATGCTCGGGGCGCAACTGGGCCAGGATGTCGGCCCCGTCCACATAGGTGGTGTAGACCAGGTCGTCGGTCGGGCAGCGCAAGCCCAGCAAGGTGATGAAGTCTGCCCGCACCGCGTGGCAGGTGCGGTCGTTGTGATAGATCAGGTCGCCATCGGTGAAACCGGTGCGCTTGCCCTGGAAGCGTTTGATCGACACCACGTCGGTGAAGAAGTCGCCGTTGCTGCGGGTTTGGTAGGCCAGCAGCGGATTGCCCAGCACATGGGCGAAGGCTTCGAGAAAAGTTTCGCCCACGAAGCTGCGTTTGGCGCGGTATTTGTCGGCCAGCGGTTCTTCCAGGCTCAGCTCGGGCAAGTCGCGGTCGACCGGGCAATTCTTGAGCACCTGGATGCGCCTGCCCTCGGCCCGCTCGGCGGCGATGCGGTCGCATAATTGGATAAAGAAGGCCGGCAGGGCGCCGTCCGCGATCCGGTCCGCCACCCGGCGCTTGAAGGCCGGGTAATCGGTGTAGGGCGACAGGCCGATCGCGCCGAACAGGGCGCTCAATTGCGCGCGCTCGGCGTCGCTAAAGGTAAAAAAGGGGGTCATGCGGCCACCGTTTCCATCGTCAATTGTTCCAGGCCGCTGATGGCGGCCACCTTTTCAATCACGGCCATGGCGCAGTCGTGGCTGTGCTGGTCGATCGAGGACACGCATTCGTCCAGCACGCGCACCGCGTAGCCCCGGTCGTGCCCGCTCATGGCGGTGGCCAGCACCACGAATTCGGTCGACACGCCCGCCACGTACAGGGTATCGACCTCCATCGCGCGCAGCACCGTGTCCAGATTGGTGTTGTAGAAGGGATCGATGCGGTTCTTCACCACCACCGGCTCGCCCGGCAGGGGGCGCAGGGCCGCGTGCACCTCCGTGGCCCAGGTGCCCAGCAGCACCTGGCGTTTTTCCTTCACGTGGCGAAACAGGGTCGAGCGCGCGCTCCACTCCGGGTAGCCGGGCGTGAACCCGACCACCACATACACCACCGGCACGCCGGTGGCGCGGCAATGGGCGATGGCTTGCGCGGTGTGCTCGAGCACGCCACGCTCGCGCGCGTGCGCGTAAAAGCCGTCGCGCCCGACGCTGCCGTCTTCATGCACCAGGTCGTTGATCAGGTCGAGGACCAGCAGGGCCGGCTTCATGCGCCCTCCGGCGTCAATTCGGCCCGGTATTCGGCGCGGATGCGCCGGCTCAGGGCGGCCATGTCTTCGTAGGCGCTGTCGTCCTTGCCGGCGATGAGTTTTTGATACAGCTGGTCGACCTCGTTTTCGCTTAGGGCCAGCGCCATGTCTTGCAGCACGTGGCGCAGCACGGCCCGGCCCGAGTGGCGCGCCACCAGCAATTGGCGTTCGCGCCCGACGTCGCCCGGCTTCACGTATTCGTAGGTGTCGGGATCGTTCAAGATGCCTTGCTGGTGGATCCCGGCCGCCGTGCTGAAGGCGTACTTGCCGAAGATGGGCTGGGTGCGCGGCTCTTCCAGGCCGATGGTGGCGCGCAGGGTGGTATAGGCGGCGTACAGCTTGTCGAGCGCGATGCCGGTGCGCACGCCGTATTCGTCTTGCTTGTAGTTCAGGAAGGCGACGATTTGCTCGAGCGACGTGTTGCCGGCCCGCTCGCCGATGCCGCCCAGGGTCGCTTGCACCTCGTCGGCGCCGGCCTCGATGCCGGCCACGGCGTTGGCCACGCCGAAGCCCAAATCGTTGTGGCAATGGGTGGAAATCTTGATGTCCGGGCCGACCCAGCGCCGCACGTTGCTGATCAATTCGAAGAACGAGCGCGGCGTGGCATACCCGGTGGTGTCGGCCAGGATGATTTGGTTGGCGCCGGCCCGCACCGCGCAGCGGGCCAGGCTTTCCATATAGTCGAAGCTGCCGCGGCTGGCGTCCTCGATGCCGACCGCGATATTGCGCACCCCGCGCGCGCGCGCATAGGCCACCGCCTCGGTGACCTCGGCCAAGCCTTGCTCGCGGCTGATATTGCGTTTGTTTTTCAGGTGCAAGTCGCTGCCGGTGGCGACCAGCATCACCAGGTGGCGCTCGCCGGTGCCGCCGGCTTCGATGGCGATGGCGACGTCCTTGGCCAGGGCGCGCGAAAAGGTGGCGAAGCTGGCCTTGGTCAACTTGGCGCAAATCATCTGGGTGGCCAGGAAGTCGGCCGGCGAGGAGGCCGGGAAACCGGTCTCGATGCAGTCGACGCCGGCATCTTCCAGCATCAAGGCCAGGGTCAGTTTTTGAGCGGGGGTCATGGCGTTGCCGGGAGCTTGCTCACCGTCGCGCAGGGTGGTGTCGAGGAAACTGATGTGACGCGCATGCATGGTGTTTTCCTTGTCATAAAATTACAAAAAGACGATCAAACATACTAGTATGTACAATTATCGCCTAAGCGCACTGTAGGTAAATTTGGTAAAAATGTCAATGGGTGGGAAAGTAATGTTGCGCGTGAAAAATTTGATAACAGATGTTGCAATAATTCGATTTTTTGTTAAAAAAAATAGGCCAAGGCGTCAGATATGGGACACAAATTGTTCCAGACCTACTGGTATGTAATGGTATGATGGCGGCATGAATAAAAAAGAATCCAGCACCAAGGAGGCCTTGATCGTCAGCACCATGGAACTCCTGTGGGAGCGCGGTTATGTCGGCATGAGTCCGAAAGCCATTCTGCGTCACGCCGATGTCGGCCAGGGCAGCATGTACCACCATTTCACCGGCAAGGCCGAGCTGGCGCGCGACGCGATCGGGCGTAGCGCCGACAATTTGCAAGCCCAGGCGGCCCTGCAATTGTCGGTGCCGGGCACGGCGCTGGCCAAGATCGACGCCTTCCTGGCGCGCGAGCGCGACATCTTGCGCGGTTGCCAGATCGGCAGGCTGGCGCACGATCCCGACATCATCGACACCGAGATGTTGCGGGTTCAGCTGGCCCAGGCCTTCGAGGGCGTGCGCCGCTTATTGGCCGCGGTGCTGGTGGACGGGGTGGCCAAGGGCGAATTGCCGGTCAGTCTGAACCCTGAACTGACCGCTGAAACCATCCTGGCCACCTTGCAGGGCGGCTATGTGCTGGCGCGCGCGGCCCATTCGGACGCGCCGTTCCGCAGCGCCATCGGGGGCTTGCAAGCGATGTTGCGCGCGCTCGAATGCGGCGCCGCCGCGCGCGCCACGGCGCAATAAAAAAACCCCGCCGCGGTGAACCGGGCGGGGCTGTATTGGAAGCGGGTGCCGGAACTTATTCCGCTTTGGCGGCGTCGGCCTTGATGGCCTCGACCTGGATCGCCAGTTTCACTTCGGGCGCGAAGGCCGGGGTGGCGTAGTTCAAGCCGAAATCGGTGCGCTTGAATTCGGCCGAGGCGTCGGCGCCGCACACTTCGCGTTTCAGGCGCGGGTGCATGATGCACTTGAATTTATTCAGTGTCAGTACCACCGGCTTGGTCACGCCCAGCAGGGTCAGCTCGCCGTTCACGGCCACCGGCTTGTCGCCGTCGAATTTGAACGAGGTCGCCTTGTAGGTGATGGTCGGGAATTTCTCGACATTGAACATGTCGGCCGATTTGGCGTGGGTATTCATTTTGTCGAAACCGAAATCGATCGAATTGGCGTCGATGGCGATATCGAGCGAGCCGGTCTTGGCGGCGCGGTCGAGCACCACGGTGCCGCTGGTCTTGGTGAATTTGCCGCGCCAGACCGACAGGCCCATGTGGTCGGCCTCGAAGCTCGGATAGGTGTGGGTCGGCTCGATCGTGTAGCTGTCGGCGGCCATGGCGGAACCGCCCGCGGCGGCCAGCAGGGCCACCAGCATGTGTGTCATTTTCATTGTAATCCCGGGGTGAAAAGTGGTGACGCTAAAAACGCGGCGCACGCTTACTGCGCCGCCACGTGAAACTTGATCGTGACTTCGTCGGCGACCATGCCGGTGTCTTTCCATTCGCCTTCGCCGATGTTGTAGCTCAGGCGCTTGATCGGCAGGGCGCCGTCGAACACTTGTTTGCCGCCCTCGGTCTTGACGCTGATCGGGAAGTTGACATCGGTGCTTTTACCCTTGATGGTGAGCTTGCCAGTGACGTTGAGTTTGCCGGCGCCCGCCGCCTTGATGGCGCTGGAGATGAAAGTCGCCTTCGGAAATTGCGCCGAATTGAACCATTCTTTTTTGGCCACTTCCTTGTTCATGTCGGCCTCGCCCAAGTCCAGGCTCGCGGTATCGATTTCGACGTTGGCCTTGGCCGTGTCCGGCGCGGCCGGGTTGTAGTCGATCACGATGGTGAATTTTTTGAACTTCGATTCGACCGGCACGTTCATTTGTTTAAACACGGCCGAGACGCTGCTGGCGGCGGTGTCGGTCTTGAGCGCGGCGGCGCTGGCGGCCAGCGACAAGCCGAGCAGGGAAACCAGGACGGCGCGTTGGGTGACTTTCATGGAACAACTCCTCAAGGTAAGGTGAAGCGCGGCGCCGCGGCGGGCGCCGTGGGACAGGATCAGCGGCGGCCGAAGGGCAGCATGCGTTTCAAGACATCGTCGCGGTCGATGAAATGGTGTTTCAGCGCCGCCAGGGCATGCGCCGCCACGGCGGCCGCCATCACGAGGTTGAGCACGTAATGGATGTTTTTCAGGATGGGCTTGAGCTCGGGGTTCGGCTCCATGAACACGGGCAGTTGGAACAAGCCCAGGTAGACCACCGGCACCCCGGCCGCCAAGGTGTACAGATAACCGGACACGGGCACCGCGAAAATCAAGAGGTACAGCAAGATGTGGGTGGCGTCGGCGGCGCGGTGCTGCCAGGCCGGCATGGCGGCGGCCGGCGGCGGCCGGTGAAAGCGGCGCCACAGCACGCGCGCGCAAGCCAGGCCCAGCACGGTCACGCCCATCCATTTGTGCCAAGAATAGTATTTCAACTTGGCCGGCGTGAAGCCGGGGATGTCGGTCATAACCAAGCCCAGCGTGAAGGCGCAGACGATCAGCAGGGCGATCGACCAGTGGAGCGCCATCGCGGTTTTGGTGTAGCGTTGCATCGGCTTCCTTGGAATTAGTACGTATTAGAACTAATATTAACAAAGAAAAGCAAAGCCCGCTGACGCTGGCTCGCTGTCGGCACGCGGCCGGGCGCGTGCCGGTGTTTAAATGGCGCGCGCCAGCTCGGCGGCGATGCCGATGTAGTTCGACGGCGTCATCGCCAGCAACAAGTCCCTGGCTTCTTGCGGGATCGCCAATGCGGTGATGAACTCGCGCAGCGCCTCCTTGGAAATGCCTTTGCCGCGCGTCAATTCCTTGAGTTGCTCGTAAGGGTTGTCGATGCCGTAGCGGCGCATCACGGTTTGCACCGGCTCGGCCAGCACTTCCCAGGTCGCGTCCAGGTCTTGTCGCAGGCGGGCTGGATTGACTTCCAGCTTGTTCAAGCCGCGCAGGCAACTGTCGTAAGCGAGCAGGGTGTAACCCAGGGCGACGCCGATATTGCGCAGCACGGTCGAGTCGGTCAAATCGCGCTGCATGCGCGACACCGGCAACTTTTCCGACAAATGCTTCAAGACCGCGTTGGCCAGGCCCAGATTGCCCTCCGAATTTTCAAAGTCGATCGGGTTGACCTTGTGCGGCATGGTCGAGGAACCGATTTCGCCGGCCTTGGTCTTTTGCTTGAAGTAACCCAGCGAAACGTAGCTCCAGATGTCGCGGTTCAGGTCGAGCAAGATGGTGTTGGCGCGCGCGAAGGCGTCGAACAGCTCGGCCATGTAATCGTGCGGCTCGATCTGGATGGTGTAGGGATTGAACGCCAGGCCCAGGCGTTGTTCGATGACGGCCTTGGAAAACGCCGGCCAGTCGAAGTCGGGATAGGCCGATAGATGGGCATTGTAGTTGCCCACCGCACCGTTCATCTTGCCGAGTATCTCGACTGCTGCGATGCGTTGCGTGGCCCGTCGCAGACGTGCCACGACGTTGGCCATTTCTTTGCCGAGTGTGGTCGGGCTGGCTGGTTGGCCGTGCGTGCGCGAGAGCATCGGCAAGGCCGCATGGTCATGGGCCAACGCGGTCAGTCGGGCGATCACGGCGTCTAACGCCGGC
>JAYVUV010000420.1:0-16349 GCA_043787615.1 Janthinobacterium sp. | reverse complement strand
GTGGCCCAGGCCGCGCCGGCCACGCCCATTTGAAAGTGGAAAATCAGGATCGGATCGAGGATCACGTTCAGCGCGAAGGAGCCGATCAGGGTCCACATGCTAAAGCGCGTGTTCCCCTCGGACATGGCGATGAAGTCGCACAGCATCTGCAACAGGATCAAGGGCGCGCTGTAGCAGAAAATGGTGGCGTAGGCGGTCGACGCGGGCATGGCGTCCGGCGTGGTGCCCAGGGCCGACAACAACCACGGCAGCAACGGCAGCAGCGCGGCCGCCAGCGCGCAGCCGGCCAGGCCCAGCAACACCATGACGGTGCTGGCGGTGCGGCTGGCCTGGCGCTCCTCGCCGGCGCCCAGCATGCGCGCCACGCTGCTGGCCACCCCCACCCCGGCGCCCTCGCCGATCGCGCCGAACACGATCAGCAGCGGGAAGCAGATGCTGATGGCGGCGATGGCGTGGGTGCCCAAACGGCTCACGAAAAAAGCGTTGGCCAGTTGGTGCATGGCGTTGGCCGACAGGCCGATCACCGCCGGCAGGGCCAGCGTCAACAACAGCCGCTTCAAATGCGGGGACTCCATGTCCGGCAAGGCGGCGCTCACGACACTCATTCCACCGCCTCCATCACGGCGGCGTGCGCGTGGCGGGTGGCCTTGGCCGCCAGCTTGTCGACCAGCGCCAGCGCGATTTCGTGCGAGCGCACCGCCAGCACCGACAGCAGTGTGTCCGACAAGCCGTGCGTGGTCTCGGAGGAGCCCTGCACGAAAATCGGCACCTGCATATGGCCCGGCGTGGTGAGCTGATAGTGGCGCCCGATGTTGAAGCCGTCCAGCTCATGTTCGAGTTCGGCCAGCAGGGCGCGGCTGGTGTCGCGCACATAGCCGGTGGCCGTCACCACGCGCTGGTAACGAACCTGCTGGCGCTGCTGCGCGCCCTGCACCAGATCCAGCGTCACGCCATGTTCGTCACAACGCACCTGTTCCACCGCGCACGCGCTCAACACCCTGATCCGCTCGCTGCCATCGACCCGCTGCGCATACAGCATGGCGCTGATCCGTTCGATCAAATCGCCGTCCACCACCGCGTAATTCGTATGGCGGAATTCGGCCAGCAGGGATTGACGCACCTGCAAGGGCTGGCCGAAGAAGAAGTCGGTGTAATCCGGGTCGAAGATGTGGTTGATCGACGGGCCGTCCTCGGACGGCTTGAGGGTGGAGCCGCGCAGGATCAGATCCACTTTGGCGTTCGGATAACGCGTCACCAGATCAAGGAAGATCTCGGCCGCGCTTTGGCCGCCGCCCACCACCGCCAGCCGGTGAGCGCCACCGGCATCGAGCGGCGCGCGCGCGATCGCGCCCAGGTAGCGCGAGGAATGCAGGATACGGGCGTCGTTCTGTTCGGCGAAGCAGGCCGGCATGAAGGGCCGCCCGCCCGGCGCGAACACCAGGCTGCGGGTACGGCGCTGGCGTTCGCGCCCGGCCGCGTCGGCCGAATGCACTTGCAAGGCGACCACCTCGCGGCCCTGGTATTCGGGCACCACGCGGGTCACACTTTCGCCGTAGCGGCAATGCGCCTCGAAGTGGCCGGCGGTCCAGCGCAGATAGTCGTTGAACTCGATCCGGCTGGGGAAGAAGGTCTTCTGGTTGATGAACGCTTCCAGCCGATTGTGCTGGCGCAGATAGTTCACGAACGAGTACGGGCTGGTGGGATCGCGCAGCGACACCAGGTCCTTCAAAAAGGAGATCTGCATATCGGTGCCGGACAAGAGCATATCGCCGTGCCAGGTAAAACGGGGCTGGCGCTCGATGAAGCAATGCGACAGCGCGCGCGCGCCGTTGCGCAGGATTTCGTCGAGCGCGATCGACAGCGCCAAATTGGACGGGCCGAAGCCGACGCCGACGATGTCGTAGGTATGTGGTTCAGCGTACATGGAGGTTCCTTCTCTGTGCGACGATGGAATGGGGCGTGACGTTGCCGGATCACGCCTTCGGGCTGGGATGCCACAAGCGATTGCTAAAGAATTTTTCGCGCATCAGCATCACCAGGGTCGCGCGCTTGTGCGGGAAATCGAAGTCCTTGAGCGCGGCGAAACCGGAACGCTCCAGGTTGCGCACCTGGCGCTGGTGGCTGGCGGCCGGTTCGCCGACGATGCGCTGGGTGCGCGGCTCGTCCAGGAACATGTAATGCATCAGCGAAGGCAGCCAGGCGCTGATGAAGCGCCCGCCCGAATACGCCTGCTCGCCCACCAGCACATGCCAGCCGCGGTCGTAGTCGTCGGCCGCGTAGTAGGGACCGAGCCGGTTCTCCTGCGCCCAATACACTTCCATATAGCCGAACGGCACCCGGTCGAATTCGGCGATCAGCGGCAGCATGTGCGGATCGGCCAGGCGGCCGCCCAGATAGGCGCGCTGATAATCGAGGTCGCCCTCCTCCTGGAAAAACCGGGCCACGCGCGGATCGTTCATCCACTTGTGCATGGTGTTCAAGTCCTGCTCGACGCTGGCCACGCGCAAGGCGAAACTTTGGCCCAGCCAGGGGATGAAGCGCTCGTATACATATCCGTGCGGCTTGGCCGGGCGCAGCGGATGCCAGCGTTCGCCCGTGCGCACATGCTGCTGCGGGTAGACCGCCGGCGCCCGCGGCAGCCAGAGCTGCGGCAGTTGCCACAACATGGACGGCGACACCGTCAGTGCGGGACCGGCTTCGCGCGCGATCCCGCCGTGCAGCAGTTCGGCCTTCAGTTCCGGCCACTCGCCGGCGTGCAGGCGCAGCGTGGCCAGCGCGGCATCGGTGGCGCTCAGCGTTTCCAGCGCGGCCAGCAAAGCCTGGCGCAGCAGCGCGGGCGGTTGCGCCAGGCCCGCTTGGCGCGCCAGCCAGCATTCGGCGCCGCAGTCCACGCTCAGTCGCAGCACCGTTTGGCCGTTGCGGGTCACGGTCAGCGCGTCGCCGCTCAGGCGCGCCTCGAGCGCCTGGCCGGACAGGCTCGCGCTGCGGAAAGGCGCGGAATGGGTGATGTCGTTCATGCGAGATCCTTCTGAAATCAGTCGTGTGGTGAAATGGCCGGCCTTACCAGACGTAGCGGGCCGTGAGTTGGGCCTGGCGGCGCGCGGCGTAATTGCAGGTGCCGTCGCTGGCGCAGTTGCCCAGATAGATTTTGTCGCTCAGATTGCTGACGTTGAGCGCCACATCCCAACGCCCCTGGCGGTAGCCCAGCATCGCGTCGCCCAGCGTGACGCCGCCGTCCTCGCCGGTGTTGGCGTCGTCGCTGTAAAAGGTGCCGATGCGGCGCACGCCGGCGCCGGCGCGCCAGCCGCCGCCCAAGGCGCGTTCGGCCCAACCGGCCAGATTCACGCGCGGCACCAGCGACGGCCGATTGCCTTCGTTGCCGTCGTTGTTACGGGTGATTTTGGCGTCCAGTCCCGTGAAGGAAGCGTTGACCTTCCAATCCTTGCCCAGCTGCGCGTCGGCCTCCAGCTCCACGCCGCGCACCCGTACCGCGCCGCGCTGGATCTGGGCGCCGATGCCGATATGCTCAGGATCGGCGGTCAGCACGTTGCTCTTGTGGAGATCGAACAGCGCGGCCGTCAACAAAAGCGGCCGATTCGGCGGCGCCCACTTGAGCCCCAGCTCGGTCTGGCGCCCTTGTTCGGGCACGAAATCGCGGCCGTCGAAACGCTGGCCCAGCAAGGGCCGGAACGAGGTGGCGTAACTCCCATACGGCGACAGGCCGTTCGGCCCCAGCCAGGTCAAGCCGAAGCGCCCCGTGTTGGCCTGGTCTTCCTGGCGGCCCTGCGTGCCATTGAAACGGTCGTCGTCGCGGGTGCGGCTGCGGTCGCGCCGCACACCGGCCGTGACCACATACCGGCCGTCGAACTTCAGCTGGTTTTGAAGATAGACACCGGTCTGGCTCAGGGTGCTGCGCTTGTCCTCGTACAGATCGGGCGCGCCCACCGGCTGGCCGTAGACCGGCGCGATCACGTCCAGCGTGGGCGCGTCGGCGTAATAACTCCGCCCGTCCTGCACGGCGCGGCTGTAGTCGATGCCGGCCACCAGGGTGTTTTCCAGCCCGCCGGAGCGGCCGATCCACTCCACGTTCTGGTCGGCCGAGAACACGCGCGCCTTTTGCCGCACCAGGAAGTTGGCGCGCTCGATGGTGCGCGCATCCTGTTCCAGCGCCGTCATATACAGGCTGTGGTAATCGACCTTCTCGGTGGCCAAGCGCAGCTTCTGGCGCACCGTCCAGGACGGGGAAACGTGTTTTTCGAACTCGTAACCCACGCTGCGCTGTTCCGTTTTGAAGTGGTCCAGCCCCGGCTCGCCGACGAAGCGGGTGGACGGAATGACGCCGAACGGGCCGGGCTGCTTGGTGCCCACCGCCGGCAGATAAAAATTGGGCGGCACATTGTCGTTTTGCAGGTAGGCCAGCAGCGTGAGCGAGGTGTCCGCGTCGGGCTGCCAGGTCAGCGCCGGCGCGAAGTACTGGCGGTTGTCGCTGGTGTAATCGACCGCGCCCCGCGCTTCGCGTCCCAGCATCGTCACGCGGTAGCGCCACACGCCGCGCTCGTCGAGCGGGCCGCCGATGTCGGCGGCGATCTGCTTGCGCGCATGGCTGCCGTAACTCACTTCGATCTCGCCCAGGCGGGACGCGGGCGGACGCTTGCTGACGGCATTGACCATGCCGCCCACTTCGGCCTGGCCGTACAGGACCGAGCTGGGGCCGCGCAAGACTTCCAGGCTTTCCAGCCCATACGGCTCCAGCGTGAAGCCGGCGAAACCGCGCGTGGGCAGGTTCAAGCCGTCGCGGAAAATGCCGTTCGAGCCGGACTCGAAGCCCCGGATCATATACTGGTCGAAGCGCGGGTCCACGCCGTAGCTTTCCACTTGCATGCCGGCCGTGTAGCGCAGCGCTTGCGCGACGCCGGGCGCGCGCTGTTGGTCCAGGCGTTCGCGGTTGAGCACCGAGATCGATTGCGGCACCTCGATCAGGGCCGCTTCGCTCTTGCCGCCGACGCCGCCGCGTTTGGCGATGCCGTCGGCCTGGCCCTGCACGTCGATGGTGGCCAGGGTGGCTTCGGCCGGCGGCTCCGCGTCGGCCACGGCCGCGCGCGCGTGGCAGCCGCCCAGCAGCAGCAGCAGGGCACCGGCTACGGCGCGCGCCAAGGGTTGGCCGGCCTGCTTGTTAAACTGATGTCGCATCGGGTAAAACCTTTTTCTATGATGTGAAGATGGTCGCGCCTACGCCGCCATCGCCCGCTCGACGCTTTGCGCGAAGCTCAGGTGAAACTGCGGGTCGGCGATGATGCTCAAATGCGTGCTGCCGGGGATGGGGTGGACCCGCTCGACCCGGCTCGAATGCCGGCGCCAGTCGATCACGTTCATCCCGCGCAGCAGCGAGTCTTCCGCGATCCAGGCGTGGATGCGGCAGTCCAGCGGCGCCATGTGGTAATCGCGGAACACCAGCGCGTTTTCCATCAGGGTCCAGAAAATATGCTCCCGGCTGCCGATGGCGGGGCCGTCGAGCGGCAGGGTTTCCGGGCTGTTGTTCACGTAATGGAGAAACTGGGTGTAGACGGTGGCGTCCATGCGCGCCAGTAGTCGCAGCCAGCGCTCGCGCATGGCGCTCGCCAGCAGCCAGGCGTCGACCTCGTTTTGCAGGCGCCGGCGCAAGCCCGCCTCCAGCGGCTTTTCGCCGCCGATGGCGAATTCCGCGTCGAGCGCGCAAACGTCGAGCATGCCGACCATGCGCACATCGACGCTGTCGCCCAACAGGCGCGCCGCTTCGTAGGCCAGAATCCCGCCCCACGACCAGCCCAGCAGCATCACCGGCTGGCCGGCGCTGTGGCTGCGAATATGGTCGGCGTAACGCGCCGCCAGCGCGGCCACGGACAAGGGCTCGCCGTCGCCGGCCAGCGAATGGCAGATGAAGCCCGTCGCCGGTTGATCCGGGCCGAGGTAATTCACCAGCCGCGCGTATTCCAGGGTGCTGACCAGCAGGCCCGGGAAGCAGTACAGCATCGGCTTGTCGCCGCCCGAGCGCAGGCAAACCACCTCGTCGCCGGCCGCATCGCGCTCGCTCAAGACCCGCGCCAGGCCGGCGATATCGGGATGATTGAATAGCGCGACGATGCCCAGGCCATGGTCGGGCAACAGCGCGTCGAGTTTGGCCAGCACGCGCAGGGCGCTGAGCGAATCGCCGCCCAGCTCGAAAAAATTATCGGTGACGCCCAGCGGCTGCTGGAGCACTTCCTGCCAGATCGCCACCAGTTGGCGTTCCAGCTGCGTTGACGGAGCCACCACGTCGCGCCTTTCCTGCGCCGGCAAAGGCAGCGCCTTGCGGTCGATTTTTCCGTTCGGCGTGAGCGGCAATTGGTCGAGCACGACCACGACCGCCGGCAGCATGTAATCGGGCAGCGTGGCCGCCAGGCGCTGGCGCAAGACGGCGCCGTCGACCCGCGCGCCTGGGTCGGTCACCGCGTACGCCACCAGCTTGGCGCCTTGCGCGGTGGGATGCAGCACCACCACCGCCTCGCGCACCGACGCGAGTTTGCCGAGCGCCGCCTCGATCTCGCCCGGTTCGATGCGAAACCCGCGTACCTTGACTTGATGATCGAGCCGGCCCAGATACTCGATCAGGCCATCGGCGCGCCAGCGCACCTGATCGCCGGTGCGGTACATACGCCCGCCGTCGGCCGCGAACGGGTCCGGAATGAAACGCTCGGCGCTGGCGCCCGGCTGGCCGTGATAGCCGCGCGCCAGGCAGGCGCCGCCGATGTGCAGCTCGCCGGCCACGCCGGGCGGCACCGGATTGAGGTCGGCGTCGAGCACATAGGCCCGGCGCGGCCCGACGGCGCGCCCGATCGGCGCGTAGGCGCCGTCGAAGCTGGCATCTGCGGTGGTCTTCCACACCAGCGGCGAGATCACCGTTTCGGTCGGGCCGTAGCCGTTGATCAGGCAGTCCGGCGCCAGCGTGCGCTTGAGCTGTTCGAAGGTCGCGCGCGGCATGCCCTCGCCGCCGAAGGAGAGCAAGCGCAAAGGCGCGGCGTCGTCGCGGCCCTCGGCCCATTCGGCTAGCTGCTGTACGTAGCTGGTGGGGAAACCGGCGTTGTTGACGCGGTGGACGCGCATGGCGGCCTGGGTTTCGGCGGCGCTCCACAACGCCGCGCCGCGCAGCACCACGCAGCCGCCAACGATCAGCGGCACGATCCAGCGCTCATGCGCGCCGTCGAAGCTGATCGATAAAAAATGCAGCTCGCGCGAGGCCGCGCTCATCTCGTACAGCTCGGCCGTGGCTTGGCAATGCAGCGACAAGGGGCCGTGCGCGACGGCCACGCCCTTGGGCCGGCCGGTCGAGCCGGAGGTGTAGATGATGTACGCCATCTGCTGCGGCGACACCGGCAACCCGGGCGCGCCGTCCGGCAAATGCGCGAGATCAAGCGTGTCGGTCAAGATGGTGACGCCGTGCGCCGGCGCGGGCAGCCGCTCGCGCAGCGCGCTATGGGTCAGCATGCAAGACACGGCCGCGTCGTCGAGGATGTAGGCGATGCGTTCGCGCGGATAAGCCGGGTCGATCGGCACTAGCGCGCCGCCGGCCTTGAACACCGCCAGCAGGGCGACGATCATATCGACGCCACGTTCGAGCGCCACGCCGACGCGAGATTCCGCGCCCACCCCGATCGAGATCAGATGATGCGCCAGCCGGTTGGCCGCCGCGTGCATGGCCGCGTGGCTGAGGGTGTCGCCGCCGCACACCAGCGCGTCGCCGTCGCCGCGCAGCGCCAGCTGACGCTCCATCAGCTGATGCACCGGCACCGGCGCGTAGTCGGCGCCCGGCCATGGCGCGCTCAGACGCGCCAGCGCTTGCGCATCGACCAGTTGCAGCTGATCGAGACGGCGTTGCGGCGCGGCCAACGCCTGCGCCAGCAGCACCAGCAAACGTTCCATCAGCGCGGTCGCGGTGCGCGCGTCGAACAGCGCGGCGGCATACGCCAACGTCAGCGCGTGGCGGCCATCGGCGCGCTCGCTCACGCGCAGCAGCAAGTCGACGCGCAGCGCCTGGTCCTCGACGATGCGTACATCGACACCCGGCCGCGCCGGCGGCGCCCCGTTCCGATCGCGCCACACGAAGGCGACCTGGAACGGCAGTTCGTGCTTCTGGAAGCCGTCGGCGTTGAGCCGCTCCAGCAAACTGTCGAACGGCAGCGCGGCGTGTTCCAGATTGGCCGCGTCCTCTTCGCGCACGGCGCGCAGCAGCTCGGCGAAGCGCATGCCGCTGGCCAGGCTCAGGCTCGACACCTGCACATTCTCGAACGGCCCGACCACGCCATCCCGCCCGTCAGGCCGCCCCGCATCCAGCGTGGCCATGCGCAGATTCGCTTGCGCGGCGTGCCGGTACAGCAGCACGGCGTAGGCTGCGCGCAGCACCTGCTCGGGACGGACATCGTGGCGCGCGCAAAAGTGGCGCAGCGCGTCGGCCAGCGGCGCATCGAGTTCGCCATCCACCTGCGCGTCGGCATAGGTGCGCGCCGCCGTGCGTGAACGGTCGGTCGCCATCGCCAGCGACGGCGACCCATCGGCCAGCTTGGCCATCCAGTAGGCGTGCTGCGGCGCCAGCGCGCCGGCGCTCAATTGCGACAATTGGCCGCGGGCGTGCTGGTGAAAGGCGCGCGGACCGAGCGCCGGCAGCGGCTCGCCCGCCATGCTGCGCAAAAATTCGTCGGCCAAGGTCGCGGCCGAGGCCACGTCGGCCACCATGCGGTGCACGGCCATCACCAGGGTCGAGCCGTCCAGCCACGCCTTCAAGCCCGGCTGCCGTTCGAGATCGAAGTCCTGATGGGCGGCCCAGCCGGCGTAGTCGCCGCCGCGTTCGAGCAGCAAGGGCGCGGCGCTGCGCAGGCGTTGTTCGATATCGCCCCACACCCGGCGATGGAAGGTGGTTTGCAGGATCGGATGGCGCGCTTGCAGCGCGCTTAAACCATAGGCGATCAACGCGCGGTCCGCCGGCTTGGGCCAGCGCAGCTCGACGCGGATGTGCAGGCGCTGCGCGGTTTGCGTCAGTTGGGTCAGGAACCACAGGCTGCGCTGGGCCGGCGATACCAGCTCGATGGCCGCGCCGGGCGGCAGTTGGTCACCCACCTCGCACCTCCATGCCGGCCGGGGCCGGAGCCGGGGCCGAGGCGGAGACTGGCCGGATGGCGCCGATATGCTCCGGGCGGCGCGCGCGCCGGTGGCGCGACACTATGGTCGGCCGGCCCGCCGGCACGACATATTGCGCCGGCCGCGCCGCATATCGGCCCTCGGCGCCGATGGTCACTCCGTAAAACTGTTCCTGCCGCATGTCCGCTCCCTCGCTTGCCCAGCGCGTGTATCGCTGGTGATAGATAGTTAAAATTAAGGTTTAACCAATCAGATAAATGCAAATGATAATCACTATCATTTGCATTTGCAAGTCTTATATACGCGTCGGAGCGCCGGCACGCATGAAGGGCGACGAACAAAAAGCGTTGATTTATTTGGCAAGCCCGGCCAGCGCCGCGTCGAAAGCGGGCACATGGTCGCCCAGCCCCACCTTGACCAGCAGACGCGCGCGCTTAAATGGCGCGCTTCCCGCGCGGGAAGACGGTCCAGCGTTACGCCGAAGCTTATGGCGGACCGATGCCGCTGGCGTTTTTATGGGAAGCCGACATCGGCCGGGCCGTCACCGCCTTTTGCACGGCCACGGTCGATAACGCCACAGGAGCGCGGCGCAACGGCCGCATGATGGCCGCCGCCGTGCTCGGACAATCCGAACGCGTCAACGAAATCGGCGCGTATGTCGCGCTCGGGCTGGCGGCGAGCGCCGAAGCCCTGGCCGCGAAATTTCAAGCGGAATAAGCGCGGGGCGCTTATCGGCGACGCTTCCGGCCAAGGCGCGCGCGCGTGCATTGATCGACCTGATGCAAGGGCTGCTGCTTCGGGCCAAGGCCGGGGTGCCTCGCCAAACGCTATTGGACGACGCATTGAGTTATGTGCCGACGCTCTTGAGTTGACGGCGGAGCGGCGCGCTTACACGTCGTCGGCGTCACCCCGCTTTCGTCCCGATATAATCAAATGCAGCTGATGTTTTTCGGTACGGCGCGCGCGCCGCGTCGACAGCTCCGTCTCGTGCGGACCCGCGCGCCGCATCTTCGCGGCCGCCACAAAGCGATTGCGCGGCTTGGCCACTTTGATCGTGATTTTCATCGCTTATCCTTTCACGCAGACGACTTGGCGCAGAGTGTGCACCACTTCGACCAGATCGGTTTGATGCGCCATCACCGCGTCGATATCCTTGTAGGCGGCCGGAATCTCGTCGACCACGCCACCGTCCTTGCGGCATTCGATGCCCTCGGTTTGCTCGGCCAGGTCGAATTGATTAAACCGGCGTTTGGCCTCGCTGCGGCTCATCTTGCGCCCCGCCCCGTGCGAGCAGGAACAAAACGAATCCGGATTGCCCTTGCCGCGCACGATGTAACTGCGCGCGCCCATGCTGCCGGGAATGATGCCCACCTCGCCCTTGCGCGCCGAAATGGCGCCCTTGCGCGTCATATACAGCCGCTCGTTGCCGTGCGTTTCGCGCGCCACATAATTATGGTGGCAGTTGATCGCCTCGCCATCGAGCTTGAACGGCGGCAGCTGCTGGGCCATCACTTCGAGCACGCGCCGCATCATTTCAGCGCGATTGACCAAGGCGTAATCCTGCGCCCATTCGACCGCGTCCAGATACTCGTCGAACAAGGTCGAGCCTTCGCTGAAATAGGACAGGTCGCGGTCCGGCAAATTGATGCGATGGCGTTCCATGTTCATAGCGGCCGCCCCACCCGCGCGTGGGCCGAACCGCGCACCTTATTCCATTCGTGGTGCGCGAAGCCGACCGGAATCGACGCTTCGATGGCGCTGCGCAGGCGCGCCAGATTATCCGGCAGCTGACTGGCGGTGAGCGTGGTGCGCACCGCGTTCATGCCGCAGCCGATATCGACGCCGACGGCGGCCGGAATGATGGCGCCAAGGGTCGGGATCACGCTGTCGACGGTGGCCCCGATGCCGGCGTGAACATCCGGCATGGCCGCCACGTGCGAATGAACGATGGGCGGATTGGCGATATTGAGCAATTGCTGAATCGCCTCGTGCTCGATATCATCGGTGAAAATATGCACCGGGACTAAGCCCTTGCGCAAGGTTTGATGGATGGGCATAACGGTCTTTCAAATGGTTGTTATGCCGGGGAATGCGCGGGGCGGACGGATGCCTGCCCGGAATGCAAAAACCCCGGCGAGTCTCCTCGCCGGGGTTCTGGATTGGAACGACCGGCTCGGGGTCGGCGCTATGGCCGACGCCCCGAGCAGACATGCCCGGGGCTAGTGAAGTGGTGACTTGCTGCTAGCCGTACGTGGCATGGTCGTTCCTTTCTGAGTGAATAGTTAATCGAAAACCGAACCGAAATCCTACGGCATGGCGAAAAAACCGGCCAGTGTTTTTTTTCGCACTGTGGTTTTATTGCCATGCCGTCGCGCTTAACGTACGGCGCAAAAACCGAACGATTGCGTGCCGTACGCCGGCACGAACACATTCGAGCCCTGGCCCCATGCCGTCAACACGCCGCCGCCTTGGGTATAGTTGGCGTTCCACACATTGTTGGCCGTGCCTTGCACCGGCACCTGCACCCGCCATTCGACTTGCGACGGGCCGGAATTATGCACCTGCACATCGACGCAATATCCGGACGACCAGTCGGAGGTCACTTTCAACTCCGTCGTGATGGAAGGCGTCGGGGTCGGCGTCGGCGTCGGCGTCGGCGTCGGCGTCGGTGGCGGAGTCGGCGTCGGTGGCGGAGTCGGCGTTGGTGGCGGAGTCGGCGTTGGTGGCGGAGGCGTCGGCGTTGGCGTTGGCGTAGGTGTTGGTGTCGGCGCGCCGGACCACAGGTTTTTCAGCAGATCGATTTTGTCGGGCCAGACCGCGTTCCAGTCGTCCTGCAAAATACCACCGGTGTCGCCGCTATTCGGATTGAGCGACCAGTAAAACGTGCTGATGATGCCTTTTTGCTTGAGGTAGTTAACCAAGGTGTCTTGCCAGATCTTGTCTTTCGGATCGCCACCATGGCCGTAGCGGCCGCCGAATTCGCCCAACACGACCGCGTAATCCTGGGAGAATTTACCCCATTGCGCTTCCCAAATCGCCGGCAAATTATTGGGGAAATTAGGATCGTTAAAATAGGTCATGGCGAACACGTCCGGTCCGTAGACGTGCGGCGACAACACCAGCTTGTTGCGCGGGATATTCAAGGGCGTGCAGTTCAAGGGCTCCAGATTACCGCCCCAGAAATGGCCGTATTCGCCTTGGCAACCACCCGGATTACTGGAAATGCCTTCGACGAAAATGAGCACGTTCGAATTGACGTTCAAAATGCGCTGCGAAGCCCGTTCGGCCGCCAGATTCCAGTCGGTCGCGCGATTGCCGGTACCCCAGCTGGCTTGGCCGTGCGGCTCGTTTTTGAGATCGATCCCCACCAGATGGCGCAAGCCCGAATAGCGCTGCGCCAAATATTCCAGGTCGACCAACCACTGTTCTTCCGAATACTCCGGCGTGTTCCATAACTCGGAAATGTTTTGGCAATCGGGACGGTGATGGTCGAGCAAAATATAGATGCCACGGCGGTCGACCTCGGCCAGGAACACGTCGAGCCACTGACGGCTAGACATATTGGCCAAGTCCGGATTGAGCGAGGCGTTGATGCTGGTTTTTACGTCGCTGCGGAACGAGGCTGGACACAGCGGAATGCGCAGGGCGTTGAAACCGTTCGACTGAATTTGGTCGAGCATGCTTTTCCAATTGCGCGCCCACAGGCCGTGCACCGTGCCGTCGCCGGTTTCGAAACCGAACCAGTTGGCGCCTTTCAATACGACGGGGCGGTTGGCGTCGTCGAGAATCTGATTACCGGACACGGTATAGGCTTGGCCGCTGGTGGCCGCGAACGCCAGCGCGATCGATAGCGCCAGTTTGGATATCAATTTCGGGGAAATCATTCGTGCGTCTCCAATACAAATATAGGTGAGATGACTTGATGCGAATCACCCGAAGAGACAGCCGGCGCGAACCATGGCGCGCGCCTGCGGCCGGGTGATCCAGCATTGCCCGCGCACCGCAGCGCGCACGCTGCGCCGCACGCAGGCCCATCCGTGGAACTGGCCAATGCCAGCATCGCAATACGCAATACGAATAAGCAAAATACGTCGGATTTCGGCCCCCATACCCGGCGCTTTTTAGATCCGCGCCTGGGCCTTTCCACAACTTGCAACACGTCGCGTCCGTCGTGTTGGTGCAGAGTACCTGCTTTAAAAGTTAATTGTCAACAACATAAAAGTATCATATTTGCATTGCATATACATCCATTTCTCCTAGCAAACTACGTGCGCCGGCCATCCGCCGAAAGCGCGGCCCAATGCGTTCGCGGGGCGAAAAAACGTTAACCGGGAAAGTGTGCGGGACATGGCGATGCCGGTGTTCCGGGCCGGGGCGATGCCCGCACTTTTGCGTCGATGCGATGGGTGAAGTGACGCCGCTGCCGCTAGAAGCGCGCGCGATCATCGAGGCCGCTCAAGCGCGGCCGAAGAAGCGGCTCACGCGTATGGACGCCGGCCAAGCGGCCACCCACCGCAAGATCGCGCAGCGCATGTGGATGGTGCGGGCCGGCTAGTTCGACGCCAGCGCCGTGCGGCCGCGCCACTCCATGTAGACATTGGCGCGGTGATAATGGGCGCCTTCGGCCGGCGGCGTCGCGTGCGCGAAGCCCACGCTTTCGTACAGCGCCAGCGCCGGCGTCAGTTTGCTGTTCGATTCGAGGAACAGCAGCTTGGCGCCGCTGGCCTCGAACGCGTCCAGCGCGCGCGCGAGCAGGCGGCGTCCCACGCCCAGGCCCTGGCATTGCGCGGTCACCGCCATTTTCGATAATTCAAAACGCTGGCCGTCGGGCCGCAGCAAGGCGCACGTGCCGACCACCTGGCCGTCGAGCAGGGCCAGGAAGATCATTCCGCCCTTGTCCAGGATCGAGCGCTGCGGATTCGACAGCACTTCGTCGTCCAGCGCCTCGACATAAAAAAAGCGCTCCAGCCACTCGATGTTCAAGCGCTTGAAGTCGGCCGCGTAGCGTGGCGCGAAGTCGATCAACTCCACTTGCGCCGTTTCGCGCGCGCGCCTGCGGGCCGCGATCCGCTCGCCGAACGGGGTGGCCTGCAAGGCCGACTCGATCCGTTCCAGCATGCCCAGCAAAGCGCCGGTGCCGTTGTCGGTGGCGGTGTCGACCGCCGCCAGCACATCTTTCCACAAGGGCGCCATGCGCGTCAGCAAGGCCGCGCCCTGCTCCGACAACGCCAGCAGGCGGCGCCGCTCGTCGTTCGGGTCCGCCCCGGCCGTCACCAGACCATCGGCCAGCAGCTTGTTGCCGAGCTGCACCACCACCGGATGGGTTTGGCCGATCTGCCCCGCGAGCACCGTGATCGAGGTCGGACCGTTGTCGCGCAGCAAAAACAGCAAAGGAAAACAACGCGACGACAGTTCGATCCCGGCCGCGCGGTAGCTGGCGTCGACGCCGGTGTAAAGTTGGTCGGACAGGCGCCGCAAGCGGCTGCCCAGCGTCAATGAACCGTAATCGCTTAAATTGGTCATGGCTTTCCCATTTATGTAAGAACTTACGTAAATCCTAACGTAAATAGTTGCAGCCTGTCAAATCCTCTTTGCCACCGATAATCGCGGGTCGCGCGCTTGGTGGGCGACACTTGTCAGGCCGGGCGGCGAGGGGGGGGATCGCCCCAAGCAAGCGGTCGGCGCTACGCCACTGCCCTGCCATCGAGCCCGGGGACATTGGCCAGCACTTCCGTAATAAATTCAATGAACACAGCGGCACGCTTCGGGAGCAGCCGCTGTGCCGAATACAGGACGTTGACGGCCGTCCCCGCAGCCGCATGCTCGGTTAATAACGCTTCGAGCTGCCCGGTCCGAAGCTCCTTGGCGATCATCCAGGCCGGCAAGTAAGCGATTCCCAAGTCTTGCAGTACGGCGCGCCGAATGCCATCCAGACTATTGAGGCGAACACGGCCGCTCACATGGACCTCGCCATCCCTGAACGGCCAACTACCGCCGCCGGAAGCCAGCAGGGTGTAAATAAGGCACTCGTGCCGAGTCAGGTCGCCAGGTCGCCCGGGTACGCCATGCCGTTTTAAATATGCCGCGCTGGCGACGCAAACCCGGTCGGACGTGCCCACCCGCCGCGCGCGCAGGGCGCTGTCATGCAATTTGCCGCCGCGTATGGCGATATCGACGCCTTCGGCGACGAGGTCGATGTACTCGTCGCCAAGACGAAGTTCCACGTCCACCTTCGGATAGCGATGGAGAAAAGTCGGCAATGCCGGTACCAGCACTTCGACGCCCACGCTCTCCGCGCAGGCGATGCGCAGCAAGCCATGGGGATGGTCCGGCCCGTGCGCTTCCGCTTCGGCTTGCGCGATGATGTCGAGCGCATGGCGCGCCCGCGCGTAATAACGCTGCCCTTCCGGCGTGGCCGCCATGTGGCGGGTCGAGCGCTGCAAGAGCCGCGTACCCAGGGACTTTTCAAGCGCCGCGACGTGGCGGCTTACGTTCGGCTGCCCGATTTGCAGTTCCCTGGCGACGGCTGAAAAGCTACCGGTTTCGACCGCCCGCACGAAGCAACGCATCCACAATAATTTATCCATTTCCGCCCCTGTCGCATAGCTTTATGCGGCAACAGCATAAATGATATGACCGTGATGTGGCTTCTCTATTGCGCGATCGCGCTTCACACTGGCCCTCATGCCGTGCGATTCCACGCACGTGCTTGTCGGGCAGGCGTGTAAAAGTAGCGCCCCCATCCGTGCCCAGTTCGCACGTCATACTCTTGCCATTCAAGGAAATAACATGAGCGCATCCATCAATGAAAGTTTTATCAGCATCGTCGGCAGTTATGAAATCGACCCGCTGGACGTCGCGGCTTTTGCGAAAATCGCGACGGAGTCCGTCGAACAAACCGTCAAAAAACCCGGCTGCCTGTATTACATCGCCTCGCGGGATGTGCGGAAACCGAACGTTTTTCACTTGACCGAAGCTTGGGCCACCCAAGCCGATCTCGACAGTCATGGAGCCAGCCCGGTCTTCAAAAACATGCTGGAGCAAGCGTTCAAGCTGCGTATTTTACGCCGTGAGATTTACCGGTCGGAGTCGAAAGGCCGCACCCTGTTGGCTTGATGATCGGCCCTGTGCCACGTCATCTGCCCGCCAGGCGCGCCATGGAGCCTACGGGCCGGACCGCTCGTCCCGCGGCGAAAGCGCGG
>JAYVUV010000419.1:0-4350 GCA_043787615.1 Janthinobacterium sp. | reverse complement strand
GCGGTGCGCGTGACGCAGATGCTGGCCCTGGTCCAGCTGGGCGCTTACGGCAAGCGCAAGCCGCACCAGCTCTCCGGCGGGCAGCAGCAGCGTGTGGCGCTGGCGCGCAGCCTGGCCAAGCGGCCGCAGTTGCTGCTGCTCGACGAGCCGCTTGGCGCGCTCGACAAAAAACTGCGCGAGCAGACCCAGTTCGAGCTGGTCAACATCATCGAGCAGGTCGGCGTGACCTGCGTGATGGTCACCCACGACCAGGACGAGGCGATGAGCATGGCCACCCGCATCGCCGTCATGAGCGAGGGCCGCATTTTGCAGGTGGGCGCGCCCGGCGAAATCTACGAAACTCCCAATTGCCGCTTCGTGGCCGACTTCATCGGCAGCGTCAATCTGTTTCCCGGCCAAGTCACGGTGGACGAGCCGGACCACGTGGTGATCGATTCCAGGGAATGCCGCCACTACGTCAACCACGGCATCACCGGCACCGCCGGCATGGCCGTCACGGTGGCGGTGCGGCCGGAAAAAATCGGCTTGCAGGTCGAGCCGCCGGTGCCGGCGCAGCGCGCCTCGGCGGCCGAGCAATCGTTCAACAGCGCCCAGGGCAGCATCTCGGCCATCGCCTACTTCGGCAACGAGACGCGCTACCACGTGCTGCTCGATTCCGGCATGGAGCTCAAGGTCTCGCGCACCAACGCCGCGCGCCACGACAGCGCCGGCCTCAAACGCGAGCAGCGCGTCCACGTCTGGTGGGACGGCGCCGACATCGTGGTGCTAACCAGGTGAGCGCGCCATGACCCCATCCCCGCTCACCTCACTGCGCCACGCCCTGGCGCTGCGCTGGATCACCGGGCGGCGCCTGGTGATCGCCGTGCCTTTCCTGTGGCTGGCGATCGCCTTCCTGGTGCCCTTCCTGATCGTGCTGCGCATCAGCTTCACCGAAATGGAAAACGCCGGCAATCCGTTCGGCAGCCTGTTCTCGTATGCGGACGGCTTCCTGGTGCTCAAGGTGAAGCTCTCGAACTACCTGTTCATCGCCAGCGATGACTTGTACGTGCTGACCTATCTCAGCTCGCTCAAGTACGCCGCCATCACCACCGCCCTGTGCCTGTTCATCGGCTACCCCTTCGCCTACTTCATGGCGCGCGCCAAGGCCACGCTGCGGCCGGTGCTGATGATGCTGGTGATGCTGCCGTTCTGGACCTCCTTCCTGCTGCGCATCTACGCCTGGAAGGGCATCCTGGCCAACCACGGCATCTTGAACGACCTGCTGCTGGCGCTGGGCGTGATCGCGGCGCCGCTGCATATGATGAACACCCCGTTCTCGCTGGTGATCGGCATGGTGTACGCCTATCTGCCGTTCATGATCCTGCCGCTGTACGCCAATCTGGTGAAGATGGACCTGCGCTTTTTGGAGGCGGCGGCCGATCTGGGCGCCACCCCGATGCAGGCGTTCTGGCGCATCACGGTGCCGCTGTCGAAGTCCGGCATCATCGCCGGCGCCATGCTGGTGTTCATTCCGGCGGTGGGCGAATACGTGATCCCCGAACTGCTGGGCGGGCCGGAAACGCTGATGATCGGCCATGTGCTGTGGGACGAGTTTTTCACCAATAACGATTGGCCGATGGCGTCATCGGTGACGGTGGTGGTGATCTTGCTGATCCTGGTGCCGATGGCGATCTTCAACAAGTCCAAGGCGGACCAACAACTGGCGGGGCGGGCATGAACGGATCGACTCTTTTTCAGCGCTGGTTCGGGCGCGGCTGGCTCGCGCTGGGTTACCTGTTCCTGTATCTGCCGATC
This sequence comes from Janthinobacterium sp., assembly GCA_043787615.1. GTDB lineage: Bacteria > Pseudomonadota > Gammaproteobacteria > Burkholderiales > Burkholderiaceae_D > Janthinobacterium. The sequence continues at coordinate 2,556 of JAYVUV010000419.1, read as the reverse complement.
CTGGTGTTGATCGTATTCTCGTTTAACAGCTCGCGCCAGGACATGGTGTGGACCGGCTTTTCGACCCGCTGGTATGCCGAACTGCTGAACGACACGGAGATCATCACCGGCTTCGGTCTGTCGCTCAAGATCGCCGTGCTGGCTGCCTGCGCCTCGGTGGTGCTGGGTACTTTCGCCGCGTTCGCGCTGAATCGCTATCAGCGTTTCGGTGGCCGGGTGCTGTTCTCCGGGATGGTCAGCGCGCCGCTGGTGATGCCCGAGGTGATCATCGGCCTGTCGCTGCTGCTGATGCTGGTGTCGGCGCAAAAGCTGTTCGGTTTCCCCGAGCGCGGCATATTCACCATCTGGATCGGCCACACGCTGCTGGGCATGGCCTACGCCGCCGTGGTGGTGCAGTCGCGGCTACAGGAGATGAGCAAATCGCTGGAGGAGGCGGCCATGGACCTGGGCTGCCGCCCGCACCAAGTGTTTTTCCTGGTGACGCTGCCGAACATCACCCAGGCCCTGGCGTCGGCCTGGCTGCTGACCTTCACCCTGTCGCTGGACGACGTGGTGCTGTCGGCCTTCTTGTCCGGCCCCGGCTCCTCCACCATGCCGATCGTGATCTTCTCGCGCGCGCGCCTGGGGCTGGACCCGCGCGTGAACGCGGTGGCCGCGCTCACCATTTTGGCGGTGACGATCGCCGTGATCGTCTCCAGCGTCTGGCTGGCGCGCGCCGAGCGGCTGCGCCAGAGGCAAATCGCCGCCGCCTTCAAAGGGGAATAAACAGTTTTCGCACACGAGTCTTGATACCGGGAAGTCGCCCACAACCAAAAGGAAGCCCCATGCACTTGCTGAAGAAATTGGTGGTCGCTGTCGCACTTGCTTATCCCGCCCTGGCTACGGCCCAGAGCAACGCCGAATTGAAGGCCGAACTGGAGGCGCTCAAGAGCCACGTCAAACGGCTCGAAGCGATGATCGAAAAGGTCGGCAGCCAGGCGGCGCAGGCCAATACCCAGGCGGCGCAGGCCAAGGCCGAGGTGGCGGCGCAGGCGGAAAAAACCGGCGCGGAACAGGTGGACGTGACCGAATTCAACCGCATCCGCATCAAGACCGAGGCCATGGAAGACGCCAGCGAGGCGAACGGCTTCAAGGCGCTGAAGGTGTCCGGCTACGTCGATCCGAGCTACATCTACAACCGCAACGCCAAGACCTCCAGCTTCGTTTTCTTCAATAACAATAGTTCGATCAATGGTTCGGGCGAGAGCTTCGGCTACGACAATACCTTTTTCGGCAGCGGCATGTTCAATCTGGAGAAGGAGCTCGACGGCGGCACCCGCCTGAAACTGACCATGATGCCCAGTAAAAGCGCGGCGTCCGGTTACAACTTCGGCAATCTGGTGCACGAAGCCTCGTTCTCGGTGCCGCTTGGCGACTTGAGCACGCGCCTGATCGGCGGCCAAATCCCCGACTGGACCGGCTACGAATACATCCCCTCGACCCAGAACAAGCTGATCACCCACAACCTGTTGTTCGATTTCTCGGCGGCGAACTTTTACACCGGCGCCGGCGTCGAATTCATACGCGGCAAATGGGACACCAAGATCATGCTCGGTAACCTGAACCGGGCGCGCATCGACACCGCCGAGCAGCAGGCGCCCGGCTTGTTTTACCGGGTCGATTACGCCAAGGGCGAGTACAACGGCTTCGGCTTTTCCGGCATCCACGCCGGCTTCGACGACAAGTCCGAATTCGGCCGCGTCGATCTGGTCGAGGCGGACGGCTACTTCACCCGGGGCGACTGGAATGTGCAGGGCCAGCTGTCGTATGGACGCCAGAAGGCGACCCCCTTCAATGGTTACAGTGGTGAACGGGTGCACTGGTGGGGACTGTCCTCGCTGGCCTCGTACAAGCTGACGCCGCGCCTGGAAGGGATCGCCCGCTTCGACTTCATCGCCAATAAAAACAACGGCGGCGGCGTGTTCGGCTCGACCTTCGGCGGCACCTGCGCCGACAGCGCCGGTTTCGACGCCAACTGCCCGGACGGGCGCAACGGCTTCGGCTCGGGCATGGTGTTCGACGGCACCGGCTGGGTGGTGGCCGATCCCTCGGAAGGCAGCAACCGTTACGCGCTGTCCTTGGGCTTGAACTACGCGCTCATGCCCGGCGTGAACGTGAAAGGCGAATACCGCTACGACCGCTCCTCGGCCAAGGTGTTCTTGAACGCCGAAGAACAGTACCGCCGCGACAACCACGTGTTTGGCGTGTCGACGGTGGTCAGTTTTTGATGGCGATGTACGATATACCGGAGACATGATATGACAACGATAGAGACAAACAACACCTGGCACGCGCGCGCCGCCGCCTTGAACATCGACGGCCGCGCCGTCATCGGCGGCCAGCGCGTGTGGGCCAGGTCGGAGCAGACTTTCGACGACCTGTCGCCGGTCGATGGCCGTAATCTGGGCCGGGTGGCGCGCTGCGACGCGGCCGACGTCGATCTGGCGGTGGCGGCCGCGCGCGCCGCCTTCGAGGATGGGCGCTGGGCCGGCAAGGCGCCGGCCCAGCGCAAGCGCA
>JAYVUV010000418.1:0-6850 GCA_043787615.1 Janthinobacterium sp. | reverse complement strand
CGATCCGGTGGGCCGGCGCATCGCCAGCACCGACAGCCGCATCGAGCATGGACGAGCCGTGTATCGGCGTTACAAGCGCTTCGTGTGGCAGGGATTGCGGTCGCGGTAGGGGCGCCAGGTAACTAGCGTCTCTACCGCGACCAATGTCGCGCAGCGATGGCGCGGAAAGCCGCGACGCGGCTATTGAAACGGATTGGCCACCGTTTGCACATCTGGCGGCGGCAATTTGACAGGCAGATTCTGCGCCTCCAATTTGGCCACGACGTCGTTCAATAGTTGTTGCAGACGCTTGGCGTCGGTCAATCCCGCCTGGTCGGCCGTCAAGTCGAGGTCGCCACTCAGGGTGATGCGGTCGACCCGGTTTTCGATCATCAAGTTGCCGATGTGTATAACATCGCTTTCATTGGCGTAGGGAATAAATTTCTTGGCATTCATGGTCACTCCTCGGGACGGCATCGTTACTTGGATTTTTTGGCGCGGATTTTAGGCAGACGCAGCAGCACTTCTTTTTGCTTGGTCGATAAGGACGGTAGCAGATTGATGCCGATCGTGCTTTCCAGCTGCGCGATGGTGAGCAGTTGCACCTCGTCGGTGGATTTGTTTTCGATGTAGTAGGCGGCGCCGGCGCGTTGGCGCGGGCTGTACACGACCTTGTAAAGATGGCTGGGCACGAGCACGTTGCCGATTTTGTGTAGGTTACCGCCGAGGAAGGCCGGCCCGGTGAGGACATACAGATCGCCCTCTTTTTCCGCCAGCTTGCGCACGGCGCCTTCGATTCCGGCCCAGACGTGGCGGTTGTTGTCGCCGTCTTGCGGCACCATGTTCGCCAGCGTGAAGCTTTCGTGTTGGCTGCGGCGGTCCGGCATGTCGCCGTTGGGCGCCATGTGCCCGCGGTCGTAGCCGCTGCGCGCATAGTCTTTCAATTCGGCACGCTGATTATCCGGCAAGTCCTGTTCGGCATGGAAACTGTTTTCGCGCGACAGAGTTTGCGCGGCAAGCAGGTTACGCGCGGTCAGATGCTCGGCCGACCAGAGCGGGGTTCGGGTGATGCCGGAATGCATGACGCCAAACACTTCGTAGCATAGCTCATGGGTGGCGGCGCCTAACTTCTGATTGCGGATTTCGGGCAGGCGGCCATCGACGTAGTGGTCGGGACAAGCACCCGCTTGGGCGATATGGGCGGTCAATAGGCCGCACGCCAGCATGATGCCGGCGATAGAACGTTGAATCATGGGTCCCTAGTGTTGAAACGGAGCGCAGGCACCCGCGCCGGGTGCTAACAGGCTCAAGCGCAACATTTTATCGGATTGTGGCTGTTTGCAACAATCGTTGCGCGATGCAATGCGATGCGATGGATAAGGCGCGGCCTGCTGCGCGCTGACGGCGATTGAAGCGAGCGTGATGGGCCGGCCTGCAAGTGTCCGGCAAACGAGCGACGCCTTCCGTCTACGGCCGTAATTATCCGGCTTGACCACCGGCGACGCTATTGCCCGCACGGAAAGGGGCCGCGCTTGCATAGATGTGGCCGGGGCGGCCAGGATCGCGTACCGGAAGCTTGAAAAATGGGATGCAGGGCGCTGATCAGACCACGTTCGTACGCGCCTGCGGCGTGGCAAAGGCGCACGCCGGCCGTTGGAGCGACGGCGCGAAGAACGCATCCATCTGGATCACGCCGGCCTGGATAGGCGGCCGCGATGCCGGTTCCGCCGCCGCGCCGAGCTTAAAATTGTTCGACCCAGGCCGCCAGTTGGGTTGGCGTCAAGGCCGCGTCCGAGGCAGCCAGGCGGCATTGCACCCCCAGCTCGTCGCGGCTGGACTGCAACAAACAGCCGCGTTTTCCCAGCCATAACAGGCAGGCCAGCCAGTTGGCATGTTGCGCGGAGATGGGGACGTTGGCCGGCGTGTCCAGAAACTCTGTCAGCGCGCGCGCATTGTGAAACACGATGGCGCCGTCGCCAGCGGCCTCGGCGCCGATTTGCGCGGCCAATTGTTCCAACGCGCTTTCCACGTCCTGCCGGCCATGCTCGGCCTCGATCTGTTCGAGCCGGCCGCGCACGGCGCCGGCGAAACTGGCGCTGCGGAATGCTTCGGCCGCGATCAGATCGGCATAATCGAGCAGCAGCCAATCGGGCTCGGGCGGGCTGAGCCCAGCGCTGAGGGCGGCCGATAGATAGGTTTCGACCGGCAACAGCTGGCCGGGACCGGCCAGTGTCGCGCATAGCGCGTAGAGGCTGCCGATGCGGTTGGCCACGGTTTGCTTTTGACGGATCAGCAGCTTTTCGCGCAGCAGGGCGGCGTGGTCCTTGCGCAGCCGGGCCAATTCGATGGCTTGCATGATTTCCACCCGCAAGGCGCCGATTTCCCACGGCTTTTGGATATAGCGGTAAATCTGGCCCTGATTGACGGCGTCCACCGTGTGCTCGATTTCGGAATAGGCGGTGGTCAAGATCCGTACGATGTGCGGATACCGGTCCCAGGCATAAAACAGTAATTCATTGCCGTACGCACCGGGCATGCGCTGGTCCGACACCAACACGGCGATGCTGCCGGCGTGCAGGTCCAACACGCGCTTTCCCTCTTCCACCGATGCGGCCGTGGCCACCGGCGCCAACGGCCCGATCGCGCGCTCGAAATATTTGAGCGCGTTCGGTTCATCGTCCACATACAGTATCGTCGGCGCCTGTGCCAGCGGGTCGGTCATGCTGAGTCCTTTTGATGTAATGCACCATTCATTAACGCCGCCGATTTATTGATCCGCGGGCCGGGCCGGCCGCGACGTCCGAAGATGATACTCCAGTCGTGGCAAGCGCGTGCGCGGCCAGCCGGGCGCCTCACGCGGCCGATTCCAGATCGGCGCGCGGCAGGTCGAATTGCATTTCGGTCCACTCGCCCAGCATGCTGTTGGCGGACAAGATGCCGCCGTGGCGCTCGATCACGCCGTAGCTGATGCTCAGCCCCAGGCCCAGGCCCTGCCCCACGTCGCGCGTGGTGAAAAACGGCTCGAACACGCGCGCCAGATGATCGGGCGCGATGCCGCGGCCATTGTCGCGCACGCGTACGCGCAAGCGGTCTTGCCACCAATCGGCCGTCACGTGAATCTGGGCGCCGGGGGCGGCGGCGCCGACGGGCCGATCTCGCTTGGCCAAGGCCAGGGCGGCGTTGCTCAATAAGTTAATCAATACGCCGACGATGGCCGCCTCGTCGCCGCGCACCATGGTGTCCGGCGCCAAGGTGCGGGTGACGGTGGCGTCCCTGATTTCGTGGCCGATCAGGCGCACGGCGGACGCCAGCGCTTTTTCGAACTGGAACGGGGTACCGGCCACGCCGCCGCTGCGGCGCCGGTAGGCGAAGGTTTTCAAGTCGGACACGATGTGCTGGACCCGCTGCATGCCCTGCTTGGCGTCGTCGAGGCATTCGGCCAACAACATGCTGTCGCGGGCGGTCGGTTGCTCGGCGGCGATGTCGATGGCCATCATGCAAAAGTTGATCGGATTACTCACTTCGTGCAGCAAGCCGGCGGCCAGAGTGCCGACCGCCGCCATTTTTTCCTGATGCATCATCTGACCCTTGATGTCGGCCAAATCCTTGTTGGTCGCCTCCAGCAGGCTATTTTTTCTGACCACTTCCGACTGCAATTGGAACAGCATGAAACGCGCCCGCTCGTTGAAGTAGGTGTACACGGCGCTGACCACGGTCGACATGAGTAAAAACACCGAGTGCACCACGAAGGCGCCATGCAGCTGAAACACGCCCGGATGGCCGACGCAGGCCGCCACGAACAGCAAGTAGGTGACCGCGCCAAACACCAGGTTCTGCCACATGCCGAAGGCCAGCACGATGCCCGAGGCGTAGATGGCCAGGGTCAGGCCGACATAATAGAGCGAGGTGGCGCCTTCGGTGACGCCGATCATCCACGAGATCATCAGTTGCGGCAGCAACAGCCAGGCCAGTGTCAGCCAATGCACCCGACGCCGGCCCCAGGCGGTACCCATCAGGCGGGCCACGCCGAAGATGAGCAGCGACATGGTTACCCGCGCCAGCGCGAAGCGCGCCTGCATGGCGGGGTACAAGGCATAGTCGAGGATGCAGCCAAGCATGGCCATGACGATGCAAATATAGGCGCCCACCCGGCTAAATTCGAGCCGAAAATCGCGCAGCACCTCGTCATAGCCGCTCTCGCTCGCTGTGCTCTTGGCTGGGTCGCCGGTCCTCATGGGCGTGTGGGCTATCGTCAAGCCAGTGTGGCTTCGGCCAGGACGTTGACCCCGGTGTCGTCCAGATACAGGCGACGCTGGCGGGATCGGGGCGGCAATAATGCGTCCAGGCCGGCCTCGTCGCGGTACAAGAGATGCCATTCGAGTAAATGCTCCATGCCGTAGCGTACCGGATTGCTGCGATGAACATTGGTCAGCAGCAGGCTGGCGCCGGCGGCGGCTCGCGCGGCGAAGCCGGCCGTCAGGCGGGCGCAGATCTTGTCCGACAAATAGTCGAACAAGCCGGCGCAGTAGAGCGCGTCATACCCGTTTTCGGGCGGCGCGCCGGCCTCCGGCCGCTGTTTGAGCAATTGCTGAACCGATTCGTGCCGGTAGTCGATGCGCGCCGCCGATGCGCGCCCGCGCTGGATCGCCGAGAGCCGCTCCCGGGTCCAATGCAGCGTTTCGGCGTTGAAGTCGACCAACTCGAACGAGAGCCATTCCGGCTCGGCATAGCTGGCGAGAAAGCGCTGCACCTCGACCGCCGGGCCGCAACCGACGTTCAAGATGCGCGCAGGGCGGCCGGCGAGACGGGCGCGGTCGGCCTGGCGCACCAGGAAAGCATGCAGCAAATCGATGCGGTTGCGATGCGCGCTGGCCACCGCCGACTGCAAGAAAACCATGTTGATGATTTGGAAGTACGTGCTTGGCCCTTGGCGCGGGTCGTCGACGATTTGGTTGACCATGCAGTAGTCGCCGGCGTAACCGAGCGGTTTGGCATAGGTGCGATAGACGAACGGGGCGCGCAAGATCAGCGGATGCAGGGTACGCTGGGCGAAGCCGCGGTGCGCCCGCGCCACGGCGGGATCGACGCGGGCGCCCTCCCGCTCCAGCCCCTGCAGATAATGCTGGGTTTGCCGTATCAAGGGCGCGGCCAGATGGTCGAACACCTCGGTGCGCAGTTTGCCGTCCGCTTCGGGCGATCTGGCGCTGCGCTCGACCCGCTCCACTTTGCGCGCGGCATCGGTCAGGAAGGCGCGCAAGTCCTCTACCACCGCCCGGTATGCTGGATCGATCCGCGCCCCGCCCGCCGGATCGGCACCCCGTGTTTTGATGGCAATGTCGCGACTTTCTTCGACATGCTTGTGGACCGTGGGTTGCGGATCGGTTTGACTGGGTGAATACACGTTGCGGGTCCGTGACCTGGGTGAATAAAATGGCAGGCCGGCCAATGCCGTGATGGCGCCATGCGGAACCGTAGAACCGTAACGGAACCGTAACGGAACCGTGCGGAACCTGCGCCGTGGCGTGACACCGTCGACGCGCGCCGCCGGCAAAGCAGCGAATTGCTTTCCCGACATTAGTGTACACTGTATGTAGTGCTAAGGCAATGATTCACAGGTGCATGTATCCCCGCCGTAATGACAGCCGCCCATAGCCGATCCGGCAAGGGGCGCGCGATTCATCCGGTCTGTATGCGACGATACGGTAGGGCCAGAGGCACGCCGGGCCAGCATGGGGGCGAACGCGGGCTCGCCACCGACACGCCAAGTAATCGGGAAGCCACGGCGCGGCCGGCGCCAAACACAGCGGTGCCGCCGCGCGTCAATTGCTTGGCGCCACGCCAAACGACCCGGTCAGCTGCGATTGGGCAGTTTTCGCGTACACAGGTAAATCGAATACAAAGCACCGAGCGCGACCACAAGATAGACGATGCGCGATCCGGTGGTCATATGCCCGAACAGCGCCGCCACCAGATCGTAGTTGAACAAGCCCACCAGCCCCCAATTGAGGCCTCCGATGATGAGCAACACCATTGCGATCCAGTCGATCGCGTTGATGCGTGAGGCATGGGTGTCGTGGATAGTGCTGTCAGCGCCAGCTTGAATATTGGCCATATCGATCTCCGTTAAGGTTGATGCGTTTGCCCGCCCCTTGTTGAGGACTCACTTGCAGTTTAAACGGCAGGATGGCGCCACGCAGTCGGCGAACATCCCCATCTGGTGTCGGAAAAGGCTTGAACGGCTGTGTGGCCCCTCCTACATCGGCCCGGCCGCGATGACGGCGGCCAAGCCGTCACGCCGACGTGTGGCATTTTTTACACGGCGCCGCGGCGCCATCGGCGCGATGCCCCCGGTATCACACATATTGCGTGGCGCGCCGCCAGCGAATACAGTATTCTGATAAAAATCATTTCCATGGCGCCATCGATCATGCTGGAAGCCCCGATCATCGAGAATGAAGCGGAACGGCTCGCGGCCTTGCACGCGTTGCTGATTCTCGATACGCCGCCCGAGGAGCGTTTCGATAAGATCGTCCAGTTCGCCATCGATGAGTTCGACGTACCGATCGCCCTGGTGTCGTTGGTCGACAGCAAACGCCAATGGTTCAAAGCCCAGATTGGCTTGAGCGTGTGCGAAACCTCGCGCGATATTTCATTCTGCGCCCACGCTATTTTGCAAAGCAATATCATGCTGGTCCCGGACGCGGCGCTCGATCCCCGCTTCGTCGACAACCCGCTGGTCACCGGTTCGCCATGGGTGCGCTTTTACGCGGGCGCGCCGCTCATCGTCGCCCCCGGCATCGCGATGGGCACGTTGTGCATTCTCGATACCCGGCCGCGCCAGCTCGACCCGATCGAATTGGCCATGCTCGCG
>JAYVUV010000417.1:0-11569 GCA_043787615.1 Janthinobacterium sp. | reverse complement strand
CGTCGGCGGCTGGGCCGCGTTCGGCGGCCTGGCCGCCGGGGTGGGGGTGGCCGGCGCGATGGGGCTGACGGCCGGCACGGTGTCGGCCGGCGCGGTGGCCGGCGGCGTGAGCGGCTTGATCAACGGCGCGGCGATGGGCTTCGCCACCGGTTTCGCCGGCGGCAAAAACAACGGCTTGAAGGACATCATGGAAAAGGTGCTGGTGGGCGCCATCGTCGGCGCCGCGCTGGGGGCGGGGCTGGGCGCCTTGAGCGGGGCGGTGCCGGCCAAGGATACCTTCGCCGACCGCTTGCTCAAGCCGGACGCGCCATCGTTGCCGAGCTTGACGCAGACGCCGCCGGTGAACAGCTTCGGCGACGCCATGGGCGCGGTCGGCAAGGCGGCCGGCGGCAAGTTCGCCGGCGCCATCGCGCCGGTCGCCACCACCGCGCTCAAGCCCTTCGCCGCGTCCTTGCTGGTGCAAGCCATCGTGATCGACACCCACAGCGCCGGGGCCACGCTGTTCTGGGACGACATTCAAGAGTATGTGCGGACCCATAACATCGATCTGGGGCCATTCGACTTCGTCAAGAGCGACGCCTGAGGGACGCGCGCAACGGGGGGGAGCGCCGGCGGTCGGCGCAGCTTAAAACGAATGGCGCACGCCGATCATCAGGCCGGTTTGATTCATGCCCGGGCCGGTGCTGCCGCCCGCGTCGACCGGCAGCGCGGCGGCGCCCTTGTTGCGCATGTAACCCAGCGACGCATAGGTGGCCGTGCGTTTCGACAGTGCATACACGGTGCGCGCGACCCATAAGGTCGACACCTTGTCCGTGTCGCGCACCGACAGCCGGGCGACTTGGGTGTCGAGCACCAGCTTCTCGGTCATAGGACGGCTCAAGCCGAGGAAATACAGGTCGGCGCGGACCTTGGTGGCCGTTTGCGTGCGACGTTGCATGGTCCCCAGGCCGACCTTGGTCGTGTCGAATAAGACGTAGCCGTTGAGCGAGCTGCGTTTGTCGGTGTAGTCGCTGCTGACCAGGCCGAACGCGGCTCCCGCGTTGCCGTGCATGACGTCCTGCGCGGCGGCCACGCCGAAACGCGGGGTGTCGTAGGCGAGCAGGCCGGTCGCCTGGCGGCACGCCTGCGCGTTGCCCGGCGCCTCGCCCGGGCAGTTGGTCGCGGCGGGGCCGCCGGTGTTGGCCGCGTCGCGGCCAAGACTGTAAGTGGCGCCCAGGGTGACGCCGTTAAAGGTGCCGATGTAGGCGATCGAGTTATCGCTGCGCGAGTTGGGCAGGTAATTGTCAATATTTCCGTTGCCGTGGATGTTGGTCGTCAGGATATCGGCCTTCATCAGCGAGATCGCCGTCATGTTGGATTGCCGGCCCAGGGTCAGCGTGCCATAGGAGTTTTTCAAGCCGACGTAAGCGGTGCGGCCGAACAGGCGGCCGCCGTAACCGAGCGCGCCGGTATCGACGTAAAAGCCGCTTTCCAGGGCGAACACGGCGCTCAAATCGCCGCCCAGGTTTTCGGTGCCGCGAAAGCCCAGCCGCGATGGCACCGTGCCGGTCAGATTGGGCACTTTCACCACGGAGTCGCCGGCCGCGTTAGCATGATTGACATATTCGACGCCGGAATCGAGCACGCCATATATTACTACCTGGGCTTGGGCTGTGGCCGCGCCGGCGGACAGTGCCCCCAGCGTGGTGGCGGCGATAGTCAATGCTGTTTTCATGGGAATCTCCGTTGCGTGGATGCTGGGATGGTGTTGCCGCGAAAATAGGGATGTGCGCCGCCATGCCGACGCAGCAGGCAGCGTCGGTGGCGTGATCGGGGAAAGTGCACGCTGCGGTTATTTGCGCGTATACACTCCGGCCAGCACGATGTAATCGTCCACCCGTTCCAGATAGACGGAACGCGGTTCGAGATTGTGGGTGATGGGATGCGGCCATTTAAAATTGATCCAGCCATGCCCGGCGCCTTTTGCGAGCGCGAGTTCTTCACGTGTGAAATAGATATTGTCGATATCGTGGATGTCTTTTAAATCCTTGCCCAGTAACTTTGGATTGGTGCCGGCATTGGCGAGCAAGATGCCATTCAAGTCCAGCGCGACGATATATAATTCGCGATCGACGAATTGGCCGGTTGATTTATTAAATTCGGCGATGGCTTTTTCTTTGCCATTTTGTTTGGCGAATTGCGTCGCGCGCTTGACCAAGGCCATCGCTTCTTCCTTGCTGGCGGGGGCGGGATCGGCCGCCAGCGCTGTGGCGCTGATTGTGCAGGCAAGTAAGAAGACGGGAAATAATTTTATCAATTTTATCAATTTCATTGGCATGGCCGGCTCCTGGAAAATCGACGCGCTGGCGTCGCTGACGCGGCCCATTGGCGTGAATTGATTAATCGATTATAGGGAAAGAGTGAGATTTCCCTTCGCTATTTGTGATTGAATCTTACTCATGCCGAAGAAGGACGGCAAGTTTATAAGTCATTAATTGAAGAATATGTTGCGGAATGGTTGAATTCATTTATTTAAAAACAAAATTGCAATCGATTTGGATTCGGATGGGAATGTTCGGCAAATTGAGGAGGGCGGCGAGGCGGGCGTTGGCCGTGTGCCATTGCCGTTCGGTGTCGAGCCGGCGGCCGAGGAGCGTCGCCGCGAGGGAATCGAATCCCTTTAATGCGAGACATCAAGGCGCTAATGGCCGGCTTGCCCGTAAAACGTGCAGCACCGGTTTATTCAATTAAAACAAGGGCCTAGGACCGCATGGGTGGCCTTGTTAACAAGCTTATCCACAGATTGTGTGCGTAAGGCGGACGGCGCCGTATAGGTCAATCTTGACATGCTTGCCGGCGCGCCGCACAGTGTCGCGTTCGGGCCATCGCCGCGCCCGCGCGCCGCGACGGCGGCGGCGGCGGCGAACATCATCGGGGGTAGGGATTGGCATGAGCGGTATCGAATCACCAGGCCCGGCGCCCATGCGCGAGGCGCTGGGTCGCTTGCGTCCGCGCCTGACGCTGCGCACCTTGAGCCGGGGCGACGGCTTGCTGGGTTTGCGCCCGGGCGGCTTGTTCGGGCCGCGCGGCAGCCAAGTCACGCTGGCTGAAGTGGACTGGACTTATCTGACGACGGACGGCTTGCGCTGGGAATGTCCGGCGCCCGTCGGCGACGATGGCGCCAGCTCGGCGACCCAACAATTGATCGACGCCGAGGGCCGGCCGCTGGCGCTGCGGCGTGATCTGCAAGCCGAGGCGGCGGCGCTGGAGCTGGCGCGCGCGTGCGGCTTGCGCGCCTTGCCGGACGATGCCTTGCAATGGCGCGCGCCCGAGGTGGCCTTGGCGCCGCGCGCCTGGTGGTCGCTATTGGTGGAAGAGCAATTCGGCGACTTTTGGGCCGAGCAGGTGCCGCTGTTACAGCAACACGGCTGGCACATCGTGGTGCGGCCGGGCTTTGCCCACCTCAGCGTGGCGGTCGAGGCGTGGCACATCCTGGTCGATCCCGCCAGCGGCGAGGTGCTGGGCCGGGAAGTGGCGAGCCGGCTGGGCGCGCGGCGGGCGGAGCGCTCCGGCGGCAGCGGTCCCGGCAAGGCGGCCTGGTGGTTGCTGAGCCTGGGCGTGGAACTGGATGGCCAGGTGCACGATCTCACCCCCATGCTGGCCGACTTGTTGAAACGCGATGCGCGCTGGGTCGACCGGCGCCGGCTGGCGGCCATCGATCCGCACGAGCAAGTGTCGCTGCGCGCGCCCGGCGGCAAGCGCATCGACGCGCTGGCCGCGCCGCTGCAGGCCATCGTGCTGGCCATGCTCGACTTGCTGACCGATCCGCAACGCAAGCCCGGCCCGCTGCGGCTGTCGCCCTGGGACGCCGAGCGGCTCGACGATCTGGGCCTGGCCTTGCAGGCGTGCGGTGCCGCTTGCGGCGGCGCGCCGATCGCATTGCGCGGCGGCGCCGACCTGCGCGCGCTGGCCTTGCGCCTGCGCGACGCCGGCCAAGCCCGGCCGGTGCCCGCGCCGGCCGGGCTGGGCGTGACCTTGCGTCCCTATCAGTTGCAAGGCCTGGCCTGGCTGCAACACTTGCGCGCGCACGGGATGGGCGGCATCCTGGCCGACGACATGGGCCTGGGCAAAACGGCGCAGGTGCTGGCCCATCTGCTGGTCGAGCAACAAGCCGGCCGGCTCGACGCGCCGGCCCTGGTGGTGCTGCCCACCTCGCTGGTTTTCAACTGGCAAGCCGAAATGCGGCGCATGACGCCCGGTCTGCGGGTGCTGGCGCTGCACGGCCCCGAGCGCGCCGCGCGCTTCGCCCAGATCGGCGCGCACGACGTGGTGCTGACCACCTATCCGCTGCTGTGGCGCGATCTGGACCGTTTCGCGCCCCACCATTTCCACATGCTGATATTGGACGAGGCCCAGACCGTTAAAAACGCGGCCGGGCGCGCCGCCAGCGCGGTGCGCCGCATCCAGGCGCGCCACCGCTTGTGCATGACCGGCACGCCGATGGAAAACCATCTGGGCGAGTTGTGGACCCAATTCAATTTTCTGATGCCGGGTCTGCTGGGCGACGCGCGCGGCTTTGCCCGCCTGTGGCGCAAGCCGATCGAGGAAAACGGCCAGACCGTGCGCGCCGCCCTGTTGGCGCGACGGGTGCGGCCTTTCATCCTGCGCCGCCGCAAGGACGTGGTGGCGGGCGAATTGCCGGCCAAGACGGAAGTGCTGGAATTGCTGCAACTGGAGGGCCGCCAGCGCGACCTGTACGAAAGCGTGCGGGTGGCGGCCGACAAGCAGGTGCGGGCGGCGCTGGACCGGCGCGGTTTCAACGGCGCGCGGATCGGCATCATGGATGCCTTGCTCAAGCTGCGTCAAGTGTGTTGCGACCCGTATCTGTTGAAGGGCGACGCGCTGGCCGCCGGCACCGAGCGGGCCAAGATGACCTTGCTGCGCGCCATGTTGCCGGCCCTGGTGGCCGAGGGGCGGCGGGTGCTGGTGTTTTCCCAGTTCACGCAAATGCTGGACTTGATCGAAACCGAGTTGGACGCCTTGGCCCTGCCGTGGCTGTCGTTGACGGGCGACACCGCGCCGGCCCGGCGCGGCGCCCTGGTGGAACGTTTTCAAACCGGCGCCGTGCCGATCATGCTGGTCAGCCTGAAAGCGGGCGGGGTGGGGCTGAACCTGACCGCCGCCGACACCGTGATCCTGGTCGATCCGTGGTGGAATCCGGCGGTCGAGCAGCAAGCCATCGCGCGCGCGCACCGCATCGGCCAGCGGCAGCCGGTGTTTGTCTACCGTCTGGTGATCGCCGGCAGCATCGAGGAAAGGATGTTGGCCTTGCAGGCGCGCAAGGCGGAATTGACGGAAGGGGTGCTGGGCGAGGACGCCGCCCTGGCCGGCAAATTCAGCCCGGCCGAGTTGGCGGCGTTGATGGCGCCGCTGGACGACGGGGCGAACTGATCCCGCGCCATCGTTCATGCGCAAGCGGACCGTCCAGGCGACGGCCATGCGACTTCAGCGTACACGCGCCAAACCGGCGGCGCCGCGACCGGCGCCATCTTGCCGCATGGACGGCGATGCTCAGGTTTCCGGCATGCCCCGCAAATGCTCGATATCGGCGGTGGCCGCGCGCCACGTGGCGTCGCTGCCATCGGCGGCGCGCTCGATCGGCAAGGTGATGTCCTTCAACACCTTGCCGTCGAGAGCGATCTTGTAGCGCAAGCTGGTGTATTCGACATCGTAAGTCTTGCCGTGGCCTTGCTGACGCGTGTAAGTCTCATGAATGGCTGGCATAGCTCCTCCTCCGTGATGGATAAAGCGTATCACGAAGCGCGCCGGAGCGCGGCGCGTTTGGCTGACTGCGCAAACGCGCCTAGCGCGCCGCCGCCGTCAGCGCGCGCGGTGGCGGACGCGGCTCCGCCGCGGTGGCGCTCGGCTCCCGCTCCATGATCATGTGCTGCGTGGTATTGGCGGTGGAGACACCCATCTGTTCCAGCGCTTCCATGGCCGCCAGCAGGATCGCTTGCTGGCTGTCCATGTAAATCGTATAGGAGGAATTGAGGACGAAAAACACGGTCTCGAATTCCAGCGCCTCTTGGCTCAGGCTTTTCAAATGGGCGCGCTCGAAGCGTACCTCGGGTTGCTGCGTGATGATGTCGCGCAACATGTCCGGGATGCGGCGCACCAGGGCCGGCGGCGTGGCCGGATTGACGCGCAACACCAATTGCACGCGCCGGTTGGACATGCGCTTGAAATTGCGCACCGTATTTTTCAGCAATTCCGCGTTGCCGATCACGATTTGCTCGCCGCTGTCGGCGCGGATGCGGGTGGTTTTCAGGCCCACATGTTCCACGCTGCCGGAAATGCCCGCCACGGCGATGGCGTCGCCCACCTCGAAGGGCTTGTCGGCGGCGATGGAGAGCGAGGCGAACAAGTCGCCCAAAATGTTTTGCGCCGCCAGCGCGACCGCGATGCCGCCGATGCCCAGGCTGGCGACGAAGGTCGACACATTGATGCCGAGGTTGGACAGCATGGCCAGCCCGAACACCACCCACAACACGGTTTTCATGGCCCACATGATGAGGGTGTCGGCCACCGTAGTGGGCGATGCGGAGTCGACCGCGTGGCGCGCCTGATAGCGCCGCGCGCCGATGCCGATGGCGCGGTTCAGGTACAGCGCCAGTTGCACGCCCAGCGCGATGAACCACAGATGGCGCAGGCGCTCGTCCCAGGCGCCCGGCAAGTCGAGCACGGTCAAGCCCAGTAGCAAGGCGGTGACGGCGACCGCCAAACCGCTGGTGCGGGCCAGGGTGGCGCTGGCCAGTTCGGCCGCCGGGCGCTGCGCCACGGCGCTGTCGCCCAGGGCGCGCAGGCGTCGCCGACAAGCGGCCACGGCGGTGTGCATGCCGATGAAACTGATCACGGCGGTGGCCACGGCCAGCAACCAGTTGGCCGATGAAATACCGGCCAGGGGCGCGGCGAGTTGTTCGAATTGTGGAAGGGTCAAAAGCGTCTCCTGTCTGGCGGCCCGTTGGCGGGCGCAGGCAGAGCTTACAAGCTGGCGCGGGCCGATGCGCGCACCATTCCGCTGTGCAACGTTGGCCCTTAAGCGACGGCGGCCGGCGCGAAGGTGGAAAAGATGGGCGCCGAGATGAGGCCCATCGAGGGCAGGGGCATGAAGGCGATCCGGCGCGCCTCGTTGGCCGGCAAGCCCATGCCGTGCAGCACGATGAACAGCATGTTTTCCACGTGCTCGCGCTGGGTCGGCGCCGTCAGCAGCGTTTCGATGCCGAAAAAGATGGCGCCCAGGATGATGTCGTGGGTGGCCAGCGCCACTTCGGGCCGGAAGCGCCGGGCCGCGATGCCCAGCTCGATGTCGCGCATCAGATATTGGTCGAGAAATTTACCGCGCACCGCGTGTTGCGAACCTATGCGCGTGAGAAAGGTGCCCCACACCGGGTAGCGGGTGGCGATTTGCACGTAGAGCCGGGTGCCGACGCAAATGCGCACGGCCGGGTCGTCGAAACGCAGCACTTCCTGGTCGAGCACGCTCAACACTTCATCGCTCAACTCGCCCGTGACGGCCGCCAGCAAATCGTGGGTGGTCTTGAAGTGGTTGTAAAACGTGCCGCGCGCGACGCCGGCGGCGGCGATGAAGTCGTCGATCACGGGCGCGTCCGGACCATGCCGGGCGAACACCGACACGGCGGTGCGGATCAGCGCCGCCCTGGTTTTTTCGCGCCGTTCGGTGCCGGCCCGCTTTTGACGGTTCTCGACCGTCGTGGTGGCTGTTTGATTCATGAACGCCAGAATACCCGAAATCGCAGCCCCCGCCCAGTGCGTGACATGCGATTAACGCATAACCGATATTTGTATTGACACTATCGTCAAATCGTAGAATACTCAGCTCAGACAATTTTCTTAAAACATATCAACACGAGGAGACAGCATGAAATTAGTTCGCTTTGGGGCCCCGGGGGCCGAGAAACCGGGCGCGCTTGACGCCCAGGGCCGAGTGCGCGATTTGTCGCTGCTGATCCCGGACTGGACCCCCGACTGGTTGGCGCCGGCCCGCCTGCGCGCGCTGGCCGCGATCGACCTGGAGCAAATGCCGCTGGCCGATGCGGCCCGCTTCGGGGTGCCGCTGGCCGGCATCCGCCAATTCGTCGCGATCGGTTTAAATTACCGCAAGCACGCGGAAGAGGCGGGGTTGCCGATCCCGGCCGAGCCGGTGGTGTTCACCAAGGCGCTGACCTCTTTGTCCGGCGCCGACGACGACATCGTCATGCCCGAAGGCTCGCAGGAAACCGATTGGGAAATCGAATTGGGCTTCATGATCGGCAGCACCGCGCGCCGGGTCGCGCCCGAGCAGGCGCTGGAGCACGTGGCCGGCTATTTCCTGGCAAACGATGTGTCCGAGCGCGATTGGCAAATCAAGCGCAACGGCCAATGGGGCAAGGGCAAGAGTTTCGACACCTTCGGCCCGATCGGCCCCTGGCTGGTCACGGCCGACGAGATCGCCGACCCGCAAACCCTGGCCATGGAGTTGCGCGTCAACGGCGTGGTCAAGCAAGCGAGCAACACGGCCGACATGATTTTTTCGGTGGCGCAAATCGTGTCTTACCTGAGCCAGTTCATGACCTTGCTGCCGGGCGACGTGGTCATCACCGGCACCCCGGCCGGGGTTGGCTTGGGCATGAAGCCGCCGCAGTTTTTGAAAAAGGGCGACGTGGTGAGCTTGACCATCGACCAGTTGGGCACCCAGACCCAGACCGTCATCTAAAGTAATCGATCGCCGCGACAAGACCGGTATGGCGCGCGGCCCCACCCTCGGATCAGGATGTGAGGAGACAAGTATGGCAATCGACATCATTGAGCGGACGCGGCCGCGCGACGTGGCTGTGCATTCCATTCACGAATTTGTGTTCAGCGTGCCGGACCTGGCCCAGGCCAGGCATTTTTACACCAGCTTCGGGCTCGACGTGCGCGAGGCGGGCGGCGGCCTGGAGCTATACACCTTCGGCCACCCGCAGCGCTGGGCGCGCGTGTTGGCGGGCGCGGAAAAGCGCCTGTTGTGGATCAGCTGGGGCATTTACGCGGCCGACCGCGAGGCTTTCGAGCACAAGCTGGACGGCGCCGGCGTGGTGCGCGTCGCCGCGCCGGACGGCGCCGATACCGGGAACGACGGCATCTGGTTCGCCGGCCCGGACGGCATGGCCCAGCAATTGCTGGTGAGCGCGAAGTGTTCGCCCGACCATAAATCGGCGCGCGTGTTCCCGCCCGAGCACAGCCCGAGCGGGCGGGCGCCGCACCGCAGCGAGCTGCGCCAGATCCGGCCCAACCGGCTCTCGCACATCCTTACCTTCACCGCCGATGTCGACGCCAGCGCGCGTTTTTACACCGAGGTACTGGGTTTGCGCCTGTCGGACCGTTCCGGCTCGCTGATCGCCTTCCTGCACGGCGCGCACGGCAGCGACCACCATTTGATCGCCTTGGCCGCTTCGGCTACATATGGTTTGCACCACAGCAGCTGGGACGTGCACTCCTTCGACGACGTCGGCATGGGCAATCAGCAAATGACGCAAGCCGGCTATGCCCGGGGCTGGGGCTTGGGCCGCCATGTGCTCGGCTCCAATTATTTCCGCTACGTGCGCGATCCCTGGGGCAGTTACGCCGAATACTCTTTCGATATCGACCACATCGCCGCCAGCGCCGAATGGCCGGCCGGCGATTATCTGCCGGAGGACGCCTTATATATATGGGGCGAAGCGCCGCCGGACGACTTTACCCGCAACTATGAACCGGGCGGCGCCGACGCGCCCGCCTCGGCGCCAAGTCAACAAGGAGTATTCGCATGAGTGATTCCACCGAAATGGTCGATGTGCTGCTGGTGGGCTACGGCCCGGTCAGCGAAATCATGGCCGTGATGCTGGCGCGGCGCGGCCATACCGTGGCGGTGTTCGAGCGCTGGACCGAGCGTTACGGCTTGCCGCGCGCGGTCTGCATCGACCATGAAATCTACCGCGTGCTGTCCGCCCTGGGCATGCGCGATGAATTGCCCAAGGTGAGCCACGCGGCGCCGCCCTACCGCTGGTTCAACGCCGAGTGGAAGGAGCTGCTCTCGATCGACTGGTCGGCCGAATCGATCTCCGGCGGCACCGAGGTCAATTTCGTGCACCAGCCGACCATGGAAGCGATGTTCGACCGCGCCGCGCGCCGCTACCGCGAGATCGAAGTCAATCTGGGCTGGGATGTCACCGCCGTCGGCCAGAACGACGACCACGCCGAATTGACGGCGGTCGAAACGGCCACCGGCCGCGTCAAAACCGTGCGCGGACGGTATGTGATCGGCGCCGATGGCGCCAACAGCGTGGTGCGCACGGCCATCGGCGCCTTGCAGGAGGATCGCGGCTTCGAGGCCGACTGGCTGGTGATCGATTTGCTGCCCAACGAAGGCGTCACGCTCGACGTGCCGGGCGCGGCCCAATACTGCAATCCGGCCCGCCCGACCACCATCGTGCCGGCCGGCGTGTGCGAGGGGCGCTATTACCGGCGCTGGGAATTCATGCGCATGCCGGGCGAGTCGCGCGAGGAGCTTGAAAGCGCGGCGAGCGCCTGGCGCCTGCTGGCGCCCTGGGTCACGCCGGAACAAGCCACCATCGTGCGCCACAAGGTCTACACCTTCCGCTCCCTGATCGCCGACACCTGGCGCGACCGCCGTCTCTTGATCGCCGGCGACGCCGCCCACGTCATGCCGCCGTTCATGGGGCAGGGCATGTGCTCCGGTCTGCGCGACGACTGGAACCTGGCCTGGAAGCTGGACCTGGTCTTGAACGGCCAGGCCGACGACAGCCTGCTCGACACCTATCAGCTGGAGCGGCGTCCGCATGCCAGCGACATCGTCGACTTGTCCATGTATCTGGGGAAGGTGATCTGCATTCCCGACCAGGCGGCGGCGGGCTTGCGCGACCGCGCCTTCTTCGAGCGCACCGTGGCGCCGCCGCCGCCGTTCCCCTGTTTGACCACGGGGTTGATCGCGCGCGACGCGGCCGGCGCCGCCTTGGCGCCGGCCGGCCTGCTGGGGCCACACGGGACGGTGCGCTTCAAACATCACACCGGGCGCTTCGACGACGTGGTCGGCCTGGGCTTCATTCTGGTGCTGCGCGACGCGGCCGCCGACGCGGCCATGAGCGCGGTGGCGCGCGCCCGCCTGGCCGTGCTGGGTGTCAAGAGCGTATATCTGGCGCGCCGGCCCGACGCCGAGCCGAGTTACGCGGTGGACGATCTCGATCAAAAATTCGGCCCCTTCATGGACCGCCTGGGTTTGGCGGCGATGCTGGTGCGGCCCGACTTTTATCTGTACGGCGGCGTGGCCGAGGCGGCCGGTCTCGATGGTTTGAGCGCCAGCCTGGCCGCGGACTTGCGACGGCATGCGATTCACGCGGTCGGGCCGCTGCCGATGGCGCCGGCCGGCGAGGGCGCGCCCGACCTGGTCGATGCCGCGTGAGGCGGGCCGGCGCGCGCCGGCCATGAACCATTTTCCACCCTAGAGAAAGACCGCATCTTGATTTCCATACAATGGTTTATCGCGGCGGCCCTG
>JAYVUV010000416.1:0-16955 GCA_043787615.1 Janthinobacterium sp. | reverse complement strand
TGGCCAGCTTCGCCGACCGCAACGTCGGCAACGCCAAAGCGGTGACCATCGGCGCCCTGCCCCTGACCGGCGCCGACGCCGGCGACTACGCCTTGACCACGCCAGGCGGCTTGAGCGCGACCATCTCGCCCTACCTGGTCCACTTGAGCGGCAGCCGCGCCTACAACGGCAGCAGCGGCGCGGCGGCCGGCGCGCTCAACATGGGCGCCCTGGTCGGCGCCGAAAGCTTGATCCTGTCCGGGGCCGGCACCCTGGCCAACAAACATATCGGCAACAACCTGGCGGTCGGGATCGGCACGCTGGCCCTGGCCGACGGCAGCAACGGCGGCACGGCGGCCGACTACACGCTGGCCGGCGCCAGCCGCAGCTTGAGCGTCACGCCGGCCAGCTTGACGGTGAGCGGCGTGACGGCGCGCAACAAGGTGTACGACGGCGGCGGCGGCGCCAGCCTGGACACGGCCGGCGCCGCGCTCTCGGGAGTGATCGGGGCCGACGTGGTGAGCTTGCAAGCGGGCGCCAGCGTGGCCAGCTTCGCCGACCGCAACGTCGGCAACGCCAAGGCGGTGACCATCGGCGCCCTGCCGCTGACGGGCGCCGGCGCCGCCGACTATGTGCTGAGCACGCCGACCGGCTTGAGCGCGAACATCACGCCCTATCTCGTCAACCTGAGCGGCAGCCGGGTGTACGACGGCGGCGCCGGCGCGGCGGCCAGTGCGCTCGCCTTCGGCCCGCTGGTGGGCGCCGAAACGCTCGATTTGTCCGGGAGCGGCACCCTGGCCAACAAACATATCGGCAACAACCTGGCGGTCGGCATCGGCAGCCTGGCCCTGGCCGACGGGAGCAACGGCGGCCTGGCCGGCAATTACACCCTGGTCGGCGGCGCGCGCACCCTGAGCGTGACGCCGGCGCCGCTCACGGTGAGCGGCGTCACCGCGCGCGACAAGGTCTACGACGGCAGCGCGGCGGCCGGCCTGGACACGGCCGGCGCCGTCTTGAACGGCGTGATCGGCGCCGACGCGGTCGCGCTGCAAGCGGGCGCCGGCACGGCCAGCTTCGCCGACCGCCACGCCGGCACCGGCAAGGCCGTCACCATCGGCGCCCTGCCGATCGGCGGCGCCGACGCCGGCGATTATCTGCTGGCCACACCGGCCGGATTGAGCGCCGACATCAGCCCGTATGTGGTCGGCTTGAGCGGCAGCCGGACCTATGACGGCGGCAGCGTCGCGGCGGCCGGCGCGCTCAACTTCGGCGCCCTGGTCGGCACCGAACAATTGATACTGTCCGGGGCAGGCACCCTGGCTGGCAAACATATCGGCAACAACCTGGCGGTTGGCCTGGGCACCCTGGCCCTGGCCGACGGCGCCAACGGCGGCAGCGCCGCCGACTATACCCTGGCCGGCGGCGCCCGCACCTTGACGGTGACGCCGGCGGCCTTGAGCGTGAGCGGCGTGGCCGTGCACGACAAGGTGTACGACGGCGGCGCCGGCGCCGCGCTGAACCTGGCCGGCGCGGTCTTGAACGGCGTGATCGGCGCCGACGCGGTCACGCTGCAAACGGGCGCCGCGAGCGCCAGCTTCGCCGACCGCCACGCCGGCGTGGGCAAAACCGTCACCGTCAACGCCCTGCCCCTGGGCGGCGCCGACGCCGGCGACTACGCCTTGACCGCGCCCAGCGGGCTGAGCGCGACCATCTCGACCTACCTCGTCAACCTGAGCGGCAGCCGGGTCTACGATGGCGGCGCCGGCGCGGCCGCCGGCGCGCTCAATATGGGCGCCCTGGTCGGCGCCGAAAGCTTGATCCTGTCCGGCGCCGGCACCCTGGCCGGCAAACATATCGGCAACAACCTGGCGGTCGGCCTCGGCACCCTGGCCCTGGCCGATGGCGCCAACGGCGGTACGGCGGCCGACTACACCCTGGCCGGCGCCAGCCGCAGCTTGAGCGTTACGCCAGCCACCCTGACAGTGAGCGGCGTGACGGCGCGCAACAAGGTGTACGACGGCGGCAGCGGCGCCGCGCTGGACACGGCCGGTGCCGCGCTGGCCGGGGTGATCGGCGCCGACGTGGTCGCCATTCAGTCCGGCGCCGGCACGGCCAGCTTCGCCAACCGCAACGCTGGCAACGCCAAGGCGGTCACCATCGGCGCCCTGCCCCTGACGGGCGCCGACGCCGGCGATTACCTGCTGAGCACGCCGACCGGCTTGAGCGCGAACATCACCCCTTTCCTCGTCAACCTGAGCGGCGGCCGGGTGTACGACGGCGGCGCGGCGGCGGCGGCCGGCGCGCTCAACATGGGCGCCCTGGTCGGCGCAGAAAGCTTGATCCTGTCCGGCACCGGCACGCTGGCCAGCAAACATATCGGCAACAACCTGGCGGTCGGCATCGGCAGCCTGGCCCTGGCCAACGGCGGCAACGGCGGCCTGGCCGGCAATTACACCCTGGTCGGCGGCGCGCGTACCTTGAGCGTGACGCCGGCGCCGCTGACGGTGAGCGGGGTCACGGCGCGCGACAAGGTCTACGATGGCGGCCTGGGCGCGACCCTGGACACGGCCGGCGCCGTATTGAGCGGGGTGATCGGCGCCGACGCGGTCGCGCTGCCGGCGGGCGGCGCCCGCGCCGTTTTCGCCGACCGCAACGTCGGCGCGGCCAAGGCGGTCACCATCGTCGCCCTGCCGCTGGGCGGGACCGACGGCGGCGACTACGCGCTGGCCACGCCGAGCGGATTGAGCGCCTCGATCACGCCCTATGTGGTCGGCCTGAGCGGCAGCCGGGTCTACAACGGCGGCAACGGCGCGGCGGCCGGCGCGTTGCACTTCGGCCCGCTGGTTGGCGCCGAAGAATTGCTTTTGAACGGCGCCGGCACCCTGGCCAACAAGCACGTGGGCGCCAATCTGGCGGTCGGCCTCGGCACCCTGGCCCTGGCCAACGGCGCCAACGGCGGCCTGGCCGGCAATTACACCCTGGTCGGCGGCGCCCGCACCCTAAGCGTGACGGCGGCGCCGCTGACCCTGGGCGGATTGACGGCGCGCGACCGGGTCTACGACGGCGGCGTGGGCGCCAGCGTGGACCGCGGCGGCGCCACCCTGAACGGCGTGCTGGGCGGCGACGCGGTGACGCTCCCGACGGGCGCGCTGACGGCCACCTTCGCCGACCGCCACGCCGGCGGCGCCAAGACGGTGACGCTGGACGCGATCGCCCTGCACGGCGCCGACGCCGGCGACTATCTATTGAGCGCGCCCAGCACGCTGCTGGCCTCCATCACGCCCTACACGATCACCTTGAGCGGCAGCCGGGTCTACGACGGCGGCAGCGACGCGGCGGCCGGCATCCTGCAATTCGGCCCGCTGGTCGGCGCCGAACGCTTGAACCTGTCCGGCAGCGCCGCGCTGGCCGGCAAAAACGTGGGCGCCAATCTGGCGCTGGCGACCGGCGGCCTGGTGCTGGCCGACGGCGCCAACGGCGGTACCGCCGGCGATTACACCCTGGCCGGTGGCGACCACCGGTTGACGGTCACGCCGGCCACCTTGACCGTCGGCGGCCTGGCGGCGCGCGACAAGGTCTACGACGGCGGCACCGCCGCCGGCGTGGACCGTGGCGGCGCCGTGCTGGGCGGGGTGCTCGGCGCCGACGACGTGGCGCTCCAGGCCGGCGCCCTGGCCGCCGGTTTCGCCGATCGCCACGCGGGCGCGGCGAAGACGGTCGCCCTGGCCCCGATCGCGCTGAGCGGCGCCGACGCCGGCAATTATGTATTGCGCGCCCCGGGCCTCTTGAGCGCGGCGATCACCCCTTTCGTGGTCGACCTGGACGGCGCGCGCGTGTATGACGGCGGCAACGGCGCCGCCGCCGGCATCCTGCATATGGGCGCGCTGGTCGGCGCCGAGCAGCTGACCCTGTCCGGCGCGGCCGCCCTGGCCGACAGAAACGTGGGCGCCCACAGCGGGCCGGCCAACGGCACCTTGCGCCTGGGCGACGGCGCCAACGGCGGCACGGCCGCCGACTACACGCTGGCCGGCGGCGCCGTGCGGGTCGACATCACGCCGGCGCTGTTGACCGTGACCGGTTTGACGGCGCGCGACAAAATCTATGACGGCAACGCGACGGCCCGCCTGGACGGCACCACCGCCACCCTGAGCGGCGTGCTGGGGACGGACGCGGTGACGGTGCACGCCGACACCAGCGTGGCCAGCTTCGCCGACGCGCGCGCCGGCAACGGCAAAACCGTCAGCATCGGCAGCGTGGGCTTGAGCGGCGCCGACGCGGGCAATTACCGGCTGGCCGGGGCGCCATCGGTGAGCGCCAGCATCGAACCCTATCTGGTGCGCTTGATCGGCGCGCGCCGCTACGACGCCGGCGTGACGGCGGGGGCCGAGCTGTTCGGCTTCGGGCCGCTGGTCGGCGACGAGCGACTGAGCTTGTCCGGGGTCGGTTCGGTGGCCGACAAGCACGTCGGCGTCGCCCGGCCGGTGGCCCTGGGCAGCCTGGCCCTGGGCGATGGGGCCAACGGCGGCGTGGCCGCCAACTACCTGCTGGCCGGGGCGGCCGCCACGCTGACCATCACGCCCGCGCCGCTCACGCTGGGCGGCTTGAGCGCCGTCGACAAGGTGTATGACGGCGGCATCGGCGCCAGCGTCGACGCGCGCCACGCCGCCCTGAGCGGCGTACTGGGCGCCGACTCGGTGATCGCGCAAATGGGCGCGGCCAGCGCCAGCTTCGGCGACCGCCGGGTCGGCGCCGGTAAACAAGTCGTGGTCGACGGCGTCGCCCTGGGCGGAACGGACGCCGGCAATTACAGCCTGACGCCGCCGCCGGCGCTAAGCGCCAGCATCACCCCCGCCACCCTGACCTTGAACGGTTTAAAAGCCAACAACAAGGTGTATGACGGCGGCGGCGGCGCCACGCTCGACCTGACCCGACTGACGCTGCAAGGCGTGATCGCAGGCGATCAAGTCGGGGTCGATGGCGACTGGCGCGCCAGCTTCGCCGACCGCAACGCCGGCCGGGGCAAGGTGGTGACCGTGTTCGGCTACGCCACCACGGGGACGGACGCCGGCAATTACGTTTTGCGCGCGCCCGCGCTCAGCGCCGACATCGCGCCCGCCGTGCTCACCGTGAACGCGCTCGACCAGACCAAGCGCGCCGGCGCGGCCGACCCCGCGCCGCTGTATCGCAACACGGCCTTGATCGGCGCCGACCAGGTTCAAAACGTGTTGATCGGGATGCCGCAGCGCGCGCCCGGCGAGGATGTCGGCCGCTACCGCATCGATCAGGGCAGCTTGGACAGCGCCGACGCCAACTACAGCGTGCACTTCATCCCGGGCAGCTTGCTGATCTTGCCGCCGGTGCTACCCGATGGCGGCCTGATCGAAAACACGCTGCGAGACGGCCGGGTCGCCGTGACGGACGCCAAAGCGCAAATGGGCGAGCGGGGCCGGCCCGCCGCAGGCTATGCGAGCCCGGCCAACGTGGCCAGCAGCATCTTCGGAAATATGAATTTACGCGTGCTCAACGGCGGCTTGCACCTGCCGGACAATTGGCAGGCGCCGCGCTGAGGTGGGCGAGGATGGTGCTCGACATGCGGTCGACTTGCGCTCGCTACCCAGCCGGCCGGCGCCGGCATTGGCGCGCTTCGCCGGACTTAGCCGGTGTCGAGCGCAGGTTGAGCCGAGGTTAGGCGGGCCTTGAAGACGGCGCCTCGAGCGCGCCGTTCCGTTGGCCGGCACGCCGCTTCAGCGGGCGCCGCCCTGGCGCGCGCCCGGGTCGGACTGCGCACCCTGCCGACTGTCGGCGTGCTGGGCGCCGCGATCGAGGCGCCGCACCTCCCCGTAGTAGGATTCTTCCGCCAGGTTGTTGCCCTCTTCCTCGCCGGGCCAGCCTCCGTGCTGCTGGCTCTGCCCATCGGAATGGTGGCTACCTGGCGTGGCATCGGCGCGACCGCCTTGCAAAATACCTTGCTCAATTGCGTCCATGAAAATCTCCTTGATGAACTTGATCAACTCGGTGGAGGTGAGACTGCATGCTACCCCAAAACTGTTTTCCATTGAAAAAATTTTAACTATCGGCGGCCGCTTTTTCGTCGAAAATTCCTCTCGGATTGCCCTACATCAATGCATGATTTTTAATCGACTCCGGTGTTGCCGCCGACGTCAGGCCGGCACGCGCCGCCGCCCATGTCACTTGGCGCGGCCATCGCGTAAGATCCCACCATACCGTTTCATTCAGCAAGGAATCGCATGAACGCCGCCGCCCCCCTCTCCCCGCATTTCAGCTCGGTCAACCTGACCGCGCCGGCGCCCGGGCCGCGCCTGATCGTGCTGGGCGCCGTGCACGGCAACGAAACCTGCGGCGTCACGGCGATCCGGCGCGTGATGGCCGAACTGGAGTCCGGCGCGCGCCGGCTGTGCCGTGGCAGCGTCACATTCGTGCCGGTCGCCAACCCGCTGGCCTATGCCCGGGGCACGCGCGCGGGCGAGCGGAATTTGAACCGCAACTTGTTTCCCAACCCGACGCCGCGGGACGCCGAGGACCACGTCGCCAATTGGCTCTGTCCGCTGCTGGCCCGGCACGACGTGCTGCTCGACTTGCACTCCTTCGAGGCGGCCGGCGAACCGTTCGTCCTGGTCGGCCCGCGCGACAACGCGGGCACGCTGGAACCGTTCGCCCATCAGCAGCACGAACGGGCGTTGGCGCGCCGCCTGGGGGTGCGCCGGTTTGTCGACGGTTGGCTGGGCGCTTACGGCGACGGCGTGCGACGGCGGCTGGGCGCGCACGCGGGCGAGCGGCTCGAGGCCGCGCTGCGCCACGGCGTGGGCACCACCGAATATATGCGCTCGACCGGCGGCTACGCCCTGACCCTGGAATGCGGCCAGCACCGCGACCCGGCCGCGCCGGAGGTGGCGTATCGCGCCATCGTCAACACCTTGGCCTTTTTGGGGCTGAGCGACGAGGCGGCACCGGCGGCGGTCGAGGCGGCGCGCATGGAAGCGCTGAGCATGGTGGCGGTGTACGATAAAATCGACGCCGCCGACCGCTTCAGCCGGCCCTGGAGCAGCTTCGACCCGGTCGCCGCCGGCCAGGAAATCGGCCGCCGCGTTGACGGCGCGCCCGTCACCGCCGCGTTCGACGGCCGGATTTTGTTCCCCGACAGCCAAGCCGGCGCGGGCAGCGAATGGTACTACCTGGCCCGGCCCAATCCCGCTTTCTAAGCCGCCTCCAAGACGGTATTCGGTATGGCTCTGCGCCGCGCGCCCCGCATGTCAGGAAATGGCTTTTTACATGTAACGCGCATCGCTTTTCCTCGCGACTGACATCCGCCGCCGCCGCGCGATGAAAAAACTCAACCGTGCGCAAGCATTATCCATGGCACGCAATTTGCAACGCTCACGAATATATAAACTGTTATTCCACGATCGGGGGCCATATGATTGCAGTCAACGCGGAGGATCTCTCCACTATACCTGCCCACAAAAAATGCGCCGTTTGTCAACGTATTCACGTCGATTTTCCGCTTTTTACCAACATATCGCAGGCATTGGTGATGGCTGCGAAGAACGGCGAATCGCGACCACGCATCATACGCTTGAAGGATTTCGGCTTAAGTAAAATAGGCCGACATGAACGTCTTTACATCATCAGCCACGGCAACCCCGGTTTTCTAGGCGACGGGGATCAACCCAACCACTACAGCGGGAGAACGATTGAAGGAGGCACCTCGGCCGGCGGGCTCAATGGCGTGGGTGAGCTCGTGGCCACACACCGCGCCCCGTTCCGCGGCGTGGAAATATACGCGTGTGATGGCGCGACCGACATCAACGATGAATACCGCTCCATCGTCCACGGCGTCAATGCCAGCCTGTCCGAAGCGGGCGTGTCGTTAGTGCGGACCAGCGGCTTTACCGGTTATTCGTATTCCAACCCGTATAGCGGTGTCACGCGCGTTTTAAAGGAAGGAAAGTCGGCTCGGGCCGATAGCATTCAAGAAGAATGTATAGAGAAACACCACGCCACGCTGCTGCAAGTCGATCGCTACGCATGGGAACATCGGCAGGTGGATATCGCGGATCGGGCCGATACGATCGCATCAATGACGCGCGACCTTTATAAAGACCTCATTACGGAGCTGCAAGGTGAAGACCTGCTGCACCGCGTGGGCGATGGCAAAAGCGCGCTTGTTTCAATGGCATGTCCGGCTACAGCGAGTTCTTCCGTGTCCCAAGCCACGGGCAATGGCAAGAAATGAGCGGCGTGCCACGGCAATGAAGGTTGAATGGAACGCGGAGACCAATACCATGCTTGCCCGCGCCATGCCATTCCTAGGGCAGGCGTTTGCCGGCGTTACACGCTTCCACCAGCTTGGCCAAGCGCGTCGTGCGCGTGACGCTTTTCTTCGCGCCCGCCACCCAATGCAGTTGACGTCGACGGTAAGCGGGTGGCGTGGCTTGGAAATATGCCCAAGCCGCCGGACTGCGCTCGAACGATGCCAGGTCGGCGGCCGACAAACGCACCGGCTGCGCCTGTTCGTGCGCGTACACGCCCGAGCGCGCGGGCGAGCGCAGCGCGAAGGCGCGCTCGCCGGCCGGCGTCATGCGGCCCGCCGCCAGCAAGCGCGCGATGTTCTCGATGTTGACCGTGCTCCAGATCGAGGCCGGCCTCCTGGGCGTGAAGCGGATCGCATAAGCGTGTTCGTCGATCCGCTGGCGCCGACCATCGATCCATCCAAAGCACAGCGCCTCGTCGACCGAGTCGGACCACGACATGCTCTGGCGCCCGGCCGCCACCTTGTCATAGCCGACCAACAGCTGAGATGACGCGGCCGCGTGCGATGCCAGCCACAACCGGAACGCCCCGGCGTCGGCGAAGAACAAGGGGGCGCTCATGGCCCGCCTGTTACGACGCGGCGTAGGGAACGGCGACGCTGAGCACCCAGGTCACGCCGAAACGATCCTTCAGCATGCCGTACAAGGGCGACCATGCGGACGGCGCCAGCGGTTGCGCGATGGCGGCGCCGTTGGACAATTTCGCCCAGTAGCCGGCGATCTCGTCGGCCGTGTCGCCTTCGACCGCCACGAAAAATGCGCGCTCGCCCGGATTCCACGGCGTGCCGGACGGCACGTCGTAGGCCATGACGCGAAAGCCGCTCTCGGCCGCCACCTGGCCCCACATCACTTGGTCCGCCTCGGAAGGGAGTCGCACCTGGCCGGCGTCCCGGTAAGTGACCACGGCCATTTGGCCGCCGAACACGGTTTGATAGAAACCCAGCGCTTGACGGGCGTCGGCGCGAAAATTGAGATGGGTGATGGCATGAATGGACACGGTGTTTTCCTGACAAAGGGATAAGGGACCCCCAGTCTATCCGGGGCCACTGTCAGTTTCTGGCAGTATGCTGCGCCCGGCCACGAACTCCAGCCGGCGCCACTCGCCCAGCAGCGTGGCCTTGTTGCGCGGATAGCGCTGCGCCAGCGTCTCGGCCGCGCCGATGCGGTCGGTGCGAAAATTGCGGAACGCGCCGCGCAGTTCGCACCAGCACATCAGCACGCGCGTGAGCTCGAAATACACCAGCGCGTAGGGCCACACCACGCGGCGCGACAGCGCGCCGGCCGGATCGCGGTAATCGATTGTGAGCTTGCGCTCGTGACGGATGGCCGCGCGCAGCAGCTCGGCGTCCACCGCGTGCGGCGCCGTCTTGCGACCGGCGCCGATGAGCAAGGCCGACGCTTCCAGCTCGCGCCGCAGTTCGGCCGGCAGCACGGCCGAGATCTTGGCCAGCGCGCCGGCCGCCCCGTGCGCCAGGGTGGGATCGCCATGTTGGGCGACCAGACGCATGCCCAGCACCAGGGCGTCCAGTTCCTCCGCGCCGAACATCAATGGCGGCAGCATGAAGCCGGGCTTCATGCGATAGCCGACACCAGGCTCGCCCTCGATCGCGGCGCCTTGCGCTTGCAGGCTGGCGATGTCGCGGTACAGGGTGCGGATGCTGACGCCGATCTCGGCGGCCAGCGCCCGCCCGCTCACCGGGCGGCGATGCTGGCGCAAGACTTGCAAAAGCTTGAGGAGACGTTCGGCTCGGGACATGCCCCATCCTACTCCAGCCCGCCGCGTCGACGCCAGTCGGGGGCGCCCAGTCGCGTCGCCGAACCGGAGCCTAGCGGGGCCGCCCAGCCGGGCCAGATTGCGGTCCGGACATCAGCGCGTCGCGCGGCGCGCGCCGATGACGATCCCGGCCGGCGCCCGGCCCGAATCGGAATCGATGGCCGCGACGGCGTTCAAGGTGTCAAGATCTTCAAGCCGGCGATGCCCGCCACGATCAAGCCGATGCACAGCAGGCGGGCGGCGCCGGCCGGCTCGCCCAGCGCCAGGATGCCGAACAGCACGGTGCCGATGGTGCCGATGCCGGTCCAGACCGCGTACGCGGTGCCCAGCGGCAAGCCGCGCAAGGCCAAGCCCAGCAGCAACACGCTGCCCAGCATGGCCGCGGCGGTAAAGGCCGAGGGCCAGGGCCGGGTGAAGCCGGCGCTGTATTTGAGACCGACCGCCCACGCCACTTCCAGCAGGCCGGCGATCAGCAGTATCCACCAATTCATGCGCTTCTCCCGTGATGGCGGGGCGGTCGCCGCCGACGCGGGCAGTATATCACCGCGCCAACATAGGGAAAAAAACAATGCCGTCGCCGGCTCCGGTAGACGATAATTGTTCGGTTTGCTTAGCGGCGGTGGCGCCGGCCGGCCCCGCCCGGCCGCCCGCGCCCGCTTTTTCCCACTTGTCAGGAGCATGTCCGATGTTAGTTTTGGCCCAAATCGTCACCGCCTTCATTTTATTGCTGCACGTTTATATCGTCTTGCTGGAAACCGTCTTGTTCAATACGCGCGGCCGACGCGTGTTCGGTCTGACCCAGGAAAAGGCCGACATCGTGCGGCCCGCCATGTCCAACCAGGGTTGTTACAACGGTTTCCTGGTGGCCGCGCTGGCGGTCGGCTTCGCCCACCCCGATCCGGCCATCGGTTCGGCTTTCACCGTGTACGCGCTGTGCTGTATCGCCGTGGCCGGCGTGTGGGGCGGCTTGACCGTCAAACGCAGCATTTTGTTCCTGCAAACCGTGCCGGCCGTGCTGGCTTTGGCGCTGCACTTCCTGGCCTGATCGGCCGCGCGCTACGGCCCGTTTCGCGCGGGCCGCACGCGTTGTCGATTTATATCGTAATATAGCGATTCAAGAATCCAGAAAAGACGATCTTTAGTTTTTACTTGTCCGATTCTTGTATCGTGGCATGACGAATCACCCTTCCGCATCAAGCAGGCAAATATGGATATCGACGCGATTCACAAAGCCCTGGCCAATCCGGTCCGGCGCCAGATTTTGCAGTGGTTGAAAGACCCGGCCGGCAACTTCGCCGCGCAAGACCATCCGCTGCATCTGGGCGTGTGCGCCGGCTTGATCGACCGGCGCACGGGACTGTCGCAATCGACCGTCTCGGCCCATCTGGCCACCTTGCAAAAAGCCGGGTTGGTGTCGACCAAACGGGTCGGCCAATGGACTTTTTTCAGCCGCGACGAAACCACGATTCAGCAATTTCTCGAGCATATGAATACCGGGTTGTAACTTTCGCGGACCGCCCTCCGCGCCATGCCGGCCCTGCCGGCCCACTTCAAAGGACACACCATGCCCACCTTATTCGATCCGATCACCATCGGCGAGTTGACATTGAACAATCGCGTCATCATGGCCCCGCTGACCCGTTCGCGCGCCGTCGGCCCAGGCCGGGTGCCGAACGCCCTGATGGCGCGCTATTACGCCCAGCGCGCCTCCGCCGGCCTGATCCTGACCGAGGCGACCGCCGTCACGCCGCAGGGTGTCGGTTACGCCGACACCCCCGGCATCTGGTCCGAGCAGCAAGTCGAAGGCTGGAAGCTGGTCACCGACGCGGTGCACGAAGCGGGCGGCAAGATCGTGCTGCAACTGTGGCACGTGGGCCGCATCTCGGACCCGATTTTCCTCGACGGCGCGCTGCCGGTGGCGCCCAGCGCGATCGCGCCCAAGGGCCATGTCAGCCTGCTGCGTCCGCAACGCCCGTTCGTGGCGCCGCGCGCGCTCGACACGGCCGAATTGCCCGACATCGTGGCCGCTTACCGGCGTGGCGCCGAGAACGCCAAGCTGGCCGGTTTCGACGGCGTGGAAATTCACGGCGCCAACGGTTATTTACTCGACCAATTTTTGCAAGATGGCAGCAACCGACGCGACGACGCCTACGGCGGCCCGATCGAAAACCGCGCCCGCCTGATGCTGGAAGTGACGGACGCCTGCATCGCCGTCTGGGGCGCCGGCCGGGTCGGCATGCATCTGGCGCCACGGCGCGACGCGCACGACATGGGCGATTCCGATCCGGCCGCCACCTTCACCTATGTGGCGCGCCAGTTGCGCGCGCGCGGCATCGCCTTCATCTGCGCGCGCGAGTCGGTCGGCGAAGACCGGCTCGGCCCTTTGCTGAAAAAGGAATTCGGCGGCGTCTACATCGCCAACGAAGGCATGGATAAAGCCACCGCCGAGCGGGTGCTGGCGGCCGGCGAGGCGGACGCGATCGCGTTCGGCAAAGCTTTCATCGCCAACCCGGACTTGCCGCGCCGCCTGCACGCGGACGCCCCGCTCAACGCGCCCGACGCCAGCACCTTCTACGGCGCCAGCGCGCAGGGCTACACCGACTATCCGGCGCTCGCTTAGCGGCCAGCCGAGGCGGCCGGTCAGGAGGGCCTATTGTGTTATAGATATCGAATCGGCATAATTGACGCCGACACCACACCGCGCCGCCATCACAAGGAAAACAATGATGAAACAGTCGATATTCCCCCGTCCACTGGCCGCCGCCCTCGCCGCCGCCCTGATCGCGTCCATGGGCGCGGCGCCGGCCCACGCGGCCGCGCCCATGGTGAAAACCTCGGCGCCCGGGTATTTCCGCATCATGCTGGGCGAGTTCGAAGTGACCGCGCTCAGCGATGGCACCACCGATTTGCCGGTCGATAAATTGTTGACCAACATCAGCCCGGCCAAGGTGCGTCAGGCATTGGACAAGTCGTTTTTGCGCAGCCCGGTCGAAACCTCGGTCAACGCCTATCTGATCAATACCGGCGACAAGCTGGTGCTGATCGACACCGGCGCCGGCGGCTTGTTCGGCCCCACCCTGGGCAAATTGCTGGCCAATTTGAAAGCCTCCGGCTACCAGCCCGAGCAGATCGACGAGATCTATCTGACCCATCTGCATCCCGACCACGTGGGCGGCCTGGGCGGTGGCGCGCCGCTGGCGTTTCCGAACGCGCTGGTGCGCGCCGAGCGGCACGACGCCGATTTCTGGCTCAGCGCGGAGAACATGGCGCGCGCGCCGGCCGAGCAAAAAGGGTTTTTCCAGGGCGCGGTGAGTTCCCTGACCCCCTATATCCAGGCCGGCAAGTTCCAGCCCTTCGATGGCGGCGTCGATCTGGTGCCGGGGGTGAAGTCGTATGCGAGCAAGGGGCACACCGCCGGCCATAGCAGTTATGTGATCGAGAGCAAGGGACAAAAATTGGTGGTGCTGGGCGACCTGATCCACGTGGGCGCGGTGCAATTCGATGCGCCATCGGCCACGCTGACTTTCGACAGCGATAGCAAGGCTGCCGCCGCCGAACGCAAGAAAGTGTTCGACGAGGCCGCGCGCGGCGCCTACCTGCTGGGCGCGGCGCATCTGCAGTTTCCGGGCTTGGGCCATGTGCGCGCGGACGGCAAACGCTATCAATGGGTGCCGGTCAACTATACCCAGTTGCGATAGCGCGCGCATTCAGCGCTGTGTCGCGGGCGACGCGCCGGCGCTATCGGCGCTCTCGGCACAGCCCGCGCCGGCTTAGCGCCGGGCGGAAATGGCGGGCCTGGCCCTCGGCGCGGCGGCGCCGCGCCGCGCGGGCGGCGTCGGCGCGGCCATGACCAGCCGGCCCGGCTTGAGCTTGAATCCGGCCGCCACCAGCGCCAGCCGGGCCGCCTGATCCTGCATGCTGGCGGCCGCTGCGGCGGCTTGCTCCACCAGCGCCGCGTTTTGCTGGGTCACCTGATCCATCTGCGCGATGGCCTGGTTGACCTGGTCGATGCCGCCGCTCTGCTCCTGGCTGGCCGAGGTGATCTCGGCCATCATGTCGGTTACCCGACGCACGCTGTCGACCACGTCGCCCATGGTGGTGCCGGCCAATTGCACCAGGCGCGCGCCAGCGTCCACTTGTTCGGTGGAACTGCCGATCAAATCCTTGATTTCCCTGGCGGCGCCGGCCGAGCGCTGGGCCAGATTGCGCACCTCCGAGGCGACCACGGCGAAGCCGCGACCCTGCTCGCCGGCGCGGGCCGCCTCCACCGCCGCGTTGAGCGCCAGGATATTGGTTTGGAAGGCGATGCCGTCGATGACGCCGATGATGTCGACGATCTTTTTCGAGGAAGCGCCGATCGAGCCCATCGTCTCGACCACTTGGTTGACGATGCCGCCGCCCTTGCGCGCCACTTCCGAGGCGGTCTGGGCCAGCTGGTCGGCCTGGCGCGCGTTGTCGGCGTTGTGGCGCACGGTGGAGGTCAATTCTTCCATCGAGGAGGCGGTCTCTTCCAGCGAACTGGCTTGCTGTTCGGTGCGCGACGACAAGTCCAGATTGCCAGCCGCGATCTGGCTCGACGCGGCCGCGATCGAGGTGGTGCCGGCTTGCACTTCGGCCACCACGGTGCTGAGCGCCTCGTTCATGGTTTCCAGCGCCCGCATCAACTGGCCGATCTCGTCGCTCGACGCGGGACCGAAATCGGTGCGCAAGTCGCCGGCGGCCACGGTGGCGGCGACTTCGATCGCGCGCCGCAAGGGCACGGTGATGCTGCGCGTGATGAGCAGCGCGGCCACGCCGCCCAGCGCCACCAGCAACGCGGTAAACAGCACCACCAGCGTGATGCTGCGGGAATTGGCTAGCTCGATTTGCTGCGCGGTGGCGTCGATGGCCTTGCGCTGGGTGGCCAGCAGCGACTGCGCCTTGTTGATGTAGACCTGGGCCGCCGGCATGAAGGTATCTTTAAAAACGCGTTCCGCCTCCTCGGCGTTGCCGGCTTTTTTGGCGTTCATCACTTGTTCCTTGGCCGCTTGATAGGTGGCGCGTATCGCCAGCGCGGACTTGAAATCGGCCTTTTCCTCGTCGCTGTCGATCAGGGCTTCCAATTCCTTGATGCGCGCGCTGGCTTGCTTGCTGCTGTCGGCGATCACGCTGGCGAAGGTGGTCGACAAGGTGGTGTCGGCGCTTTTGGCGATCATGGAGGTGCGCTCGACCGCCGCGTAGGTGAGGCGCGACCAGTCGGCGATGAGGCGCTCCTTGGCCAGCGGTCTGGCCATCATTTCCTTGCTGATGGCGGCGCTGTTGCGCGCGGTGTTGAGCGCGAACGCCGTGCACAAGACCGACAGCAGCAACACCACCGCGAAACCGAACGTCAAACGCGTGGCGATGGTGAAACGCGACAGTGCCTTCATAGCTGATCTCCAAGAAAATAGAAACGAACGCGCCGCACGCGCCGCCCTCCCGCACTTCAGTATGCGCCCAAGCGTCGCGCGCAGCGCGCCATTTCTCCCTTTTCAAGCAAGGGCCGCCGATCTGTTCTATTGCTGCAACACAATTAATATCAACATTATCAAGCCCGTCACGGCGAAGGCGGGGCCACGCCCCGCGCGCCGCGCGCGTGCCCGCCGGCCAGAATCCGATGCACGACCGCCGGCGCCAATTGGCGTTGCTTGAAATAGGCGCGGGCCACGGTTTTGCCCAACGTGCGGTAAAATGTGACGCCGCGCTCCACCGCGGCGGCGGCGACGACGTCGACCCGGACGTCGACCCCTTGAAAGGGGGCGGGCGGCGAACCCGGTGTGCGGTGAAATGGCATGGCGCTCCCTGTAAAATATTTTTATGAAAAACCGAACCCCGCGACGCCAGCGACCGGCGCCTTAAAAATTGATCGGCAAGCGCACCGACAGGGTCAGGTCGGGCGTATCGCGCGTGAGGCCGGCGCCGACCGACACGTTCAAGCTGCGGTCGGCGCCGAGCCGGTAGGAATAACCCATCAGCAAGGTGCCGAGCTGGGTGCGCACCGACCCCGCCACCGGCACCCCGTTTTGCTTGGTGCGCGCCAGGGAGCTGTGGTCGTAGCCCAGGCTGAACGAAGCCTTTTCATTCAAGGCCAAGCCCATACCGAAATTCAAGCCGATGATGCCGCCCGGCGCGACCGTGCCCAGCGCTTCGCGCTCGCCCGACAGGACGGTGCGGCTCACGCCGTGGCGTGAAATATTATGCAGGTAGCTGACGCCGCCGAAAAACACCGCCGGGTCCGACGGAAACAACCAGGTCAGACTGGGCTGGATCGAATAGAAGCCCGAACCGGTCGGCAAGTCCAGCGGCAAGCCGGTGCCGGTCGCGTTTTCCCCCACGCAGCGGCGGGTGCAATCGGTCACCACCTCGAACGGGTCGCGCCCGGTGCGCGACTTCAAGCGCAGGCCGGCGACATAAAAGGCTTGCTCGGCGCCGCCCTCGTTCAACTGGTAGCGCGCGGCCAGCTCGATATCGCCGACCGCCTTGCCGCTGGTTTCAAACACCCGCTCGACCGCCGTTCCCGTGAAAAGTTCGCGGCTGACGGTGGCGTCGGAGCGGTAGACGTAAGGCAGCCTGGCTTCGATTTCCATGCGCCGGCTCAGGCCGTAGCGCGCGGAGAGCGCCGCCGTCAGCGTGTTGCGCTTGACTTCGCGCACGTCGATCAAGCCGATCAGCAAGGCCGGAATCACGGTGTAACCGACCAGGGCCACCCGGTTGCTGGACGAGTAGCCGAACTGCATGGACGGCTCCAGCACGTATTTGCCGTGCGGGGTCAGCACGCCCGGCTGCTCGAACAGGGGCGCAACTTCGGGAAGCCGCCCGTTCCTGGACGGCGGCCGGCCCACCGCCGCCGCGCC
>JAYVUV010000415.1:0-16172 GCA_043787615.1 Janthinobacterium sp. | reverse complement strand
CCGGATGGTTCGGGCGCCCGCCCCCACGCGCCCGGGACGGCTTCGGCCGTCCCGGGCGTTGTCGTTCACGACCGCATCAAGGCTTGACGAACTTGAGCGTCATGCGGTCGCTCTCGCCGATGGCCGCGTACTTGGCGCGGTCCTTGTCCTGGTTGGCATAGGTCGGCGGCAGCGCCCAGACCCCGCCCTCGTGGTCGGCCTTGTCCTTCGGATTGGCGTTGATCTCCGATTTGGCGGCCAGCTTGAAACCGGCGCTTTCGATCAATTTGATCACATAGTCTTCGCGCAGGTAGCCGCTGCTGGCTTGCTCGTCTTGCTTGACGCTGGCCGGCAAGCGGTGATCGACCACCCCGAACACGCCGCCCGGCTTCAAACTATCGTAGACGCTGACGAACAGGGTTTTCATGTTCGCCTCGCCGGACGGAATCCAGTTGTGGATGTTGCGGAAGGTGAGCACCAGATCGACGCTGCCTTTGGGCGCGAATTGGTAGGTGGTGGGGGGCGCGAACACGCCCAGTTGCACCTTGTCGAAGGCGGCCGGATTGCTGTCCAGTTTTTTCTGGAATCGTTCGGCGCCGCGACGCGTGTTGTCGTTGGTGGACTTCGGATCGGCGCCGGCGGCGATCAGCTTGCCGTTCTCGCGCAGATACGGCGCCAGGATCTCGGTGTACCAGCCGCCGCCGGGCGACAATTCGACCACCGTCATGTTGGGCTTGATGCCGAAAAAGTTCAGGGTTTCGTAAGGGTGACGGGCGCCATCGCGCGCCGCGTTGGCGGGTGCGCGCGCGGCGCCGGCGATGGCCGCTTTCAGCGCGTCGTCCGTCTGCACGGCGCCCGCTTGCACGGCGCCCGCTTGCACTGCGCCGATCGTGCCACAGGCCAGCAGGGTACCCAAGATCCATTGTTTCATGTCTTCTCCATTGTCTCGCAGGGCGACGCCACGTGGTCGCCCTGCGCGATGATCGTGTAACTCCCGGTTGCGGTCAAGCGGATTTCGCCGCCGGCCCCGGCGTCTCAGGCATGGTCCAGCATCCAGGCCTTGAGGCCGTCGACCCAGGACTTGGCAGGCAGGTTCAGCTGCCGCTTGAGCGCGGCAGCGCGCTCGTACAGTTGGCTGAAGTCGAGACTGGGGGCGCGCTTGAAGGCGATCACGACCAGGTTGCTGTCGCTGGTCTCCGGCACCCAGACCACGGCGTCGAACACGGCCTCCATGGCGCGCAGGTTCTTGTCGTAATTGGCCAGCTCGCCGAACACATTGGTGAGCATGATGCCGTCGGCGCGCAGGCAAGCGGCGCAGGCCTGGTAAAACGCGGGCGTGTCGAGCACCGGGCCGCGCGCCTGCTCGTCGTACAGATCGACTTGCAGGATATCGACGCTGTCGTGGTTGGCGGGGTCGCACACGAAATCGAGCGCGTCCATCTGTCGCACCGCCAGCCTGGCGTCGTCGGGCGGCAAGCCGAAGCGGGCGGCGCACATGGCGATCACATTGGGATTGAGTTCGATCGCCGTCACGCGCGCCCGCGGCAGCCGGTGGTAGCAGAATTTGGTCAGGGCGCCGCTGCCCAGGCCCAGTTGCACCACATGACCCGGTTGCTGGTTGAAGAGCAGCCACATCATCATCATTTGCACATAGGTCAGCTCGATCGCGTCCGGTTTGGCCAGGCGCATGGCGCCCTGCACCCAGCTGGTGCCCAGGTGGAGGAAGCGCACGCCGCGGTGCTCGCTGATGGTGGCCGGCGGATGGCCGGGCCGGTCGAAGGCGGGCGCGGGATCGGACGAAGGTGAGGATGGCTCGGGCATGATGGGGGCGCAGTCGGTCTGGGCGCAGTGTAACCGCTGGCGCGTTTTTGCGGGCGACAGCGCGCCGCGCGGGCGCGGGCGAGCGACGACTCATCGGCTTTTTGGCGGGCTGATTTCGGGCGCCGAGGCGCGGCCGCGGCCGAAGCCGATTCCGGCTCGCGCCACTTGGGCCGATCTCTTACCTATCTATCACCCTTATCTATCAGCCTTATCTATCACCCTTATCTATATATCGCGCCGATTTGGGCGCGGGCATATTCGCTCAATCCGGTTTTTATGGATGAAGCGCGCGGTCCTTTAATATCGGCTTGTGCTTTATTCATTATTGCCGACGCCGTGCTATGCACCGCGGCCGCTCGAAACGCGCTTTGTCTAAGCCATACGACAGAACCGCCCGGGCGCCGTGCCAGCTCCCGGTTTTAGCGACGATAACGCTTGATTCTTTATTTCTCCGGCGCTATCGTAAGGTGGTGATAAGGGTCGAAAATAAAATAAACCGCGTCAATATCTCGGGTCACTCGGGTGTGGTATTTGCACCAACTTTACTTTATCCGCATAATTTTCGGAATTAATCGATATCGATTATGTGTCGGCCGGCGGATTCATTTTTGCCCGAGAAATAGGAGGGGCGGCTGGTTCCTTCCACATATGATTGACATCGACGCCGCTTGGAGAACAGCCTGTGAATTTCCTGAACAAGATCAAGATCGGCGTGCGCCTCGGCGCCGGCTTCGCGGTGCTGTTGATGATGACGCTGATCGCCGTGTCCATCGGCTGGCTTCAGTTGCGCGCCATGCAGGTCGATTTCAACGAGGTCACGGTCAACACCCTGCCTTCGATCCTGCTCGCCGGCGATATGCGCAGCGACGCCGAGGATGTGCGGCGCAGCCAGATTCGTTTGGTGGTCGAGCCCGATCTCAGCGCGCGCAAACGCATTCTCAGCGACATCAACGATACCCGCAGCCTGCTCAAGACCATTTACGATAGCTACGGCAAGGACATGATCAAGGGCGAGCAAGACCGGCGGCTGTGGCAGGACGCCGGCGCCGCGCTGTTGGCTTACGAGCAACTGTCGGTGAAGATCGAGACCGACGCGCGGGTCGACACGGAAGCGCCGCCGACCGCCGACCCGGTCGCCGACGAAAAAGTCACGCTGGCCAAGACGGCCGAACTGACCCAGCGCCTGC
This sequence comes from Janthinobacterium sp., assembly GCA_043787615.1. Lineage (GTDB taxonomy): Bacteria > Pseudomonadota > Gammaproteobacteria > Burkholderiales > Burkholderiaceae_D > Janthinobacterium. The sequence continues at coordinate 13,185 of JAYVUV010000415.1, read as the reverse complement.
AAGACGCGGTGTATGGCGACGCGTTTTCTTCTTTCGCCGCCGCGCTCGACAAGCTCGATAAGCTCAAGGCATTCAATTTGCAACGTTCGCGCGACGCCGAGGCGCGCGGCAAGAGCACCTTCAAGCATAGCCAGATCGTGCTCGCCATCGCGGCCGGCGTGACGCTGGTGCTCGGCGTGCTGATCTCGCTGCTGCTAACGCGCAGCGTGGTGGTGCCGCTGGCGCGCGCCGTCGGCGCCTTGCGCGGCGTGGCCGACGGCAACCTCGACACCCCGATCGACCTGCACGGCAAGGATGAGATGACCGACATGCTGCGCGAGCTGGCGCGCATGCAGGAAAGCCTGCGCAATGTCGTCACCGATATTCGCGGCACCAGCGAATCGGTGTCCACCTCGTCGGTCGAGATCGCCGCCGGTATCTTCGACCTGTCGGTGCGCACCGAACATCAAGCCGCGCAGTTGGAAGAGGCGGCCGCTTCCATGGAGCAACTGACCGCCACCGTCAAGCAAAGCGCCCAGACCGCGCGCGAGGTCGATCAGCTAGCCGACCTGGCCAGCGGCGCCGCCCTGCGCGGCAGCAAGGTGGTGGGCCAGGTGGTCGACACCATGCAAGGAATACAGCGGTCCAGCGACCGCATCTCCGAGATTATCGCCGTCATCGACGGCATCGCTTTCCAAACCAATATCCTGGCTTTGAACGCCGCCGTGGAAGCGGCCCGCGCCGGCGAACAGGGCCGTGGTTTCGCGGTGGTGGCTTCCGAGGTGCGCAGCCTGGCCCAGCGCAGCGCGGGCGCGGCCAAGGAAATCAAGACCTTGATCGTCGATAGCGCCGCCCAGGTGACGGGCGGCTCCCGCCTGGTGCAAGAGGCCGGGCGCAGCATGGCCGATATTCAAACCCAGGTCGACAAGGTGACCAGTTTGATTTGCGGGATTTTGTCGGGCGCCACCGAGCAGGGCACGGGCATCGCCCTGGTCAACCGGGCGGTCGGCGAACTGGACGCGGCCACCCAGATGAACGCGGCCCTGGTCGAGCAAGCCAGCGCGGCCTCGGAAAGTCTCAAGCAGCAAGCCGGACGCCTGGTGGAAGTGGTATCGGTGTTTCGGGTCGGTGACGAACGTCGGGCCGATGCCGATGGCGACCCCGACGGCGACGGCGGTGCCGACGGCTATGCGCCGGTCGACGAAGCCGGCGCGCTTTCGCCCCGCACACTGGCGCTCGCTTCTTGAACCGTGCGCCGCCGCGCCCGCCGACGGCGCGGCGTGGTCCTGTTTCGTGCCGATCGACGGCCGCTTGGCGGCCGGCACGTTCGCGCAGCGCCGCCCGGCGGGCGAGTTGCTTCGAACCGTCGAGTCCATCCTTGCCTGCGTCCACCCACCGATTTCTTGGAGAAAAAAATGCGTAAAACGAAGATGACGCTCACCCACGCCGCCGCCCTGGCGGGCCTCGGTTTGATCGCCACGGCCGCCTCGGCGGCACCCGTCACCGGCGGCAAGGTGGCGTTCTTGATGCCGGACCAATCCTCGACTCGCTACGAGGAACACGACCGCCCCGGCTTCGTGGCCGAGATGAAGAAACTGTGCGCCGCTTGCGAGGTGCTGTACCAGAACGCGGACGGCGACGCCTCGCGTCAAAAAAAGCAATTCAACGCCGCGATCGCGCAAGGCGCCAAGGTGGTGGTGATCGACGCGGTCGACACCGGCGCCGCCGCCCCGCTGGTCAAGCTGGCCCAGGCCAAGGGGGTCAAGGTGATCACCTATGACCGTCCGATCCCGGGCGCCAAGGCCGATTACTATGTTTCCTTCAACAATGAGGGGATCGGCAAGGCGATCGCGCAATCGCTGATCGAGCACTTGAAGGCGGCCGGGGTTGCACCCAACGACGTCGGGGTGTTGATCGTCAACGGCTCCGGCACCGACGCCGCCGCCGGCTTGATCAAGAAGGGCATCCACGACGCGGTCGACGCCTCGGGCTACAAGACGCTGGCCGAATACGACACGCCGGACTGGGTGCCGGCCAAGGCCCAGCAATGGGTGGCCGGCCAGATCTCGCGCTTCGGCAAGAAGATCGTCGGCGTGGTGGCCGCCAACGACGGCACCGCCGGCGGCGCCTACGCCGCCTTCAAGTCGGCCGGGGTGGAGCCGATCCCGCCCATCACCGGTAACGACGCCACCGTGGCCGGGCTACAATTGATCATCGCCGGCGACGCCTACAACACCATTTCCAAACCGAGCGAAATCGTGGCCGCCGCCGCCGCCGGCCTGGCCGTGGCGCTGCTCGGCGACGCTGCGCCCAAGGCCGAGTTGATGTTGTACGACACGCCCTCGAAGTTGTTTACGCCGGCCGTCGTCACCGCCGCCAATCTGAAGGCCGAAATCATCGACAAGAAAATCAACGGCAAGTCGATCCAGTCTTCGGCCACCCTGTGCGTGGACCGCTTCGCCGCCGGCTGCAAGAAGCTGGGCATGTGAGCGGCGCGCCGCGCGTGAACGGCGCCGCCACGGCACCGTTCACGCGGCCGAAAAAAAAGACGCCGCTTGGCGTCTTTTAAATTCAGGGCAGATCGTATTACGCTTCGGCGTGTTCCTTGCGGCGGCGAATCGCGTAGCCCACCACGGCCAGGCCGCCCAGCAGCATGCCATAGGTGGCCGGTTCCGGCACCACGTCGATGGTGCCGGCGTAGCTGGCCGGGGTGCCGTAGGTTTCGCCGCTGATGGTCAACACCAGGGTGCCGTTGGCCGGCACATAGTTGAAGATACTGCCCGATACATAGTCGGGATAGGTATCGACCAACAGCTCGTAGCCGTTGATATTGGCCGACGAAAACACGATCTTGCCGTGGTCGTTGGCGAAGTTGGCGAAAAAGCCAGACGCGTTGCCCGGATCGCCGGTGTAGGCGAAGGTGAAGGTATCGGTGAACGCGCCCGAGGTGGTATGGGTGGTGCCGAACGAGGTGGACCACGCGCCCGGACCGCCGTTCAAGGTGATGATGCCTGAATTGTAGTCGTTCGGCCCGGCCAACGCGGTGCCGAACACCGACGCCAACGCGGCCGCCAAAAAGATGGATTTTAATTTCATGTTAGTCGCCCCTGAAGTATCACAAACTATCAAAAAAACAAGACTGCGATTGAAAGTTATCGTGAAGGCCACGCCCTGTCAATTAACAATAATGTAATCGATGTCACGTTTTGGATAGACTGTCACTAAACGCCGGGCATGCCGTGCCGGGGCGTTGAAATCTTGCCTGATTCATCATCGATTTGTGCTCTTTACAGTGTTGTATATAAAACACAACACCCGGGCCGCCCACCCTCTGGCGCCACTCAGGACGGCGCCGCCAACCAGGGCAGGATCAGGGCCACCGTCAAGCCGCCGCCCGCACGGTTGGCCAGGCTGACGCGCCCGCCGTGCGCCTCGGCGATCTCGCGCGCCAGCGCTAAGCCCAGGCCGGTGCCACTGCGTTTGGTGGAATAAAACGGCAGCAGCGCGTGGGTCAGCACGGTCTGGCTCATGCCGGGGCCGCGGTCGCTCACCTCGATCCGCACCCAGTCCCGGGCGCGTCGCACCCGCAAGCTGATCTGGTCCGGCGCGGAACCCGATTCGTGGGCGTTTTTGAGCAGGTTGAGCAGCGCTTGTTCGAGCTGGGCCGGATCGAGCTGGGCCGCCGGCGGCAACTCGTCCTTCACGCTGAAGGCGATCTGGCTGGCCAGCCCGGCCAGGAAGAGCGGCCAGTCGCAACGCGCCAAGCGCGGCGAGGGCAGCTTGGCGAAGCGGGCGTAGCCGAGGATAAAACTTTCCAGGTGGCGGCTGCGCTCTTCGATGGTGCGCAAGATGTGAGGCAGGCGTTCGATCTGGCCGCGCCGCACCAGCTCGGCGCCCGAATGGGCCAGCGAAGTGAGCGGTGCGAGCGAGTTGTTCAATTCGTGGCTGATCACCCGTATCACCTTTTTCCAGGTTTGCACTTCTTGCCGTCGCAATTCCATGGTCAGCTGTCGCAGCAACAGCAATTCGTGGGGCCGGCCGTTCAAGCTGAAACCGCGCCGCGCCAAGTGATACAGCTCTTCCTCCTCGCCCCCGGCGCCGCTGTGGGCGCAGCTGAACATGCCGTCGCCGCCGCGCGCCAGCGCTTCCACCAGGGCCGGGTCGGCCGTCTCCAGCACCGCCGCCAGCGGCTGGCCTTCCAGCTTGCGCCCGCCGCTCAAGAGTTGGCGCGCGGCCGGGTTGGCATAGACGACGGGGCCGCCGTCGGCCACCAACAGCATGGCCACCGGTGTGTGTTGCAGCATGGTGTCGAGCAGCAGTTCGCGCTGCACCAGGGCCAGACGCTGGGCCCGCAACACTTCGCCCAGCGCGTTGTGGCCGGCCACCAGCTCGGCCAGCTCGTCTTGCCGCGGCCAATGCAGGCCGAAGGAAAAGTCGCCGTCGCGGTAGCTGGCGACGGTGCCGGTCAGGGCCCGGAACAGCGCCAGCACGGGCGCGAGTTGGGCCCGCACGACGAGCGCGGTCGGCGCCAGCATGCATAGCAGGCTCAGGCCCAGTACCTGGAACGGCCGGCCCGGCAGCAGCCGGCTCAGGATCAGCGCCAGGCCGATGCCGGCCGCCAGCAGCGCGAAGGCCACCGCCGACCAGCGCGTCAGCAGGGACAGGCGCGCCGCGCCCGCTCGGGCCTGGTCGCCGCGCATCAGGGCCGCGCGATGGCCAGGCGTTCCATGCGCCGGTACAGCGCTTGACGCGACAAGCCCAGTTCGGCCGCGGCCTGGGCCACCACCCCGCCGGCCCGGTTCAGGGCGGCGGCGATGGCTTCGCGGTCCGGTTCGGCGCAGCCGGGCGCCGGCGCGAAGGCGGACGCGTCGGCCTCCGGCAAGCCGAGGTCGGCCACGCCGATGGCCGCGCCGCCGGCCAGCAGGCTGGCGCGCTGCATGACGTTTCTCAATTCGCGCACATTGCCGGGCCAGTCGTGCGCCAGCAGGGCGGCCTCGGCCTCGGGCAGCAAATGCTTGCCCGGCCCCAGGAAGTGGGCCGCCAGCGGCGCGATGTCGGCCGGGCGCGCCGCCAGCGGCGGCAGTCGCAGTTCGATCACGTTGAGGCGGTAAAACAAGTCTTGGCGAAAGCTGCCGGCCCGTATCATGGCGCCCAGGTCGGCGTTGCTGGCGCTGATCACGCGTACCTTGACCTGGCGCTCGCGGTTGGCGCCCAGGCGCGCGAAGCGGCCGCTTTCGAGCACGCGCAACAGTTTCATCTGCCCGGCCAGGGGCAGGTTGCCGATTTCATCGAGAAACAGGGTGCCGCCGTCGGCCGCCTCGAACTTGCCTTCGCGCGCGCGCCCGGCACCCGTGTAGGCGCCGGCCTCGGCGCCGAACAGTTCGGCCTCGATCAGCTCGGCCGGCAGGGCGCCGCAGTTGAGCACCACGAAGGGGCCGTCGCGCACCGCCGAATTGGCTTGCACGATGGCGGCGATGCGTTCCTTGCCAGCGCCGTTGGGGCCGCTGATCAAGACCGGCACGTCGGCCCCGGCCACCTGGCACGCCAGGTGCACCACGCGTTCGGTGGCCGGGTCTTGCCACACCATGCCGCACAGCCGGTATTGGCTTTCCAACGCGCGGCGCTGCTGTTTTTCCGGCAGCAGGCGGCGTTGCAAGGCGCGGTTGGCCTGGCCCAGTTCGAGCAAATTCTGGACGCTGGCGGCCAGGCGCTGGTCGTCCCATGGCTTGGCCAGGTAGTCGGCCGCGCCCGACTTGATCAAGTCGACCGCCGCGTCCAGATGGGTCCAGGCCGTCAACAGGATCACCGGCATGTCCGGATGCAGGCGGCGGATGGCGCGGAACAAGGCCACGCCCTCGGCGCCGGAAGTGGTGTCGGCGCTGAAGTTCATGTCCTGTATCACCAGGTCGATCGGCTGGCGTTCCAGCAAGGCCAGGCCGTGCGCGGGATCGGCGGCCCGCAGGGTGTCGATCTCGTGCAGGGAAAACAAGACGTCGAGGGCCACCGCCACGGCCGCGTTGTCGTCGATAATTAAAATAGTAGGCATGGCCTCAGCTTATCTCAAAACGGCGCGCCGGTACGCGCGGCGCCCGCCACATCGGCGCCCGGCGCCACTTCCGGCCAACGCCGCCGCCAGCGGCGCCGGCCGGCGCGCCAGGCCAGCGCGTACACGGCGGCCAGCCCCGCCAGCTGGAACAAGACCTCGAGGGCGAGCGCCACGGCCGCGTGCTGGTCGATGATCAAGACGATGCGCATGGCTTTCGCTTACCTCGCAAAACAAATGAATGGACCGGGCCATCGCCGCGCGCGCAGCTCAGCCGCCACGCGTGGCGCTGGCCGGCGCGATCGAGGCCGCGCGCCAGGCCGGTCCGTACACGGCGACCAGGCCCAGCAGCCAGAACAGGATGGCGCCGAGCGCCGGGTAGGCCGGGCTCAGCCTTTGCATGTCGAGCTGGCTGACCAGCAATTGGTTCAGCGCCAGCGCCAGCAGCAGGCCGGCGCCGATGCCGGCGCTGGTGATGAGCAGGTTTTCGGTCAAGAAGTAGCGCATGATGTCGATCTTGCGCGCGCCCAGCGCGCGCCGCACCCCGATCTGGCGCCGGCGCTGCGTCACCCACAGGCTGGCGATGCCGACCACCCCGCTGGCCGTCACCAGCAGCAGCAGGGCGCTGACGGCCACCAGCATCCAGGCCAGCGCGCGGTCGGTCCGGTAGCGCTCGCGGCGGTCTTGCTGCATGGTTTGCATGCGCGTGATGACGGGGCCGCGCGCCCCCTTGCGCAGGGCCGCATCGGCGTCGCGCATCACTTGATCGCTCGCCCCCGGCGCGGCGCGGATCGCGTACATGCCGCCGTAACTGGGGTTGCTGGCGGCGATCAGGGCCATTTCGCCTTCCGCGCCCAGGGCCGCCGCCGGCGTTTGCAAGCGTTCGATCACGCCGATGATGCGGCTGTCGTCGGCGTCCGCTTCGCTGCCGAAGTAAATGGTTTTGCCGACCACGCTGGCGGCGCCGGGAAACAGGGCCTCGGCCAGCGCGCGCGTGACGATCACCCCGCGCGGCCGTTCGGCGCTGGTGTCGGGGTCGATCTCTTGCACGTCGGCGGGGCCGAAGTCGCGTCCTTCGAGCAGGGTCAAGCCCAGGGTCGGCAGCAGCGCGTCGGGGCTTTGGTAGTAGGCGGCCACGCTGCCTTCGTCGCCCTGGCCGCGCCGGGTCGCGATGCCGACATAGGAACCCGAACGGCCCAGCGGCGCCTGGTTGAGCAAGGCCACCGCTTGCACCCCGGGCACCGCGCGCAAGGTCGCCGCCTCGGTCTTGTTGGCCAGCATACGCTCGGCGAAGCCGAGTTTTTCGAGCGGGCGCTGGCGCAGATAAAACAGCTCTTGCTCGGCGCGCACCCCGCTGGGCCGGTCCATCAGGGCGAGCCGGGTGGCCACCACGAACAGGGCGTTGGCCAGGATGGCCAGGCTGAGCGCGATCTGGATCGCCACCAGCAGGGCGCCGGTCTTGTTGCGCATCAGGGTGGAGAGTATCGGACGGATTTCCATGATGTCACCAGGTTGTTATTGCGATTTTAATTGCATGGCCGGCGTGATCTGGCAGGCGCGCCAGGTCGGCAGTAAACCGGCCAGCAGCGCGGCCAGCACCGACAGCGCGAAGGTCAGGGCCAGCATGCCCGGGTCGAGATGGGCCACGGTTTCCATGGTCTTCGACTGGAGCGCGATCAGCTTGAGCGCCAGGAAGGCGAACAGCAAGCCGAGCACGCCGCCGCCCAGGCCGATCACCGCCGTCTCGATCAAAAATTGCTGGAAGATGGCGCGCCGCGAGGCGCCCAGCGCGCGCCGGATACCCACCTCGGCCGCGCGCGCCGAAAACTTCGCCAGCAGCAAGCCCACCGTGTTCACCAGGCAGAGCAGCAAGAAGCCGAACGCCAGCCAGGCCGCCAGGCGCTGGTCGTTGCCGACCACCTTCCTATGCTCGAGCCAATCCATCACGTCAAACAATTGGTTGGCCCCGCGGCGCTGGAAGCGGCCGAGCCGGAATTGCTCGCGGGTATAGCTGTTCAGATAATCGAGCAGCATGCCGCGCTCGCGCGCGCCGGCGGTCTCGAACCAAAACTGGATCCAGGTGCACTCCGATTCGAGCCGGCCCTGGAAGCCCGGCTTGGTGCCCGGCGCGTGGCAGTGCATGCTGCCGTCCAGGTCGATCTGATGCCTGACGGCGGTGGCCAGCGGTATGAAATAATCCTCCTGCGAGTCGAAGGCGTCCTCGCGGTTGGCTAGTTGGTAATAGCGCGGCAGCGGCGCCCAGCGCCCGGTGACGCCGGCGATCTGGTAATCGACCCCGCCCAGGCGGACGCGGCGTCCGACCGGGTCGGCTTGGCCGAACAGGGTTTCCGACAGCGCCGCGGAAATGAGCAGCACGTCGGCGCCGCGCGCCTCGTCGGCCGCGCTCCAGGGCTGGCCGTAGCGCAGCGGCACCTCGAACATGGCGAAAAAGTCGCGCGTGGTGGCCAAGCCTTGCTGGCGGCTGGGCGGCATGTCGGCGCGCGCCGGCTCCAGCGCCAGGGAGGTGCCGTAGATGGCGGTGCGGCGCGCGCCCTGTTGGCCGGCCAGCAGGGCGGCGGCGTCGCGGTAGGTCATGAGATCGTCGGCCGGCGGCGCGCCCGGCACATAGCCGGCCAGCTCGCCGTTGTCGAGCAGCGGCGAAAACAGGCGCGCGCTCTTGCCGGGGATCGGGTCGCCCGACATCACGTGCACGATGGTCAGGGTGGCGACGCTGGCGGCCACGCCGATGGCCAGGGTCAGCACCATCAGGGCGGTCAGCGCGGCGTTGCGGCGCAAGCCGCGCACGCCCAGCATGAAATAGTAACGCAGCATGGCGGCCTCCTAGCGGGCGCCGGCCAGCGCGGCCGGCGGACGTTGCAGGTCGGAGACCTGGCCGTCGATGATGTGGACGTTGCGCTGCGAGCGCAGGGCTAGCTCGGGATCGTGGGTGACCATCAAGATGGTGGTGCCTTGCTGGTTGATCTCTTCGAGCAATTGCATCACGCCGCGCGCCATCTGGGTGTCGAGATTGCCGGTCGGCTCGTCGGCCAGCAACAGCTTGGGCGAGCCGGCCAGCGCGCGCGCGATCGCCACCAGCTGCTGCTGGCCGCCCGACAGCTCGGCCGGATAATGCTTCATGCGCGAGGCCAGGCCGACCTTGGCCAGCGCGTCCTCGATGCGCTCGCGCCGCTCGGCCCGGTTAAAGCCGCGGTAGCGCAGCGGCACATCGACATTGTCGAACAGGGACAGGTCGGGGATCAGGTTGAAGCCCTGGAAAATGAAGCCCAGTTTTTCATTGCGCAGGCGCGAGCGGGCATTGTCGCTCAAGCCCTTCACATCGACACCGTCGAGCGTGTAGTCGCCCTCGCTGAATTCCTCGAGCAAGCCGGCGATGTTCAGAAAGCTGGTCTTGCCGGAACCGGAGGGGCCGGTCACGGTGACGAATTCGCCCGGGCGGACATGGATCTCGAAGCCGCGCAAGGCGTGGGTTTCGATCAGGTGGGTGCGGTAGATCTTGCTCAGGTTGGTCATGCGCAGCATGGGAAGCCTTTCGTCGAGGGGTTATTGATTGATCGAGACGCGGGCCGCGCGCGCGAAGGTGTCGCTGCCGGCGATCACGACCCGGTCGCCCAGCTTCAGGCCGGAGGTGATCTCGACCGCCGCCACGCTGGTGGCGCCGAGCTCGATCGGGGTGCGCACGGCCACGCCGTCGCGCATCACATACGCGTAGCGGCCGCCTTCGGATTCCACGAAGGGGCCGCGCGGCAACATCAGCACATGCGGTTTTTCATCGATCAGCAGGCGCGCCGCCACGCGCTGGCTTTGGCGCAGGCCGGCCGGCTGGGCGCCGTTAAAGCGCACCCGCGCCAGCACCTGGTTCTTCACCACTTCCGGCGACAGCGCCGACAGCGTGCCGACCGCGTTCACGGCGCCGGCCTGGATCTCGGCCCGCATGCCCAGGCCGAGGTCGGCGACATAGGTTTCCGGCACCTCCAGCTCCACTTCCAGCTGGGACAGGTCGACCAGGGTCATCAGGGCGGTGTTGACCGGCACCACGCTGCGGTTGGCCACCGACAGGGTGCCGATGAAGCCGGCCACCGGGGCCGTTACCTGCAAGGCGTCGACGCGGCGCTGGGCGTTGGCTAGGCTCAGGCGCTGGCGTTCGAGCTGGCTTTGTTTGGTCTGCAATTCCAAGCCCACGTCCTCGCCTTCCAGGCCGGCCGCCAATTCCGCGTGCTTGCTGCGGATCTCGGCCGAGCGCAGCGCGTCCTTGGCTTTCTGGTAATCGATCTTGGCGATCACGCCGACCTGGGCCACGCTGTCGTAGCGTTCCAGGGTGCGCTGGGCCGACAGGCGCTCGATCTCGGCGGTGTCGGCTTCGCGCCGCGCCAGCAGCTTTTGCTTTTTGGCCAGGATTTGCTGGCGCGCCAGCTCGGCTTGCAATTGCTGCACGCTCGATTGTTCGCGTTTGAGCTCGTCGCTCAAGTCGGGCGATTCCAGCACCGCCAGCAAATCGCCTTTTTTCACGGTGTCGCCGGCCGACACCTTCAAGGTCACGGTGGCGGCGGCGCTGGCGTACAAGGTCGGGCTGACGGCGGCCACCACCCGGCCGTTGACGGCGGCGTCGCGCACCAGGGTGCCACGGCCGACCTCGGCGAAGCGCAGGCGGGCCGCGCTGACCGATTGCGAACTGGCGCGCCAGCCGTGCAGCAGGAAGGCGGCCAGGGCCGCCACCGCCAGCGCGGCGCCCAGCCACAATAGGATGCGCCGCGGCGTGCGGCCGGCCGGCGCGGCCAGCGCGGCGTCTTGGGAAGAGGTGTCGCGTATCATGGTGACGTGAGCCAAGAGTAATGGATGGTCTCACTGTAGCAGGAAGCGTGCCACAAGCTAAGTGTTTGATATGACGAGGGATTTTTTTCTGCCGGTTGTCTGCCGTCCGTCCGTCCGTGTCCGGGTGCCGGTCGCACCGGACGCTGCCGGCGCCACGCCGCGCGGCCCGGCAACACGGGCGCGCGCGTCAACGCTGGCGGCCACCCGGATCGCCAAGGTCGGCCTTATCGGCGCGCATCGCGGCGCCAGCTTGTTCAAGCCCGGCATGCCATGCGCATGCGGGTATGCGGCATCGCCGGCGATCCAACGCGGCCGGTCGGGGACGCGACCGTCGGTGAGGGGGCATGGTCGCGCGCGCGGGATCGGCCACGGAGTGTGGCGGACCTATGCGACGATGGCGCTGCTTTTTTCTCGCCTTGCGCATCCTGGGACCGCGCTCGCGGTCGAGGTCGCGTTATTGGCTGCGTCGACCGGCCGCGCGTTGCGCCGTGAGGCGATGCGCCAGTCCGCTCCTTGTCCAGGAAGCGAGCCGGGCGGGGTGGTGTCGAGCTGGCGGCAATGCCCGAGCAGCGGCCCCGGAATAGCACTAGGCGAGCGCTGGTTGGCACGATGCGGCGCTGCGTTCATCGATGCGGGCCAGCGTGGCCGACTGTCGCCAAGCATCCGGCTCCGGCGCGCCCGGTCGCCGATGTTGGACGTCTGACGCGTCCGCCAGCTCAGGCCCGACGCTGCACCAGCAGCGAGAGCAAGGCCGCGCACAGGGCGGCGGCAGCCATCAGGATGACGCCGCCGCGCAGGCTGGACGCCACCGCCACCGCGCCGATCAAGGGCGGCCCGGCCAGCATGCCGGCATACCCCGCGCTGGCCACGGTGGCGATGCCGCCGGCGGCGGTGGCGCCGAGCCGGCCGCCGGCGCTGAACACGGCCGGCACCACGTTCGACAGGCCCAGGCCCACCAAGGCAAAGCCGGCCATGATGGTTCCGCCTTGCGGCAACACGATGGCCACCGCCAGGCCGAGCGCGGCCAGCAGGGCGCCGCCGGCCACCACGCTCGGGCCGCCGAAGCGCCGCACCACGCGGTCGCCCAGCAACCGGCCCAGCACCATGGCCGAGGAAAAGGCGGCGAAGCCGGCGGTGGCGGCGGCCGCCGAGGCGCCGGCCATGGTCATGTACAAGCCGCTCCAATCGACCATGGCGCCTTCCACCAGAAAGCACAGCAGGGCGATGGCGGCCAGGCCCAGCAGGGCGCGGCCCGGGCGCGCCGGCCGGCCCGCCGCGCCGGGCGCCGGGGCCGGTTCGCCATGGTCGCCGGCGCCTAGCCGGGGCGCCGCCCTCAGCACCAGCGCCAGCACGATGGCGGCCGGCGGGGTCAGCAGCCAGACGCCGGGCACGCCGGCGTACAACAGGGCCGCGCCCAGCCCCGTGCCGGCCAGCCCGCCAAGGCTGAAGGCGGCGTGGAAGGAGGACATGATGGCGCCCGACCAGCGCCGCTCGACCGCGCTGGCGTGGGCGTTCATGGAGACATCGAGAAAACCGTTGACGGCGCCCATGGCGAAGGCGGCCGCCAGCAGCGACGTCAGGCTCCCGGCCCACATCGGCAACATCAGCGCGACGGCGTACAGCAAGCCGGCCAGGCGCGTGCCCGGCCCGGTGCCGCCCAGGCGCGGCAGCAAGCGGCTGCACAGCGGCATGGAAGACACGGCGCCGGCGGCCAGGGCCAGCAGGGCGCCGCTCAACTGGGCGTCCGACAGGGCCAGGGCCGCTTTGAGGGTGGGAATGGCGGCGGCCCAGGCGCCGATGCCCAGGCCGTTGGCGAAGAAGACGGTGCTGGTGGACCAGCGCGCGCGGCGCAAGGCTTGATCGATCATGGAACGGCTTTCATGGTGGACGGGAGGGGATGGAACGGGGACGGATCGGGCGCGGTCGGATCAGGCATGGGGCGGCCGGGCCGGGTGGATGCGGGTGGCGGCTTGGTCGAAACCGGCCAGCTTGGCCGGATCGGCGTCATGTTCGACGATCAGGTGGGCGATCGCGCCGGCGGCGGCCACCGCGAACGGGGCGCCGGTGCCTAGCTTGTCGTTGGTGGCGGCCACCGCCACGCTGGCGCTGGCGGCCACGGCGGCCCGTTTGAATTCGCTTTCCTCGCAGCCGAAGCCGGTCGCGCCGGCCGCCGCATCGAGCGCGCACACGCCCAAAAAACACAGGTCGGCGCGTAGCGTGGCCAGTTCGCGCACGGCGCGCGCGCCCAGGCTGGCGCCGCTGCGCCAATCGACCGGGCCGCCGATCACCACCAGCGCGATGCCGCGCCGCGCCGCCAGCACGGCGGCGATGGC
>JAYVUV010000414.1:0-3638 GCA_043787615.1 Janthinobacterium sp. | reverse complement strand
CCGCAATTCCACGCGGGCGCGGGCCATGCCGTATAATCGCGCCACCCACAGTCCACCGCACAGGTTCGCCTTGTCTGCCGCTACCCAAAACGTCACCCAAAACACCATCGCCCACACGATCGCCGCCGACATGGACGCGGTCAACCTGGTCATCCGCGCCAAATTGCACTCCGAGGTCAGCCTGGTCAACCAGATCGCGGAATACATCATCAGCGCGGGCGGCAAGCGGATTCGTCCGGTACTGGTGCTGCTCATGGCGAACGCTTACCGCTACCGGGGCGCGGCCCACCACGAATTGGCGGCGGTGGTCGAATTCATCCACACCGCCACCTTGCTGCACGACGACGTGGTCGACGAATCGTCGATGCGGCGCGGACGCCAAACCGCCAACGCGCTGTTCGGCAACGCGGCCTCGGTGCTGGTGGGCGACTTCCTGTATTCGCGCGCCTTCCAGATGATGGTTGGCTTGAACAATATGCGCGTCATGCAAATCTTGTCGGACGCCACCAACGTCATCGCCGAGGGCGAGGTGTTGCAGCTATTGAATATGCATGACCCGGACGTGAGCCAGGAACGCTATCTGCAAGTGATACGCTCCAAAACCGCCAAGCTGTTCGAGGCGGCCGCCGAACTGGGCGCCCTGATTTCGGGCGCCAGCGAGGCCGAAGTGGACGCGGCCGGCGAATACGGGCGTTCCCTGGGCACCGCCTTCCAACTGATCGACGATGTGCTCGACTACGCGGGCGACGCGGCCGAAATCGGCAAGAACGTGGGCGACGATCTGCGCGAGGGCAAACCGACCCTGCCCCTGATTTACCTGATGGAAAACGGCACGCCCGAGCAACGCGAACTGGTGCGCTCGTGCATCGAGCATGGCGACGAGCAGCACTTCGACGCCATCCTGGCCGCCGTCACCAGCAGCGGCGCGCTCGACTTCGCGCGGCGCGCGGCCGAAGCGGCCGCCAAGCGCGCCGCCGACGCGGTGGCCGGCTTGGCGGACAGCCAGTACAAGGAAGCGCTGCTGCAATTGTGCGTGTTCGCGGTCGACCGCAACCATTAATACGGATTGGCGGCCGGCCCGGCCCCCGCTTCAGCGCACCAACACGGGATCGTCGAGGTAAAGCTTGGGCGCCATGCGCTTCAAGTTCGCCACCTTGGGCAAGTCGTTCGCGACGATATAGCCATTGCCGGGATACAGCGCCAAAAAATTTTGGTGATACGCCTCGGCCGCGTAAAAATTCTTGCCATCCTCGATGCGCGTGACGATGGGCGCCTTGAAGGAACGCGCCGCGTCGAGTTGGGCGATGTAAGCCTCGGCCACCTTGCGCTGCGCCGGCGTGGCCGGAAAGATCGCCGAACGGTATTGCGTACCCCGGTCCGGTCCCTGGCGATTGAGCTCGGTGGGATTGTGGGCGACCGAAAAAAACACCTGTAACAACTGGCCGTAACTGACTTTTTTCGGATCGAAGCTCACCCGCACCGCTTCGGCGTGACCGGTCGCGCCCGAGCCGACCATGTCGTAGCGGGCCGTCTCGGCGGCGCCGCCGGCGTAACCGGACACCGCGTTGGTCACGCCGCGCACATGCTGGAACACGCCTTGCACGCCCCAGAAGCAACCGCCCGCGAAGGTGGCGGTTTGCACGCCGGCGCCAGCCGGCTCGTCGAGCGCGGGCGCCGCGATGACGACCGCCTCCTCGGCGGAATGGGCGGCGCGCAGCGAAAACAGCAGCGTCGTCGCCAGCGCGGCGCCGGCGGTCAGTTTCAACAGCAGGGGCGCGCGCGTGCGCAATGTGTGGTTCATCATATTCTCTCTTTCAAGGTTAGCCGAAGGTAAAGGAGTAAGCCCGCACGCCGGGGTCAAGGAACTCGATGCTGAAGGTGTGATCCGTCACCGGGCCTTTCAGGCGCAGCAATTGGTACAGTTTTTCGGCGCCGACCACGCCGCCGCCATCGGCCGCGCTGTCGCCGCCGTGATCTTGGCCCGGCGCGGCGCCGTCGAGCGTGACGCGGAAGCGCACCGGCTTGCCGTCCGCGTCCGCGTCCGCGCCCATCACCAAGTGCACGTCGCGCGCGTGGAAGCGGTAGACGATACGGCCAGGCGCGCTGGCCAGGGTGATGTTTTCCCGGTCGACCTTCCAGCCGCCCTCCAGGCCCCACCGGTTCAGCGCCGGTTGCGCCGGCGCCATGTAGCGGTGCGCCACGCCGGCCCGCGCGCCGCCCGGCGAGGCGAAATTTTGCGCCCGCTCGGCGCCCAGATAGGTTTCCGGCGAGGCCACATCGCTCCCGTTGCTGGCCAGGCCGACCCCGCCCGCCTCGGCCTCGGCCGTGGCCACCTCGTCGCCGACATCCTTGCGGCCCGCCTCCGTCAGCAGTGCGCGGATGATCCGCTCCGAATGCGCATACTCGCCTTCGCCGAAATGATGGGCGCGGATCTGCCCCTTGGCGTCGATGAAATAGTGGGCCGGCCAGTAGCGGTTGCCGAACGCGCGCCAGATCGCGTAATCGTTATCGACGGCGACCGGGTAATCGATGCCGAGCTCGCGCACCGCCTTGGCCACGTTGGCGGGATCGCGCTCGAAAGCGAATTCGGGCGCGTGCACGCCGATCACCACCAAGCCCTGCTCATGGTATTTCTTGGCCCAGGCCTTGACGTAGGGCAGGCTGCGCAGGCAGTTGATGCAGGAATAAGTCCAAAAATCGACCAGCACCACTTTGCCTTTCAGCTGTTCGTGCGTCAGCGGCGGCGAATTGAGCCATTTGACGGCGCCGTCCAGCGGCGGCAATACGCCCTCGCCCGCCGGCGCCAAGGCCGCGCCCGACGCGGCGGCGCCTTGCATCGCCATCATCGCGCCGTTCTGGCCAGTATCGTTCGCCATCATGGCGTTGGCGGCCATCATCGCGTTCGAGCCGGCCATGGCGTTCGAGCTGGCCATGACGTTCGAGCCGCTCATAACGTTCGAGCTGCTCATGGCAGCCGCGTCGCCGTGCGCCATCATCGCGCCGGCGCCGCTCATGGCCGCGTTTTGCGCCATCATGGCGCTGCCGCCACCGACAGGCCCTGGGGGCGACAACTTGTCGAGCAGCGACTGCTCGATCTTGGCGGTGCCGGGGCCCGATATCCCGCTCAGCAAGCCGGTGTCCAGCCCGAGCGCGATGACGGCGGTGCCACACAACATGGCCAGCCCGAGTCCCCGGCGTATCCATTCGCCGGCGCCCAGCGAACGCTTCATGGCGGCGAACACCTTCCCGCCGATCAGCAGCGCGACCGCCAAGGACGTGGCGGCGCCGCCGGCATAGGCCAGCAGCAGCAAGGTGGTGGCGACGCTGGCGCCGTTGAGCGCGGCGCCGGTCAGCACCAGCCCCAATATCGGGCCGGCGCACGGCGCCCACAGCAGCCCGGTGGCGATGCCTAATACAAACGAGGCGCCCGCGCCGCCCGGCTTGCCTGCCGCGGCGCCGGCACTCGCCGAGTTCGACAAGCGCTCGCCCAGCGCCACCAGCGGCGCCGTCAAGCGGTCCGCCAAATGCGGCAGCAACAGTGTGAGGCCGAAAAAAGCCATCAGCGCCATCGCCAGCCAGCGGCCATACTCGTTCGCTTGCGCCACCCAGCCGCCGCCCACGGCCGCCAGCGTGGCGAC
>JAYVUV010000413.1:0-5739 GCA_043787615.1 Janthinobacterium sp. | reverse complement strand
GCCGGGGCCGGCGGCGCGGCGGCGCAGCCGGCCAGCAGCGCGGCCGCGCTCCATCCGGCCGCCCGCATCACGCCGGCACGCACAGCGCCTCCAGCGCGGCCAGCCGGCGCGCGGTGTCCTTGACGTAGGGATTGCTCGCATCCCAGGCGTAGCCGGCCAGGATGGCGGCGATCATGCGCCGGATCTCCGGTTGCTGGGCCGGGTGGAAAATGATGTTTTGAAAACCGCCGGCGTACCACGACTCGACGAACGCGCGGAAGGTATCGACCCCCTTGCGCAGCGGCGCGCCGAATTCGGCCTGCCAATCGACCGTCTCGCCGGCGAAATGGCGTTGCAGGGCGGCGGCGGCCAGGCTGGCCGATTTGAAGGCGATCGTCACGCCGGACGAAAACACCGGGTCGAGGAATTCACCCGCGTTGCCGAGCAGCGCGTAACCCTGGCCCCACAACCAATCCACATTGGCCGAGTAACCGACGATCTGACGCGCCGGCGTGTCCCACATGGCGTTGGCCAGCAGCGCCCGCAGCGAAGGGTCTTCCCCCACGATGGCGCGCAAGCGTTCGATCTCGCTGCCCTGATAACGCGCCAGGAAGGCCGTTTCGGCCACCACGCCCAGCGAGCAGCGCCCGCCCGACAGCGGAATGGTCCAGAACCAGACATCGCAATGCTGCGGATGGACCGTGACGCGGATCTTGTTGCGGTCGAAGCCGGGCTCGCGGATACCGTCCTCGATGTGGGTGAAGATGGCGCCGCGCACCGGGAAATTGGACGGCTTCTCCAGCTTCAACAGGCGCGGCAGAATGCGCCCGAAGCCGCTCGCGTCCAGAATGAACTGGGGCGCGACTTGATACACTTGCCCTTCCGGGTCGCGCACCGTGACGCGCGCGCCATGGCCCTGCTCCGGGCGGGCCAGCTCGATCTCCGTCACCTCGTGCCGGAAGCGGATTTCGGCGCCGAAGCGCTGCGCCTCCTTGGCCAGCAGGTGATCGAAATCGGCCCGCTGCACTTGATAGGTGGTGCCCCAGCCGGGAGTATGCTTGTCGCGAAAATCGAAGGCGGTGTAGCGACCGTTGCGCATGAAGGCGGCGCCGTTCTTGAACTGAAAGCCGGCTTCCACCACCGCTTGCAGCATGCCGGCCTGCTCCAGGTAAGCCATACTTTGCGGCAGCAGGCTCTCGCCGATGGAAAAGCGCGGGAACAGCTCGCGCTCCAAGACCAGCACCTGGCGGCCTTGTTGGCGCAGCAGCGCCGCCGCCACCGAGCCGGCCGGGCCGGCGCCGACGATGAGGATCTCGACCTGTTCCAGCGGCACGCGGGCCTCGGATGCGCCGGCCGGCGCCGCCGTGGAATCAGCTTGCTCGGGGTGCTGCTGTTGCTGTGACATGATTGCCTTCAGTGGTGACGCCAAAACAGGGAACGATCAGCCACACCAGGGCGGTGCCGATCAACATGGTCAGGCCGAACGCTTGCAGCGCCGGGGTTTTGCTCAAGCCCAGCAGGCCGAACGAAAGAATGGTATTGGCCGCCGACAGGCCGACCGCCAGCCACGGCGTGCGCTCGCGCCGGTCAGGATGCTCCTGCATGAAGATGCCGTAATCGACGCCCACGCCCAACAAGAGCATCAGCGCCAGCACATGGAACAACTGGAGCTTCTGGGCCGCGAAACCGAGCAGCGCCAGCGTGGCCACGCTGGCCAGCGCGGTCGGCGCCAGCACGCGCCAGGTGCGGCTCCGGTAGCGCGGCAAGAGCAGCGCGAACACCACGGCGTAAGCGCCCAGCACCACCAGCCCCATATACGCGCGGTAGCGCCCCAGCACCGAGGAAATCTCGCCCACCTTGTCGACCCATTGCACCCCTTGCATGCCGACCGCGAGCTGCTTGAGCTGGGCGATGCCGGCGTAATCGAGGCCGCGCAGGGCGACGATGCTGGCGTAGCCGCCGTCCACCCGGCCCAGCCACAAATGGCGCCAAGGCTCGCTGGCCGGAGTGCGCAAAAACGCGTCCACCGTGAGCGCCGCGCCGGCCGATCTGAGCCCGGCGCCAGTGGCCGCCACCCACTGCGCGTCCTCGCCGATTTGCGCGGCCAGCGCGGCTAGCGGGCCGCCCGGCTGCATCAGCTTTTGCTCCAGCAGCGCGCGGCGAGCGGCTTGCACCGCGCCGGACGGCACCCAGTTCGAGATCGCCTGGTAGCCGCCGATGCGGCGCGCGGCGATCATCGGATCGAGCCGCGCCTTGAGCGATTCCTCGCGCTCCAGCAGGGCGTCGGCCGTGGCGGCCCGCACCAGGTAGTATTGAACCGGGGTGGGCGCGTCGAGCAGTTTGCCCAGCTTGATCTGATCGCTGACCAGGTGCTTGGGCGGATTTTGCAGCAGGCGGATATCGTCGTTCACGCCCAGCCGCGCGATGCCGGCCAAAGCCAGGGCGCCGATCAGCACGGCCGCGACCGCGCTGGCCCGGTTCGGCCCCAGCAGCGGCCAGCGCGCCAGCAGCGCGCCGTATCCCCGCACCAGGGCGCCGCTTTTCAAGCTGGTGGCGCCCACCAGCAGCGGAAACCAGCACAGCACCGTCAACCAGGCGAACACCAGGCCGAGCGCCGAGAACAGCGCCATCTGGCGCAAGCCGGGAAACGGCGTCAAGGCCAAGCCCATGTAGCCGATCACCGCCGCCAGCAAAGTCAGGCTCAGGCCCGGCAGCAGTTTTTTCAGCAGCGCGCGCGAATCGAGACTTGGGTCGGCGCCCAGCCGGTTGCACAGGAAGTAGATGCCGTAATCCTGGGCCACGCCGATCAAACTGGCGCCGAACACCAGCGTCAATAGGTGGACCCGCTCGAACAATATCCAGCACAGCGAAAAAGCGCCCAGGCAGCCGATCCCGATCGACAGCAGGATCAGGGCGATCGGTTTGAGCGAATGGAAGGTGAACCACATCAGCAGAATAATCCCGATCAGCGAGCCGATGCCGATGGTGGACACCTCGCCGCTGGCCTGGCCGCTGGCGGCGGCCGCGTGCAAGATCACACCGGCGCTGATCAACTCCACCTGCGGCACGGCGGCGCGCGCGGCGGCGGCGGCCCGCTCCAGCAAAGGCATCACGCTATCCTGGGCCGTCATCGACAGCGCCGGCAGTTTTAACGTCAATGGCAGCAGCACGTATTGGCGGCCTGCGCCGGCCACGAACAGATGGCCGTCGCGCGGGCGCACCGGGGTTTCGCGCGCGCGTTCCTGGACCCAGCCACTGAATAGGCCGAACGGATCGTCGCGCCAGGCGCCCAGTTTGGGGCCGCCGAACGGCGCGTACAGGCTGCGCAAGGCGGTGTCGAGCCAGAATTGGGGCGGCTCGCGCCGCAATTGGGCTTCCTGCTCGGCCGTCAGCAAAATCTGTCGGTGTTGCTGGAACAGGGCCAGCCAGTCGTTCTGGGTTTGCTGGTCCAGCCGGGTGGCCTCGAACAGCTCGGGGCGACGCGCCAGCACCGCGCTGTAAGCGTCGGCGGCGCGGGTGGCGTCGCGCCAATCGGGCGCGCCGATCAGCAGCACCAGGCGTTGCTGGGCCGCGTCCACCATATGGGTAAATGATTGCTGGAGCACCGGGTCGCGCTCCTGCACCGGCAGCAGGGCCAGGATATCTGTGTCCGGCACGATGCGCTTGCCCAGCCATAGATAGGCGTTATGCCCCAGCAGCAGGCAAACCACCAAGGCCCACAGCAGCGCGTAGCGGCGGTGACGCATCAAAACAGCGCCGCCTCTTCCGCCAGCATGGCGCCCTCGCCGCTCTGGATCGCGGAAAACACGATGTCGGTGCGGTCGCCGCCGGCGTCGCTCATGGTGATGTGCTTGACGTAGCCGCCGCCTTCCAGCGTGATGGCGCCGATGGCCTTGGCCAGCGCCGGCGCGCGCGCCTTGAGCGCCACCTGCCAGCTGGTGGCGTCGGCCGTGCCGTCCACCTCGAACAGTTGGTCGAGTTGGGCCAGATCGCCGGCCAGCATGGAAAACAGCACGCTGTTGATCATGCCGACCACCGGCTCGGTCTTGGCGTCCATCCGCATCGCCACCCGCTCGCCCTGGAAATGGACGATTTCGTCGCGCGTCAGGCGCAAGGTGTTCGGAAACGGTCGCAGGGTGCGCCACAACACGCCCTTGCCGGCCACCACGCAGAAGCGGCCGTTCGAGGCCAGCGGCTTTTTCATGCCGGCCAGCGTCTTCGATTGATCGAAACGGCCGCACATCACGGCCGGCTTGGCCAGCATGGCCTGGATCCTGGCCACCGGCGCGGCGGCGCGGGCCGGCGCGCACAGCACGAGGGCGGCGGCCAGCAGGGTCGCGAAGAGCGATGAAAGTCGTGTCATTCGTGTCATAGGGGAGCGTCGATTCCTAATTTTTGAAACAGGATGGGCGGCGAGACGAAGCACATCTCGCCGTCGGCGATGCGCACCGCCACCTGGGTGGTGCTGGCCCGGTTCAGGCGCTGGCCGGTCGCCGCGTCGCTGATCAAATACTCGATGCGCAACCGGCTTTCCCACTCCACCAGATCGGCGCGCAACAGCAGGCGCTGGCCGAAGCGGGCCGGCGCCACGTAGCGCAGATGCATGTCGATCACCGGCCAGGCATAACCGGAAGCCTTCATGTCGACATAGTTGTAGCCGATCCGGTCGAGCAGCGCGCAGCGCGCCACTTCCAGATATTTGACGTAGCGGCCGTGCCAGACGATTTCCATCGGGTCCAGGTCGAAAAACTGGACCTGCATCTCGACTTCGGCGTGCCAGCGGCTGTCCGGCGCGCCTTTTCCGCCCCTGTTACGCATACAGCGTCCAGGCCCGCGCGCGAATACGCTCGATCAGCAGGCGCAGGTCCGGCTCCAGGCGGCGGTCTTCCTCGACCGGCGCGATGTCGGCCGCCAGGCTGTCCATCATGGCACTCAAAGCGGCCTGCGGCGCCAGCTCCGGGCTGACCCGGCAGCGCAGCCACACGCCCTGGCGCACCGTGATCAACAGCGCCGCCACCACTTGCTCGGTCAATTCCAGCACCCGCAGGCAGTCGCGCGCGGCGATGGTGCCCATGCTGACCTTGTCCTGGTTGTGGCATTCGGTCGAACGCGAAAAAACCGAAGCCGGCATGGTCAGCTTGAGCGCCTCCGCGGTCCAGGCCGAGGCGCTGATCTGGAGCGCCTTCAAGCCGTGGTTGATGGCCGCGCGCGGTCCCTCGGCGCCCGACAGATTGGCCGGCAAGCCGTGGTTGTAGCGGCTGTCCACCAGCAGCGCCATCTGCCGGTCCAGCAGATCGGCCAGATTGGCCACCGCGTTTTTCATGCCATCCATGGCGAAGGCGATATGGCCGCCATAGAAATGACCGCCATGCAGCACCCGCTCGTTGTCCGCGTCGATGATCGGATTGTCGTTGGCGCTATTGAGCTCGTTTTCGATCGCGCTTCGGAAAAACGGCAGCGCGTCGGCCAGCACGCCGATCACGTGCGGCGCGCAGCGGATCGAATAGCGGTCTTGCAGGCGCTTGCCGTTGCGTTCCCACTGGTCGGTCGGCAAATCGTGGCGCAACCAGGCCGCCACTTGCTGCATGCCGGCGTGCGGCTTGACCGAAAACAGGGTCTCGTCGAAATGGTGGGCGTTGCCGTCCAGCGCGAAAGAAGCCATGGCCGTGACGCGGGTGCACAGGCGGCTCAGATAATCGGCCCGTTCGTAAGCCAGGCAAGCCAGCGCCGTCATCACGGCGGTGCCGTTCATGATGGCCA
>JAYVUV010000412.1:0-4148 GCA_043787615.1 Janthinobacterium sp. | reverse complement strand
CGTTTCGCCGCGCATCACGCGCCCGGCCGCGCTGGCCGGATTGTTCACCCCCTTGGCGCGCAGCATGAAGGTCGAGATGCCGATCAGCACCAGGGCCAGCAGCAGCATGCCGAGGCCGATTTTGATCAGCGCGCGCATGGCGGGCTCCCGGCGGGCGGGGCGGTGTCGCGGCGGCCGGTGGCGGCGTGGATCGTCATGGTCATTGACCTCTCAGCAGGGCATAGTTCATCTTCACATAGCGCTTGAGGGCGCGCAGCGCGTATTGGGTGAGCGCCAGGCTGATCAAAAACAGCGCGATGCCGCCCGTGACCAGGCCCAGGCCCAGCATCGACTGGGTGCCGCGCGAGGCGTTGCCGATGTCGGTGTAGACATGGATGCCGCCGCCGGCCAATTGTTCGGCGCGCCGTATCACGGCCGAGGCATGGCCTTCGTCGCCATTTTCGTCTTCGTCTTCGTCACCCTCGTGTTCGGGTGCGGGGTTGCCGTCCGGTTTGATGCGGGTGGCGCGTATCCCGGTTTCGCTGATCGAGATCCGGGTCCGGGCCGAGCGGGCGTGGCTGTCGTCCTCGCCGCTGAAGACGACATGGCGCAAGGGCGCGTCAAGCACCAGTTCGTTGGCGCCCGACAGTCCGCTGGCGGTGATGGCGATGCCGGCCACGTAAAACGCCATGGCGGCGATATAAGTGGTGCTCAACAAGGCGGCGCCTATCACGGCCGGCGCCACCATGAACAGGTTGAACAGGGCCAAGCCCAGGATCGACACCAACAGGCGCAGCAAGGTGGCCGGGTGTTTTTTGCGCTCGAAGGCCTTCAAATGGGTATTGGCGCGCAAGGTCATGGCGATCTTGCCGGGCGCGCCCAGGTCGGCGGCGATGTCCGCCTCGCGCTGGCCGGCGGTCACGCCGTCGACGAAGCGCTGTTCGTAATACGCCACCGTCTTGGCCGCCAGCTCGGGCGGCAAGCCGGCCAGGGCGCGCCGCAGCGCGGCGATGAAGTCAGTTCGGTTCATGGTCGCTCACTGCGCTCACCCCGTCCGGCCGGCGCGTCGGGGTAGGTCGAGACGATGGTGGCGCAGGCCGCCAGGGCCAGCAAAATCAGCAAAGTCAGTTGCAATCCGGTGCGCATCGGGTGTCCTTCGGGGTCGGCCAATATCAATGACCTCACTCTAGCCAAACCGGGGTCGGTACGACAGGGGCGTGCGACAGACTGCGCTTTGCGCGGTCTGGAACGCTCCTCGGCGTGACATGCGCGCGCGTACACTAGGCCGGCAACACGCAGGCGGCGGCCAGCAGGCCGCTGCGCACGGCCGCCTCGATGGTGGCGGGATAGTCGCCGGCGGTGTAGTCGCCGGCGATGGCCAACCCGGCATGGGCGGTGGCGTTGGGCGGGCGCGACAAGCCCGGGCTGCAGGCGAAGGTGGCGCGTTTTTCGGTGATGACCTGGTGCCAGCCCGGCGCCGCCAGCGCGGGCAGCGCGAACACGCCGGCCAGTTGGCGCGCAATGGACAGGGCCAGGACTTCGCGCTCCAGCTCGGCGGCCGGCCCCGCCGCGCTGATGATCACCGCCAGCAGACCGGCCTGGGATGGGTCGAGTTGGCCACGGTCGAACACGAACTGGCCCCATTGTCCGGCGGCGGCGTCGTCGATCAAGGCGTAGAACGGCAGCGCCAGGCGCAGGCCCGGTGCGTATTGCAGATAGCAGGTGGTGATCGCTTCCGGCTCGAAAGCTGCCAGCTGGGCCAGCAAGCCGGCGTTGAGCGGGCCGGGCAGGGGCGCCAGCAAGGCGCCCGTCGCGGCCGCCGGTGTGGCCAGCACCACGCCGTCGAACGGCTCGCTCCAGGCCGGCTCGGCCGAGGCGGAACCGGCCCGGCCGGCCAGTTGCCAGCGGCCATCGTCGTTTTGGCGCAGCGCGTCGATCTTGCTGCCGGTGAGCACCGCGCCGCCGCGCTGGCCGATGAAGCGCGCCGCCGCGGCCGGGAACAGGGCGCTCAGATCGAGGCGCGGCAAGAGCATGTCGGAGGCGGCGCGGCGCGCGCCCAGGCTGTCGCGCAGCACGTTGAGAAACACCTGGGCCGAGGCCCGCTCCGGCGGTGTGTTCAGGGCGGCCAGGCAGAGCGGGCGCCACATCAGTTGAATCAAGCGCGCGGTTTGGTCGAAACGCGCCAGCAACTCGCTGACGCTGCAATCGTGGTGCAAATGCCAGCCCATCCAGCGCGCGGTGGTCGAAAAGCGCGCCAGGGCCAGTTTGTCGGCGCGCCCCAGACCGCGCGCGCGCAACAGGGCCGCCGCCAGATGCAGCGGCGCCGGCCAGCGCGGGGCGACGAAATCCATGCCGCCGGCGCCGGGCGGATAGCGCATTTGAAGCGGCACATTGAGCAGCGCCTTGCGCGGATCGACGCCGACCCGGCGCATCAGCCGCATGGTCGCTTGATAGGCGCCCAACAGGATGTGCTGACCGTTGTCGAGCACGCGTCCATCGATCTCGACCGCGCGCGCCCGTCCGCCCAGCGTGCGCGCCGCTTCGAACAGCGTCACCCGGCAGCCTTGCTCGGCCAGTTCGACGGCGGCCGCGCAGCCGGCCCAGCCGGCGCCCACCACCGCCATGGCGGGCAGGGGCGCGCCGGGCTTGAGCGGCGGGCTAGCCACGGATAAAGGTTTTCCACGCCAGCCACAGCTTGCGGATCGGCGTGAGCGAAATGCGCTGGGTCAGCACGTGGTAGCCATCGCTTTCGATTTCGCCAAGCAGGGTGCGATAAATGGCGGCCATCATCAAGCCTGGCCGCTGCGCGCGCCGGTCGACCGCCGGCAGCAGGGCGAAAGCGTCGTCGTAGGCGGCCTGGGCGCGCGCCACCTGGAATTTCATCAAATTGTCGAAGGCGTCGGTGTGGCGCGCGTTGAGCAGGTCGGCCGCCGTGACGTGGAACTGCTGCAATTCGTTGACCGGTAAATAGATGCGGCCCTTGCGCGCGTCTTCGCCCACGTCGCGGATGATGTTGGTGAGCTGGAAGGCGTGGCCCAGCTTTTCGGCGTACAGCAGCGTCTCCGGCCGGGTCGCGCCGAAGATGCTGGCCGACAAGATGCCGACCACGCTGGCGACGTGGTAGCAATAGCGGGTCAAGGCCACATAATCGAGGTAGCGGGTTTGGTTCAAATCCATTTCCATGCCGTCTATGATGGCTTGCAGATGTTTTTCCTCCAGCCGGTAGAGCGCCAAGTGCGGCTGCAAGGCGCGCATCACCGGATGGGTCGGATTGCCGGCGTAGGTGGCCCGCACTTCCAGGCGCCACCAGGCCAGTTTGCTGCGCGCGACCGCCTCGTCGGTGCATTCGTCGACGGTGTCGTCCACCTCGCGGCAAAAGGCGTACAGGGCGGTGATGGCGCGGCGCCGCTCGGGCGGCAGGAACAGGAAGCTGTAGTAAAAACTCGACCCGCTTTTTGCGGTTTTTTGTTGGCAGTATTCGTCAGGTGACATGGGCAAATTGCAAAGTTGGCGGAGCGCAAGCGCTATTCTAGCGCCGATGGGCTCAAGGCGCGGGAAAAGCGGGCATTGCGCGCGGCAATTGGCCGCGCATGCGCAGCGCGCGCCAAGCGATCACGCACCAATCGCGGCGCCGCAAGCGGGGGCGGCGCCGGAACACGTCATAATCGACCGCTTCGATGCTCTCCAGGATGCGCAAGCCGCCTTGCACCACCAGGCGCAACTCCCAGCCCAGCCGGCCCGGCAGGCGCAGCGCCAGCGGCGCCCCGCTCAGCATTTGGGCGCGCGCGCGCTCGACCTGGAAGCGCATCAGGGCGCGCCACTTGGCCTTGGCGTCTACCCGGTCCAGGTCGGCCGGCGAGACGGCGAAGCGGCTCAAGTCTTCCAGCGGCAGGTAGATGCGTTCTTTTTGCAAGTCGATCGCGACGTCTTGCAAGAAGTTGATCATTTGCAGGGCGCTGCACACGGCGTCCGAATCGCGCAGATTGTCTTCGCCGTCGGCGCCGTACAAGGCCAGCATGAGGCGACCGACCGGGTTGGCCGAGCGCCGGCAATAGTCGAGCAAGGCCGCGTAGCCGGTATAGCGCGAGGTGACCACGTCTTGCTTGAATGCCGACAATAAGTCGTAAAATGGCTGTAATGGCAACTTGAATTGGGCGATCACGCCGGCC
>JAYVUV010000411.1:0-38164 GCA_043787615.1 Janthinobacterium sp. | reverse complement strand
GGCTACTATGATTACAACTGGAGCGTGCGCTCCGACATGCCGGCCGAGCTGCGCACAAAATTGACCGAGGCCTTCCTCGCGCTCGACCCGGCCAAGCCGCGGGACAAGGCGATCCTGGACCTGCAACGCGCCAGCAAATTCATTCCGACCAAGGCCGAAAATTACGCCGCGATCGAGGCGGCCGCGCAAAACGCGGGCTTACTCAAGAAATAAGACCGTGAGCCCCGCCGCGCCCGCGCCCGCGCCAGTATTGTCGCCCATGCCGGCGCCCCCGCGCGCGATGAGCACCTATCAGTTGACCAGGCTGACGGTGCGCCATCCGGCGACCGGCGCCGCCGCCCTGCGCGAGATCGATCTGGTGGTGGCGCCGGGCGAGCAACTGGCCTTGATCGGCCCTTCCGGCGCCGGAAAAACCACCTTGCTGGCGACCCTGGCCTGCGCCCACCGGCCCGACGGCGGCCAGTTCCAAGCCTTCGGGGTCGATCCCTGGGCACTGCCGGAGCGGCTGCGCCACCGCCTGCGCGCGCGCCTGTTCCTGGCGCCGCAAACGCCGCCGCTGCCGCCGCGCCAGCGCGTGGTGACGGCGGTGCTGGCGGCGCGCCTGCCCGAATGGAGTGTGTGGCAAGCCCTGGTTTCGCTGCTGCGGCCCAGCGATCCGGCCGCCGCCCACGCCGCCCTGGCGCGCCTCGAACTGGGCGACAAGCTGTACGCGCGGGTCGACCGCCTGTCCGGCGGCGAGCGTCAACGCTGCGCCCTGGCCCGGCTGCTGCTGTCGTCGGCCCAGGCGTTGCTGGTGGACGAGCCGCTGTCCGCGCTCGACCCCAATCTCGCGCGCCTGACGCTGGAGGTGCTGCGCGCCGAAGCCGAGGCGCGCGGCGCCAGCCTGATATGCAGCTTGCACCAGGTCGACATGGCGCGCGCCCATTTTCCGCGCATCGTCGGCTTGAAGGACGGCCGCATCGTGTTCGATTCACCGCGCGAAGCGGTGACCGACGCCATGATCGCCGCCCTGTACCTGAACCAGACGGCGGCGCCGGCCGCGCCACCGCCGCCGCTGGCGGCGCAGCTCTTGGGCGCCTGCTGACCCGCCGCATGAGGCCCGCCCCGCCCGCGCTTTTCCGCTCGCGCGCCCTGCATCCCGATCCGGCCTGGCGCGGGCGGGTCGGCATGGCGCTGCTGGCGGTGGTGGTGGTGTGGCCGATGGCGGTGCTGGCCGAATTCCACCCGTCCATCCTGTTCGACCGCCAAAGCCTGGGCGCGACCTGGCGCTTTTTGGCCGACTTCCTGCCGCCGGCCCACGACCCGGCCTTCCTGTCCATGCTGCTGCGCGAAACCTGGCAAACCGTGGCCATCGCCACCGCCGGCCTGACCCTGGCCCTGCTGGGCGCGATCCCGGCCACCCTGCTGGCGACCGACAGGCTGTCGATCTCGCGCCTGGGCGGCGGGCGCATGCGCCCGGCCGGGGTGCTGCTGCGCCAAGGCGTGCGCTGGCTGCTGGTACTGCTGCGCAGCGTGCCGGAACTGGTGTGGGCGCTGCTGCTGGTGCGCATCGTCGGGCTGGGGCCGACCGCCGGGGTGCTGGCCATCGCCCTCACGTATTGCGGCATGCTGGGCAAGGTGTACGCCGAGATCCTGGAATCGTCCGAGTCGCACGCCTGCGAAGCGCTGCTGCGCAACGGCGCCGGCCGGCTGGCCGCGCTCTGTTACGGCGCCTTGCCGGAGGCGGCCTCGGAACTGGTGTCGTACACCATCTATCGTTGGGAGTGCGCGATCCGCGGCTCGGTCGTGATGGGCTTCGTGGGCGCCGGCGGACTCGGTCAACGCATGGATGAATCGATGAAGATGCTGGCCGGCGGCGAAGTGTCGGCCATGTTGCTGGTGTTCGTGCTGCTGGTGGCGGCGGCCGATCTGGTATCGGCCATGCTGAGAAAGCGGCTCGGATAATGCGCCGCCCGCGCGCGCGACAAGCGCCTGGCGCGCCGCCCCCGCCGCCGCCGCGCGCCTGGTCGGGCTGGGCGCTGGGCCTGGCCTTGGCGGCGCTGGTAGCGGCCAGCTTCGCCTCGTTGCCGCTGCGCTGGGCGGCCTTTTTCACGCCCGAGGCGGCGCGCGGCACGCTGGATTTTTTGGCCGGTTTCGCACCGCCCGAAACGGCGCCGGCCTTCCTGCGCAAAACCGCGTGGGCCACGCTGGAGACGCTGTCGATGTCGGCCCTGGGCACCCTGCTGGCGGCGGGCGCCGCACTGCCGATGGCGCTATTCGCGGCCGGCCGTTTCGGCCCCGGCGCGCGCGCGGCTTGCCGCGCCCTGCTCAATATCCTGCGCTCGATTCCGGAGCTGGTGTGGGCCGCGATTCTGCTGATCGCGGCCGGGCTGGGGCCGTTCGCCGGCACCCTGGCGCTGGCGGCCCACACCACCGGGGTGCTGGGACGGCTGTTCGCCGACGCGCTGGAAAACGTGGCGCCGCTGCCCGAGCACACCCTGCGCGCCAACGGCGCGGCGCCGCTGGCGGCTTTTTTCTACGCCGCCTTGCCGCAGGCGCTGCCGCAAATGCTGTCTTACACCCTGTACCGCTGGGAGAACAATATCCGCGCCGCCGCCATCCTGGGCGTGGTTGGCGCAGGCGGCTTGGGCCAGATGTTGAAATACCACCTCTCGCTGTTTCAAACTCAGCAAGCGGCCAGCGTCATTCTGGCCATGCTGCTGCTGGTGGCGGCGGTCGACGCCATCAGCTTTTCCCTGCGGCGGGCCGTGACCCGCTAAACGGTTTTACCGATTCAAGATTTTTCAGGAAGTCCCCATGCTCGAATTACGTAACGTCTCGAAATCGTATGCCAACGGGCAGACGGTGCTGGCCAGCGTGTCCTATCGCTTCCGGGCCGGCGAATTTGTCGCCATCATGGGCGACTCGGGGGTCGGCAAGTCGACCCTGCTCAACCTGATCGCGGGGCTGGACGCGCCCGACGCCGGCGAACCGAGCCCGATCTTGATCGACGGGGTGGCCATGTCCGGCCTGGACGACGACGCCGCCACCCGCCTGCGGCGCGCCAAGATGGGTTTTATCTTTCAAGCCTTCCACGTGCTGCCCCACCTGACATTGTTGCAAAACGTGGCCTTGCCGCTGCTGTTGAACGGCTTGCCGCAAGAGCGCGCCGGCCAGATGCTGGCGGCGGTCGGACTGGGCGGGCGCGGCGCCGACTTCCCGCATCAATTGTCGGGCGGCGAAATGCAGCGCGTGGCGATCGCGCGCGCCCTGGCGCACCGGCCGGCCCTGGTGCTGGCAGACGAGCCGACCGGCAACCTCGATCCGGACACCGCGCACGCGATCTTGCTGCTGTTGCGGGCCGAAATCAAGGCCACCGGCGCGTGCGCGATCATGGTCACGCACTCGCACGCGGCGGCCGAAATGGCCGACCGGAAATTGGTACTGACCAAATCAGGACTACAGGAAACAACACTCGTCAACCGTTTTGATCAAACTATCACTTAAATCATTGCACAATATTCCCAATTATTGACCTTCGTAGTATCATTGAAACAACTTGATTGGTTATCAAGTGGGTAATTGAAAATACTGCCACGCAAACACCAGTTGCGATAAGGCATTGCGGCAGAGGGGGCCATTGTTTTAACAACCGCTAGGAGGAGTAAATGAACGTACGGCAAAAAAAGCTGGAAATGATCGAGGCCATGAATCGTGCGCGCGCTCTCGAACCATCGAGTTTCGTGCCTAACAAATTGCTCGATACTCTTATTGAAAAGATGAACTTGAAAAACGATGCGGAACTGTGCCGGGTGCTGGAAGTGCAGCCACCCATCATCAGTAAAATACGACACCGAAAGTTGTCGGTGGGCGCCACGATCCTGTTGCGCATGCACGAGAAATCGGAACTCAGTATCCGCGAGTTGAAAGAGTTATCCACCGCTTCGATGCACTGACTGCCCTGACTGCTTGTGCGATGCCAGGCGCCGGCATGGCGGTATCCGGCGCCAATTAGTTTGCCATGTGCAAGGAGTGGAAAGTCGCTTGTTGTGGTAGTCATCCATTGTGAGTGGTTCGAACCGGTCGCCGAGTTCCTCGGTCGCCATCCGTAACACAACGTTCAGCCCAAACCTTGCTGCGCGTTTCCCCGCACCTCCTCCAGCACGCCTGTTCCCATCCCTCGGCTCCGCGCCGTCCGGGAAAACGGTAACAATTCCCATTCGCTTCGCCGCCGCCCCCTTCAGCGCAGGCGCGCCGCCATGCCCTCCAGCGCACGGCCGAACACGTCCGGGCGCGCCAGCGCGCGCGCCAGCACCAGCGCGCCCTGAATGCCGGCCACCACGTCTTCGGCCAGCAGCGCGGCCCGCTGCGCGCTTTTGCCGTCCCGCTCCAGCGCCGCCGCCAGCGCCGCCACCCATTCGGCGAAATAGGCTTGCACCCGCGCGCCGAAACGGTCGCGCTCCTCGCCCAGGGCGAACACGCCGACGATGCACACTTTTTGGCCGGACTGGAAATACGCGGCCACCGCCTCGAACATGGCGTCGATCGCGTCGCGCGCGACGGCCCGCTCGCGCAGCGGGGCGAACACATGCGAGACGAACCAGGCATCGATATGGGCCAGCACGGCGTCGGCCATGTCGTCTTTGCCGCCGGGAAAAAAATGGTACAAGCTGCCCTTGCCCAGGCCGCTGCCTTCGCACAGCCGGGCCAGGCTGGCACCCTCGAAGCCGTGGCGACGAAACACTTCGGCCAGCAAGGGCAGCACGTCGGCCCGCTCGGCGATGGTTCTGGCCATGGCGTTTAAAAGCCGAGTTCGCTCAAGCCCGGATGGTCGGCCGGGCGCGGCCCGCCGCCGGCCCAGCGCAGCTTGCGCTCGGACTCGGCGATGGGCGCCTCGTTGATGCTGGCGTGGCGGGTACGCATCAAGCCGGCGTCGTCGAATTCCCAGTTTTCATTGCCGTAGGCGCGGAACCATTGGCCGGAATCGTCGTGGAATTCGTAGGCGAAACGCACGGCGATGCGGTTGCCGTCGTAGAGCCACAGTTCCTTGACCAGGCGATAGTCGAGCTCGCGCGTCCATTTACGGCGCAACAAGGCGGCGATGGCTTCGCGCCCGCGCACGAATTCGGCGCGGTTGCGCCACCAGCTGTCTTCGGTGTAGGCCAGCGCCACTTTGTCGGGGTCGCGGCCGTTCCAGCCATCTTCGGCCAGGCGCACTTTCTCGATCGCGGTGTCGCGGTTGAACGGCGGGAGGGGCGGACGGGTCATGGTGTCACCTTCATCGATGTGCGTGGACGGGAGCGAGCTTCTGTACCGAACGGATTACTGTTTACCAATCGGTACAGTTAAGTGTAGCGCGCGCCGCGCGCGAAGGCAAGACACTTTTTCGATGGATCGTTTGAGTTAGCTCAAGGCGGCCGCCCCGCTCCGGCGCGAAGGTCTGTGTATGCGCGCTTTCCACCCATCAATAACATGAACCATACGCTTCCGGGACCGGGACCGGGGCCGGGATCAGAACCGGAATCTGCGGCGTGCGCCGGCGTGCTGCTGCGCTTGACGCAAGACCCGCACGCCGTCATCGGCGACAGTCAAGTCGGACCGGGCTGGCGCGCCGACACCTTCGTCTTGTCCGGCGCGCGCGGAGTGGGCAGCGCCGAGACCGTGGTGCGGGTCGGCCCCGATGATGTGGTGGAGTTGATCATGAACGACGGCACCAGCTTGCTGGCCGCCAGCGACGACCTGCCGCGCTATCTGGGCCAGCCCGGAAATGGCCACAACGGCGAGCACCGGGACGCGGCCGCGACCGCCGTAGCCGACGCCGCCGACGCCGCCCGCACCATCCTGGTCGGCCAGGCGCTGCGCCCGAGCGGGCCACGGCTGCCGGCGACGGCCGGGCGCGACGGCGCGGCGGCCTGGATGCTCAAGGCGCTGCGGGTGTACCGCGCCGGCGCCGCCGCGATCACGGCGCTGGCCGCCGCCGGCGCGTTCCAGGACCGCCAGCTGGAGCACCGGCTCGGCCTGTATCGCTGCGCCACCGAGCGCTGGGAATTGACCCCGGTGACGGCGCTGGCGCCGGGCGCCGAGCCGATCCTGCTGCTGATCCATGGCGCCGCCGCGTCCACCGAGACCACTTTCCGCGGCCTGTGGAATGGCGGCCTGGCCGCGCGCCTGGCGGCCCAATACGGCAACCGGATCTACGGTTTCGAGCACCGCAGCCTGACCGAGAGCCCGATCGCCAACGCGCTGGCGCTGGCGCGCCTGCTGCCGCCGGGCGCGGTGCTGCACTTGCTGACCCATTCGCGCGGCGGCCTGGTGGGCGAACTGCTGGCGCGCGCCCAGCGCGGCGACGGCCGCGCCGCCGCCGACCTGGCCGGCGCGGACGGCGCGGCGCCCGAGGCCAGCGTCGGCGGCGACCCGTTCAGCGGCGCCGACATCGCCCGCTTCACGGCGCAGGCGGCGCTGACCGGACGGCTCGGCCACGAGGCCGACGCGGCCCTGCTAGTCCAGCTCAACCTGGAACTGAAGCAGCGCGCCCCGCGCATCGAGCGTTTCGTGCGGGTCGGCTGCCCGGCGCGCGGCACCACCCTCGCCTCGGGCCGGCTGGACCGCTGGGCCAGCGTGATGTTCAACCTGCTCGGCCACGGCCTGCAATTGGCCGGTGGCCTGCTGCCCGCGCTCAAGCCGGTGGCCGAGGTGTACGACATCGGCAGCGCCTTCCTGCTGGCGGTGGTGCAGCAGCGCTGCGACGCCCGCATCCTGCCCGGGATCGAAGCGATGATGCCCGACTCGCCCCTGGTGGCCCTGCTCAACGCGGCCGACGTGCGCATCGACGCCGGCCTGCACGTGCTGGCGGGCGACTGTAGCGGCAATGGCCTGCTCAAGTGGCTGGGCGAATGCACGGCCGAGGTGTTTTACGGCGGCCAGACCGACCTGGTGGTCAACACCGCCTCGATGGCGGGCGGCGCGACGCGCCGCCCGGCGCTGCGCCAGGCGCTCTTGAGCGGCCCCCAGGCGCGCCACCTCAATTATTTCGACCGCGCCGAATCGGCCTCCCTGGTGCTGGCCGCGCTGGCCGGCGACGAGCGCCAGTTCGGCGTGCCGGAGGGCGCGCAGCCGGGCGCCATCGCGCGCGGCGCGGCGCCCAAGCGGCGCGAGGAGGGACCGATCGTGCTGCTGCTGCCGGGGATCATGGGCAGCCATTTGCAGATCGGCGCGCAGCGCGTCTGGTTCGATCCGATCAACCTGTCCGAGGGCCAGATCGAGCGCATGGCGGTCGGCCAGCCGCAGATCGCGCGCGGCGGCTGGATCGAGCCGTATCACGAGCCGCTGGCGCAATTTCTGGGCCGGACCCAGGAAGTGCGGCCCTTCGCGTACGACTGGCGCCTGTCCTTGCGCGAAGCCGGCGCCGCCTTCGCGCCCCTGCTCGAACAAGCCATGGCCGACGCCGAGCGGCGCGCCGAGCCGCTGCGCATCGTGGCCCACTCGAGCGGTGGGCTGGTGGCGCGCCTGGCCATGGCGCCGCACTGGGCCCGCTTCGCCGCCCTGCCCGGCAGCCGCCTGCTGCAACTTGGCACCCCCAATCGCGGCACGCACGCGATGGCTTGCCTGCTGCTGGGGCGCGACGATCTGGTGCAGATGCTGGCCGGCTGGATCGGCTGGCGGCACGGCCGGCGCCAGCTGCTCGGCGTCATCCGCGACTTTCCCGGCGTGCTGGAAATGCTGCCCTGGCCGCTGGCCGACGGCCGCGCCAGCGACGGCAACGACTACTTCGATCCGGCCACCTGGGCCGGCTGGGCCGAGGGCGACGCCCGCTCCGGTGCCGACGACGGCTGGCAAGCGCCGACGGCGCCGGCCCTGGCCGCCGCGCGCGCCAGCGCCGCCCTGATCGAGGCCGCCCCGCTCGACCCGGAACACACCAGTTATGTGGCCGGCTGCGCCGAGACCCCGGTCGCGGTGCGCCTGCAAGACGGCCGGGTCGACATCGCCTACGGCCATGACGGCGACGGCCGGGTGGGCTGGGAAGGCGCCATCCCCAAGGGCGTGCGGGCCTGGTATGTGCGGGCCGCCCACGGCGACCTGCTGACCCGCGCCGACGCCTTCCCGGCCTACCAACAGCTGCTCGAGACCGGCCGCACCGACCTGCTGCCCGACAGCCCGCCGGCGCCGCGCGGGCGCATGCCGCAATTCCGGCTCCGCCCGGACGGCGCCCGCCCGCTGTACCCGACCGCCGACGAAGTGCTGGCGGCGGCGATGGGCGCGGCGCGCCCGGCGCTGGCCGGCGCGCGCGCGGGCGCCGGCGCGGTGACGCTGGAAATCGTCCACGGCAGCATGTCCGGTTCGGATGTGCCGGTCATGCTGGGCAGTTATGCCTACGACAGGCCGCGCGGCAGCCTGGCGTTTTTGGACCGGCTGCTGGACGGCCGGCTCGGGCAAGTGCACGCGCTGGGCCGCTTTCCGCAGCGCCCGGACGACGCGCTGGTGGTGCTGCAAACCCGGCCCGGCCGCCGGCCCTCGGGCGCCATCGTGATCGGCATGGGCGCGTTGGGCGAGCTGACCCCGGGCGAATTGACGCGCGCCTTCGCCGGCGGCTTGCTGGAATACGCCACCAGCCACGAACAACTTGGCGATGGCGCCGCGGCCAACCCGCCCCTCTCCGGATCGGCCGGCGACGGCGCGGAAAACCGCTGGCGCTTGCGCGTGGCCAGCCTGCTGTCCGGCTCCGGCTACGGCGGCTTGAGCATCGCGCTGTGCATGCGTTCCCTGATCGACGCGCTGGGCTTGACCAACCGGCGCCTGGAAGACGCCGGCATGCGCAGCCGGGTGGTCCACCTCACGCTCTACGAACAGTCGGAGGCGCGCGCCATCGGCGCGGCCGACGCCATCGAGCGCATCGCCCGCGAGGCGCGCTACCAGAGCGCCATCGCCTTCGACGGCCGGATCGGGCGCAGCGCCGGCGGCTACCGGCGCACCCTGCCGGCCCTGAGCGGCGACAGCGGCTGGCGCCGGGTCCACATCGTGGCCGCCGACACCTCCGGCGCGCTGCGTTTCACCCTGGTCACCGACCGCGCCCACAACAGCGTCGACGAAGAGCCGGCCCAGCGCCAGGCGGTGGACGGCTTGATCATGGACGCCACCGACAACACCACCGACCAGCCGGGCCTGTCGCGCGCCCTGTACGAGTTGATGCTGCCGACCGGCTTGAAGGCCGCCATTCCCGAGATGCGCGGCTTGCTGCTGACGGTGGACCAGAGCGCCGCGATCTATCCCTGGGAGTTGATGCGCGACGAGGCCGACGGCGAGGAAAATCCGCTCTCGACCCGGATCGGCATGGTGCGCCAACTGGCCAGCCCGCGCGAGCGCCCGCGCGCCGTCAGCCCGGCCGGCAACAGCGTGCTGGTGGTGGGCGACACCGATTCCGGCCTGGCCGAGCTGCCGGCCGCCCAGGCCGAGGCGCAGGACGTGGCGCACATCTTCAACGCCAACGGCTACCGGGTGGTGGACCTGTACCGGCCCAAGGCCCAGCAAGTGCTGGTGCATCTGTTCGACGAGAGTTATTTCGCGATCCATCTGGCCGGGCATGGCGAGGTGGAAGGCGCCAGCACGCCGCACACCGGCCTGGTGCTGGGCCCGAAAACGCGCCTGACGGCGGCCCAGATCAGCAAACTCAAACAAGTGCCCCAATTCGTCTTCATCAATTGCTGCCATCTGGGCGACATGCGGCCCGACGCCTCGGCGCCCTGGTCCAAGCTGGCCGCCAACCTGGCCACCGCCTTCATCGAAATGGGCGCCAAGGCGGTGATCGCGGCCGGATGGCGGGTGGACGACCAGGCCGCCAGCACCTTCGCCCACAGCTTTTACCAGGAAATGCTGGGCGGCGAGGTGTTCGGCGACGCGGTGCGCCTGGCGCGCGAAGCGACCTATTTAATGTACCCGGCCTCCAACACCTGGGGCGCCTATCAAGCCTACGGCGACGACGGCTACCGCTTCCCCAACACCGAATCGAAACCCTGGCGCGCGCCCGACTACCATTACGACGGCCAATTGCTGGCCGACCTGGACACCCTGCACGCGCGCATCGCCGGGGCCGACGCGGCGCGCAAAAAAACCATCCAGGAGCGCCTGCTCGGCATGGAGGAAGCGGCGCGCCCGCGTTTTTACGGACAGGCCGAGATCCGCGAGAAAATGGCGATGATACGGGCCGACCTGGGCGGCATCGACAACACCCTGCGCGCCATCGAGCATGGCCGCGCGGCCCAGGGCGCCGCCGACGGTCAACTGACCCTGCACGCGCTGGAGACGCTGGCGCAGCTGGAAATTCGCCAGGGCGCGGCGCTGCTGGGACTGGAGTCGGGCGCCGAGCGGCCCGCCGTCGTCCAGTTGGCGCCGGGCGAGGCGCTGATGCGCAGCGGGCGCGAACGGCTCGACCTGCTGGTGGCGCTGGCGCCCACCGCCGAGCGCCTGGCGCTGCGCGGGGTGTACTGGAAATTGCGCGCGCGCCTGGCGCGCCGGCGCGGCGAGGCGGTCGAAGAGGCGCTGGAGGCGATGACCGACAACTACCGGCGCGCGCTGGAGGAATCGACCAGCCGCAGCGGGTCGGCCGATTATGAAATCATCTTCAACGCGCTGGCCGGCGCGTTCCTGCTCAAGGCGGCCGGGCGCGGGGTGGCCTGGCAAGACATGCATCCGGCCCTGGCCCGGCTGCTGCAAGGCGCGGTGGCCAATGCCCAGCGCCGCTATATCGAGGCGCGCCGCCTGATCGACGTGAGCGTCGAGATGCAGGCCGCGCTGATCGCCGCGCTGTGGGCCAGCTACGACGGCCCGCCCTACGCCGCCGTGTTCGACCAGGTGGCGCGCCAGAAAATCGTTGGGCTGTATCAGGACGCGCTGCGCCGCTATGGCGCCATCGGCGAACCGGACGCGGTCACGCTGCCGGTGCGTTTTCTACTGGAGATGCTGCCGCCCGAGCCGGCCGGCGGCAGCATCGAAGCGGGTCTGCGCGCGGCGATGCAAGCTTTGCTGGCGCAACTGCCGGCCCAGGCTTGAACTTTTCCGACATGCGCCCCGCGCCGCCGATCACTCCTTTTTCGGCCGGCCGGTCTTCAATTGCGGCAGCGCGGCCAGCACGCTTTGCAGGGTCGCCATGTCGATCTGGCTGATCAGCGCCACGCCGATGCGCAGCAATTCACTTTTCTTGATCTCGAAACCGGCTTTCAGGCAGGCTTTTTTCACCAGGTTGAGCACCGCGTATTCCTGCTCCGGCATGGTAAAGCTGTCGCGCACCAGTTTGGGTTTGCGCGCCGGCTCGACTTTGGCGGCGGCCGCCGACGTGGCTTTCGGCGCCGCCTTGACGGCGGTTTGGGCTGCCGGCTTGGCGCTCGATTTGGCGGCTGGTTTGGCGGCTGGTTTGGCGGCCGACTTGGCGCTCGACTTGGCGCTCGATTTAGTGACCGATTTTGCGCTCGGCTTGGCCACGGCCTTGGCGCCTGCGGCGGGTTTGCCGGCGGCCTTGGCTGGCGCCTTCGCGGCCTTCGGCGCGCCCTTCACCACAGCCGGCTTCGCGACGGCGCTCTTGGCGGCCGGCTTGGCGGCGACCGCCTTGGCACCGGCCTTCACGTCGGCGCTTTTGGGGAATGGCACGGCGTCGGCCGGCTTGGCGGCGCCGCGCGCTTTAATCGCGGGCTTGGCGGCGGCCGCCTTGGCTTCGGCCCCGGTCCTGGCCTCGGCCTTGGTCGCCTCTTTGATGGCGGCCTTGGGCTCGGCCCTGGCTTTGCGCAGCGGCGCCGCGATCGACGCGGTGGTCGGGAAAGGCGCTACCTTGCCGTTGGCGGGGGCGGCTTTGAGCGGTGCGGTTTTGGTCATACGTCCTCCAGGTTATTAATATAAACAATATATACCATACCTGAAGTATGTGCTTGATCTATCTCAATAATGGCTGTGCTCGCTCAGACATTGGTGCGCACGCTGAAGTCCACCTTCACGTCGTCCCAGAATTCCTGCTCCTTCTCGATCCAGTACGAGACGGTGGGATGTTCGGCCAGCCAGGCGCGCTTGACTTCGAGCTCGATCCGGTTCTTCATGCGCACCCGCAGTTCGCCCACGTCCGCTTCCAGGCGCGAATGCATGAACAGGATCGCCAGCCGCAGCGCCAGCACCGCCTTGGCGAAATCGGGATCGGCCAGGCTGTCGTCGATCTTGCGCAGATTGCCTTTTTGCCCGACGATCATGCGGCTCATGGTGCGCTGCTCGAGCGTGGTGAAGCCGGGCAGGTCGGCGTTTTCGACGATGTAAGCGGCGTGTTTGTGATAGCCGGTCTGCGACACCACCATCCCCACCTCGTGCAGCAGCGCGCTCCAGCGCAGGCATTTGGCCAGCGTGTCGGCGGCCGGCTTGAGCTGGGCGAACAGCGAGCCGGCCAGCTCGGCCACGCGCTCGGCGCGGCCATGGTCGACATGGAATTTCTGCATATAGCCGCGCACCGATTGCTCGCGCCGATCGCGCTTGGTCGAGCGCAGGTACAGGTCCCACATCACCCCCATGCGCAAGCCCGCCTCGATCGGCGCCAGGCTGTCGATGCCCAGTTCGCGCACCAGGCCGATCAAGATCGCCAGGCCGCCCACGATGGTGCCCGCGCGGTCCGGTTTCAGGCCCGGCATGTCGATCCGGCCCACCTGGCCGAATTCGATGAAGCGGCGCTTGAGCGCGTCCAGACTGGGGCCGGACAAGTCGGCGCGGCCCAGATCGTTCTTGACGATGATATCGGCGATGGTGCGCACCGTGCCGGACGAGCCGTACGCGTTTTTCCAGTGGCGCGGATGGTAGGGCGGCGCGCCGTCCTCGAAATGGCTGCGGGCCGACAGGATGGCCGCCTCGAAGGATGGCGCGTCGATCCGTCCGCCGACGAAAAACGCCAGGCTTTGCTTGACGGTGCCCACGCTGAACGACTCGACCCGCTCGATCTCGGCGCCGCGCCCCAGGATCAATTCGGTGGAGCCGCCGCCGATGTCGATCACCAGGCGCCGCTCGTCGGCCAGCCCGAGCGAATTGGCCACCCCCATGTAGATCAGGCGCCCCTCTTCCTCGCCGGAGATGATTTCGATCGGGTAGCCGATCGCCTGCTCGGCGGCCGGCAGGAAGGCGGCGCCGTTGCGCGCCACCCGCATCGCCGAGGTGGCCACCACGCGCACCGCGTCGAGCTGGTAGGCG
The DNA here is from genome assembly GCA_043787615.1 of Janthinobacterium sp. Taxonomy (GTDB): domain Bacteria; phylum Pseudomonadota; class Gammaproteobacteria; order Burkholderiales; family Burkholderiaceae_D; genus Janthinobacterium. Next base: position 24,982 of record JAYVUV010000411.1, on the reverse strand, counting down.
GCCAGGATCAGGCGGAAGTTCTTCAGGCAGGTCAGCGCGATCTGCATGGCTTGCTCGGTCAGGTTGCCGTCGGCGTCGAGCCCGGCGGCCAGCCGGATCGGATCGCGTACGCTCTTGAGAACGCGGATGGTGTCGCCGTCGTGTTTGCCGACGTGTAAACGAAAACTGTTTGATCCCAAATCAACTGCTGCGTACATGCCCGCCTCTTCTCTTCATCATGACCGCCAAGGCTTTCAGGTCTTGTTCGATGGTTCGCGCCTCAAGACACATTCTTAAGACAAATTTATTGTTTCAAAATTCTTAACATGGTAAGCCCCGCGCGTGACGGCTTGATGACATGCGCGCCGCGTGCGCGCGCCGGGTTCACGCCTCCAGCGCGCTGGCCGGCGCCGCCTCGGCGACCCGGTTACGCCCGCCCGCCTTGGCCGCCCGCAGCGCCTCGTCGGCGCGCTGGAACAGGCTCACCGTGCTGTCCTCGGCGCGGATGGTGGTGACGCCCAGGCTGGCGGTGAGATTGATCACCGCGCGCTCGGTCTTGATCGGCATGCGCGCCACCGCGTCGCGGATGCGCTCGGCCACCAGCAGCGCGTCCACCAGCGCGGTGCGCGGCAGCTGGATGGCGAATTCGGCGCCGCCCAGGCGGCCCATCAAGTCGCTGTCGCGCAGCTGGCGGCGGCACACTTCCACAATCGACTTGAGCACCGCGTCGCCGACCGGGTGGCCGTAACTGTCGTTGATGCGCTTGAAGTGGTCGAGATTGAGCACGATCATGGCGGTCGGCATGCCGGGCCGGCGCGCCAGCGCCATCCAGGGCGCCAGCGCTTGATAAAAGCCGCGCCGGTTCGGCACGTCGGTCAAGCCGTCGACCACCTCCAGGCGATCGAGTTCGCGTTGCAGCGTCTCGCGCCACAGCAGCAAATGGCCGAAGCCATTGGCCAGCATCATCAGGTACAGCGCGACCGGGCCGGCGACGCGCAAGGCGGCCGCGTCGAGCCAGGCCGGCCAGGCCGGTCCGTGTGGCATGGCCAACAGCACGCCGCGCACCAGCATCAGCGCGGCCAGCGCGGCCATGCACAGCACCAGGCAGCGCCGCAAGGCGCTCACGCCGGCGCCGCGCCATGAGCGCGCCAGCGCCGCCACGCCGCTGGCGAAAAAGGCGCCGATCAGCAGCGAGGCGGCGGCCGCGCGCAGCGTCTGGCCGGCCTCGAACAAATAAAAGCCGAAGAACAGCGCGCCGGCGGCGGCCACCGCGGGCGCCATCGGCCGGCGCCAGCCGCCACGGCCGGCGGCCTCCCACAAGGCGCCCGCGTCGAGCGCCAGGCCGGCGAACAGCAAGGCGTCGGCCAGCGCGAAAGCGAGCCAATCGGGCAAGACACCGCGCCAATAAATCAGCAGCCAGGCCAGGGCCTGGGCGCATTTGGCCAGCGCCCACGGCGACGGTTTGAACGGCGCGCGGCCATGGTCGAACAACAGCAACGCGCCACCGAGGCCGAGATTGCCAAGCGCTAAAACCAGTACCAGTGTTTTGATATCCATGGTGGTGGCGGGCCGGCCCGCCGCTTAGATCTCGTGTTCGACATTGGTGCTGCCGTCGCCGATTTTGCTGGCCCAGGCTTGCGCGAAATACGCTTTTTCCTGCTCGTCGGGGGCGTCGTGCCAAAACACGATCAGGGTGCCTTTGTGGTCGTGGATCTGGGCGATTTTTTCGATGAAGTGCGCATGGCCGCTCTGGTCGGCCAGCGCCGCCACATAGCCGTAGACCCGGGTCAAGCGCTCAAGCCGGTCCGGTTCGGTAAAACTGTTTGTCGCGGTGATATTCGGATGATCCAGAAACATATGCATATCTCCTTGGTAAGCCCCAGGGAACCGCCGCCGCCCGCGCATCGACATGGGCCGCCTGCCGAAGTATAAGGGCGGCGCCGCGCGGCGCGGCATCCTTTTTCACACTTTTTATCCGTGGCGCGCCAGCCCGTTTCGAGCTTGCCCGCCCGCGCGCGCCATGCCATCATGGGGCGCCTCGCGCGGCGTCGCGGGAGGTCTGGACGAGCTTATCAGAATTTAAGCCCCCGAACCATCATCGCGGCCGCCGCCCGCCATTTATCCCATGCCCACGCCACTGTCGCCGAGCGCCGCCCCGACCGATCCGGCCGTGGCGCGCGTGCGCACCGAGGGCGACCGCCGCTGGCTCGAATTCACGCCGGGGCTGATTCAAAGCGAAATGCGCCTGTCGCAGCCGGACCGGCTGGTGCTGCGATACGCGCGCGCGATGATGGGCTTCGTGCTGTTCCAGCCGCGTCCGCGCCACATCGTGATGGTGGGCCTGGGCGGCGGCTCGCTGCTCAAATTCTGCCACCGCCATCTGCCCGGCTGCCGCATCACGGTGCTCGAATCGCGCGCCGACGTGATCGCCCTGCGCGAGCAATTCCTGATTCCGCCGGACGACGCGCGCCTGCGCGTGGTGCGCGCCGACGCCGTCGCCTTTCTGGCCGCGGCGGCGCCGGACGAGGCCGACGTGATCCTGCTGGACGGCTTCGACGCGGCCGGTGCGCCGCCCGCGCTGGGCAGCGCGCTTTTTTACGACGACTGCCGCCGCGTGCTGCGGCCGGGCGGCGTGCTGGTCACGAATATGTTGTGCTACGACGCGCGCTATCGCGCCATGCTGGCGCGCCTGGGCCGGGCTTATGGCGGGCGCCTGTGCCAGCTCGACGGGGTGGCCGGCAACAACCGGATCGTGTTCGCGCTGAAGCCGGCGCGCGCCGATGGCGACGGGCGGGCCACGCCGGGACGGCCCGGACCAGGCCGGGCCGAGCTGATGCGGCGCCTGATCGTGTGGCGTCGCCCGCTGGGCCTGCATTGGCTCAACCGCTTGCTGATCGACTGGATGATTTGCCGGCTGGCGCACCGGCGCGCTTGACGGAGCGGGCGCTCAGGCCGCCCTTCGCGCATGACGCGACCCAGGCCTAACCCGAAATACAACAGATTGCCACGTAAATTCGGGTGCGGCCGTGGCGATTTCCCGCGCTTTTCTGACCGCCGACCGCGTCGCGCCGACCGCGTCGCGCCGAGCGCCGTCGCCGCCCTGCCCCGCCATCGCGCCCGGTGCGGCACGGCGGCCGAACAAGCCGCCACCCGGGCCGGCCGTTTTTCACGCGTTGCCCGATCCACTATTTTTATATCCATGTGGAAACTATTTGAGCGAACTGCTATGATAAGTCATGCCTTTACAAGAGTGGAGAACTGGCGCAACCTTTCGAAAATGGTGACAAACATGCCAGATATCGATTCTCTTGAACCTCTGAAACGGCGACACCGAGGGATACCATGAACGACCACACCAGCAATGGCGGGCAGCAACGCAAGTTCGATGCCCGCATCGATCAAGAGACGCGCGAACTCGTCAATCAAGCCATCGACGCGGTGCCCACCATCGGCTTGCGCTTCGCCGCCGCTTTCCTGTGGGCCTCGAACGTGCCGCCCGAAATCGCCATCCGCGCGCTGGTGTATCCCAACAGAAGACGCAATTACTGAGCGCGCGCGGGCTCAGTGCTTGCTGTTTCTTACCTTTTGGCGCGCCAGTTTGCGCAGCCCGGCCTGCTCGAAACGCGCCAGTTGCTCGGCCGTCTCCGGCGTCAGCGGCGGCACCGCCACCGGCTTGCGGTCGTGATCGACCGCCACCATCGTGAAATAACAACTGTTCGCATGGCGCACCAGGCGCTGCTGTATGTTTTCCGTCACGACCCGGATCCCCACTTCCATCGACGTGGTGCCGGTGTAATTGACGGCGGCTAAAAACGTGACCAGCTCGCCGACGTGGATGGGCTGCAAAAACGTCACCTGGTCAACCGACAAGGTCACCACATAACTGCCGGAATAGCGGCTGGCGCAGGCGTAGGCCACGCTGTCGAGCAACTTCAGTATGGTGCCGCCATGTACATTGCCGGAAAAATTCGCCATATCGGGCGTCATCAACACCGTCATGGTCAACTCGTGGGCCGACCAGTTCGCCGCATTATCCATCGCTCATCCCGCTCGTTAAAAATCGCGCTAAAAAAGTCGCGCCGCTCACCAACCTTGAGCGGCCATGTCGGCCAGCGATTCGCGGCCCTTGTCGGTGATTTGAAAACCGTCGCCGGCGGGCAGCGGCACGATGTGGGCTTTTTTACCGAGGAAATAAGACACTTCCGATTCCAGCTTGGCGGCCGGATCGGCGGCGATGGCGCGCAAGCCGAGTATGCAACGCCGCACGAACAGGGTTTGCTGCGCCTTGTCGGTGAGCGACAGGCGGCCGTCCTTGGCGAAGGCGACCAACTTCAAACCGGACAAACGCTTGGTGTTGCGCGCAACGCAGGCACTGACCCGCTCGACCTTGGCGCCGCGTCCGATTTGCTCCAGCGCGTCGTATTCGTCGCCGGTTAATTTTTCATTCTTCATTGCTGTTTTCCATGAGAGCCACTGATTGCGGCCCTCATGGTACGCGTCCGCCACGTCTACAGCAACTGTCAAACGGAATCCGGGCGCGGGCCGTGGCCGGCCGGCGCGCGTACTTGCCAAACAGGCAACTGGATTGCTCGATCGCGAACGATGGTCACGCGAACGAAAAACTCGGCTTATTTCGCCAATTCGTAGGCCAGCCACGCCACGCCACCGGTGGCGACCAGCGCCAGCAACAGCAAGGCGGCCATGCCTTTGGTTCCGAAGGCGGGCATGCGCCGGCCGAGGTAAATTTTATTGTGCAAAGAATTACCCATGATTGTCTCCGGTACAAAAATTTGGTGCGATGAGTCATTATAAAAAGACTTTAATGACCGCCGTATGACGGCCCGCATATATGTTTTTAATTGTATCCCCTGGGCAACAAAAGCGTTGTAAAAAAGGCCCTCGATAACAATTCGGCATAGCGTAAAGAAAACGTATTAAAAAGTTATTATTTTTACAGCGGCGCGCCGCGCTCCGTGCGCCTCTGCTAGGATGGGTGTCACAAGTTGTCGCGCGGTTCCACGCGGTTTCACGCGGCCCCATCGTATCGACAGTGTGAACCGTATCGCCCACGGCCGCCTGACCGCTTCGGTCCGGCCGCCCTTTCCATTCGGAGAACAGCATGAATCAGCCAGCACAAGGATCGCAGCCGCAACCGGGCATGCAGGGTTGGGAAGAAGCCGATATTGGCAGCGGCGAGACCACCCCGGGCCAAAAGGACACCGAAGAAATGATCGAACAAATCCCGCCCTTGCCCGATCAGGCCGACCCGGCCAACCCGGTCCGGAACAAGCCAAGCGAGCAAGCCAAGCGTTAAGCGCGGTCGCCGCGCGGGCGGCGATTCAATCCGGCATCAAGCCTTGATCGGGACGTGATGCGGCACCGGTTCCTGAACCGGCACCGGCTCCCTCTCCGGCACATCCTCCGGTGGCGGCTGGTTTTCCGGCACCGGACCCGGTGTCGGCGCTTCGTCCGGCTCGGGCGTGGTGTGCGCGCGCAGCAAGCCGTTCGCGCTGTCTATCTGTATGGTCGCCATAGTTTCTCCTCATCGTGAAAGCCCGTGTGCGCGTCACGCGCCGCCGCGCAGCCATGCCGAGCCCGCCGCTTGCCATCGCGTGACGCTAAGATGAATCCATTCTGCCATAGCCGGATCGGCCGATTGGTTCGCTAACGCACGGTGTCCCGATTTAACAAACCGCATGATAAGCGTGCTTCTCAACCATCACTAGATACGCATCCATGTCCTCTTCCTCCATGGCGCCCGACGGCGCCGCAGCACCCACGGCAAGCAATGAAAGCTGGCTCAGCAAACTCGGCCCCGGTTTGATCACCGGCGCCGCCGACGACGATCCGAGCGGCATCGCCACGTATTCCCAGGCCGGCGCCCAATTCGGGTTCAACATGCTGTGGACCATCTTGCTGACCTATCCTTTAATGGTAGCGATTCAAATCATCAGCGCCAAAATCGGCATCGTCAGCGGGCGCGGACTGGCCACCAATATCCGGCGCCATTATTCGCCATGGCTGCTCTACACTCTGGTGAGCTTGCTGCTGATCGCCAATACCATCAATATCGCCGCCGACGTGTCTGCCATGGGACAGGCGCTGCAACTGGTGTTGAAAGGGCCGGCGCACTGGTTCGCGCTCGGATTCGGCCTGCTGTCCTTGCTATTGCAGATTTTTATGCCGTATCGGCGTTATGTGCGCATCTTGAAATGGTTGACGCTGGCGCTACTGGCCTATGTGGCGACCGTGCTGGTGATCAAAGTGCCGTGGGGCGAAGTGCTGTACGGCACGCTGATGCCGCAACTATCGTGGAAACCAGCCTACTTGACCACGGTGGTGGCCGTGTTCGGCACCACTATCAGCCCCTACCTTTTCTTTTGGCAAGCCTCGCAAGAAGTCGAGGACTTGCGCGCCAAGCCCGACCTTGAACCCTTGAAAACGGCGCCGCATCGGGCCGTGCAGCATTTCCATCGAATTAAAGTCGACACCGTGATCGGCATGGGCTTCTCCAACATGGTGGCGTTTTTCATCATGCTGACCACGGCCGTGACCTTGCATGCGCACGGCATCTTGCAAATCGACAGCGCCTCGCAAGCGGCGGCCGCCCTGCGCCCGATCGCGGGCGACTTCGCTTTCGCCCTGTTCGCCGCCGGCATTATCGGCACCGGTTTGCTGGCCATCCCCGTGTTGGCCGGCTCGGCCGCCTATGCCATGGCCGGGGCTTTCCGCTGGAAAAACAGTTTGGAATTGCAACCCATGATGGCCAAAAAGTTTTACGCCATCATCGCTTTGTCCACCCTGATCGGCGTGGCCCTGTGCTTCACCAAGGTGGACCCGATCAAGGCGTTGTATTGGAGCGCGGTGATCAACGGCGTGATCGCCGTGCCGGTGATGGTGGTGATGATGTTGCTGGCCTCGCGCAAGGAAGTGATGGGTGAACTGATCATTTCGCGCCGGCTTTCCGTGCTGGGCTGGCTATGCACGGCGCTGATGGCGCTGGCGGTGCTGGCCATGCTGTGGAGCATGGCCGCTTGAGCCGCCGGGAGCGGCGCGCGCGCCGCTCAACAAATGTTCAGCTTGACTGGAACTCGGCGCGCGTCGGGCGGTCCAAGTAGAAGAAGGGATCGATCGAAGTCGAACCGGGCGGCATCGTATGGAACGCAAAAAAATACTGTTTATCGCCGAAGCCGTGACCATGGCCCATGTGGGCCGGTTGATCGCGCTGGCGCGGGGACTCGACCCGCGCCGTTTCGAGGTCCACTTCGCTTGCGCCGACGGTTACGATTTCTGCTTCGCGGACACCCATTTCTCGCGTTGGCGCATCGATAGCGTTTCCAGCGAACAGTTTCTGGCCACCTTGGCGGCCGGCAAGCCGGTGTACACGCAAGCGACCCTGCTGCGCTATGTCGCAGACGATGTGCGCATCCTCAACGCGGTGCGGCCGGACCTGGTGGTGGGCGACTTTCGCCTGTCGCTCTCGGTCAGCGCGCGCCTGGCCGCGGTGCCGTACGTGGCCGTGATCAATGCCTATTGGAGCCCGTATGTGCGCCAGCGCTACACGGTGCCGAGCTTGCCACTGACCCGTTTCATGCCCGTCGCGCTGGCCGACTCCGTGTTCCGCTTGGTCCGGCCGCTGGCCTTCGCCGCGCACGCGGTGCCGCTGAACCGGGTACGCGCCCACTTCGACCTGGCGCCGCTGGGTAGCGACTTGCGCCGCGTCTACACCGATGCCGACCACACCTTGTACGCCGACTTGCCCGAGCTGTTTCGCCCGATCGGCATGCCGGCCAGCCATTCTTATATAGGACCGGTGCTCTGGTCGCCCCCCGTGGCGCCGCCGCCGTGGTGGCATCAGCTACCCGAAGGCAAGCCCCTGGTGTACGTCACGCTCGGCAGCTCGGGCCAGGGCCGCCTGCTGGCGCCGGTGCTGCGCGCACTGGCCCACCTGCCCGTGACGGTGGTGGCCGCCACCGCCGGCAAGGAACCGGCCGGCCAGGCACCCGCCAACGCGCACGTGGCCGCCTATTTGCCGGGCGAGGCGGCCGCGCGGCGCGCCCGCCTGGTCATCTGCAACGGCGGCAGCCCCACCAGTCAACAGGCGCTGGCCGCCGGCGTGCCGGTACTGGGCATCGCCGGCAACCTCGACCAGTACCTCAATATGAACGGCTTGATCGCCGCCGGGGTCGGCGCGCTGCTGCGGGCCGACCGTTTCCACGAACGGACATTGCGCGACACGGTCAAGCGCATGCTGGCCGACGACGCCATGGCGGGCGGCGCCAGACGGGTCGGCGCCCTGTTCGCCGATTACGACCCCGACCGGCGTTTGCTCGCCACCATCGACACGCTGCTCGCGCGCCCGGCCGGCGTGCCGCGCTGAAGCGGTCCGGCGCTGTCGGCTTTTCTTACAGCGCGCCGCGAAAACCATCCGCGCTCGATCGCAAGCCCATAATTTCAAAGCATTTCCCCCGCCTGGCAAGGTAGTTGCTACCACCCTCACATGAGCGGCCCGCGCGGCGGCTTAAGAAACGCCACCCGATCAACCGGTCCATGCGAGGAAATCAACATGAAGCGCTTTACGATGAAATTAATGCCCATGGCCGCCGCCCTGGCCATGCTGAGCACCGCCGGCGGCGCCCACGCCGCCGCCTACGGCTATTCGCACGACAATATCTTCGGCCTCACCATCACCAACCCCACCGGCACGGTCACGGTGGCCGGCGTCACCGAGTTTTCGCGCGCGACCGCCACCCTGAACGGCAGCAGCGTGATCACGGGCGGCAATGGCTTCCTCGACGCGCCCCGGGCGGCGCTGGGCGCGGTCACCCTGGGAGAGAACAACTTCACCCAGCAGGGCCAGGGCGGAGCGTCCTATTCGCGCGGCGACGCGCAAACCATCAGCACCCAGTTCCCTTCCTTCCCGGCCGGCTCCACCAGCAGCCAGGCCGCCAACGTGGCCGAGTCCTATGTCGCCGCCAACGGCAACGCCGACGCCTCGGGCCGCAAGGGCTCGACCACCGGCTTTTCGGTGATTTTCACGGTCGCCTCGCCCACCGCCACCCTGGGTTTCAATTTCCAGGCCGACCCGTACATGCAAGTGTTCCTGAGCGCGCTGGCCGGGCCGCTGTCGTCGTCGACGGCCAACCTGGTCGTCATCTTCAGCATCACCGACGCCGCCGGCGGCACCGTGTTCAACTGGGCGCCGGACGGCGCGCTCGGCTCCGGCATAACGGGCGGCACCGAATCGCTCGACGGCGCCAACTTGAACACCAACCTGTCAGCCAACACGCTCACCGCCGGCAACCTGCTCACCTACGATCCGACCGGCTGCGGCGCGCCCACCGGCACCGGCAGCTCGACCGCCTGCGGCGGCAGCTTCGCCGCCTTGAGCAATCCGCTGGCGGCCGGCACCTACACGCTCACGCTCAACTCGGTGGAAAGCGTCGATCTGACCGTCACCCAGGTGCCCGAACCCGGCACCCTGGCCTTGCTCGGCCTGGGCTTGGCCGGCCTGGGCTTCATCAATCGCCGCAAATCGGCATAACGATCAGGCACCCCTTATCAGCCGCGGAGGTCTTGGGCGAGGATGATTCCTCGCTTTTTTGCCTGCGCGCGCTCGCCAACGCCGTAGACATGCGCGGCCCGCCGCCGCGCCGACGCCGGCGGACTGTCGGCTTTTCTTACAACGCGGCGAAAAAATCGCCGCCATCGCATCGCAAGCCTTTGATTTTAAATGAATTTCATCACCTGGCAAGGTAGTTGCTACTACCCTCACATGAGCGGCCCGCGCGGCGACTCAAGAAACGCCACCCCGATCAACCGGTCCATGCGAGGAAATCAACATGAAGCGCTTTACGATGAAATTAATGCCCATGGCCGCCGCCCTGGCCATGCTGAGCTCCGTAGGCGGCGCCCAAGCCGCCGCCTACGGCTATTCGCACGACAATATCTTCGGCCTCACCATCACCAACCCCACCGGCTCGGTCACGGTGGCCGGCACCACCGACATCTCGCGCTCGACCGCCACCTTGAACGGCAGCAGCGTGATCACCGGCGGCAACGGCTTCCTCGACGCGCCCCAGGCGGCGGTGGGCGCGGTCACGCTGGGACCGAACAATTTTACCCAGCAAGGCCAGGGCGGGCCTTCCTATTCGCGCGGCGACGCGCAAATCATCAGCACCCAATTCCCCGCCTTCCCGGCCGGCGCCACCAGCACCCAGGCCGCCAACGTGGCCGAATCGTATGTCGCCAACAACGGCAGCGCCGACGCCTCGGGCCGCAACGGCTCGACCACCGGCTTTTCGGTGGTCTTCACGGTCGCCTCGCCGACCGCCACCCTGGGCTTCAATTTCCAGGCCGACCCGTACATGCAAGTGTTCCTGAACGCGCTGGCCGGGCCGCTGTCATCGTCGACGGCCAATCTGGTCGTCACCTTCAGCATCACCAACGCCACCGGCGGCACCGTGTTCAACTGGGCGCCGGACGGCGTGCTCGGCTCGGGCATCACCGGCGGCACCGAATCGGCCGACAGCGCCAATCTGAACACCAACCTGTCCACCAACACGCTCACCGCCGGCAACCTGCTCACCTACGATCCGACCAGCTGCGGCGCGCCCACCGGCAGCGGCAGCTCGACCGCGTGCGGCGGCAGCTTCGCCGCCTTGAGCAATCCGCTGGCGGCCGGCACCTACACGCTCACGCTCAACGCGGTGGAAAGCGTCGATCTGACCATCACCCAAGTGCCCGAACCCGGCACCCTGGCCTTGCTCGGCCTGGGTCTGGCCGGCCTGGGCTTCATCAACCGCCGCAAATCGGTATAACGATCAGGCACCCCTTATCAGCCGCGGAGGTCTTGGGCGAGGATGATTCCTCGCTTTTTTGTGTCCGGATTCAGCGCGTCGGCGACGCGCGTTCGCCGTTCGAGGGGGCCGCGCGGCCGCCCCGCCACATTAGCGAACCGGATCGCGCCCGGGCGCCGCCGGCGCGCTTTTTTTCAACAGACGGGCCGGTATGCCGCCCCATACTTCACCCGGGCCGATGCGGCTGCCCTTGGTCACCACCGCCCCGGCCGAGACGATGGCGCCATGGCCGATGTGGACGTCGGCCATGACGATGGCCATGGCGCCGATGGTGACCCCGTCGCCGATATGCACCGAGCGCAGTTCGAGTCTGTCGCCTTCGATGACGTGGGCGAAAATCACGGCGTCGTGCCCGATCAGTGTATCGCGGCCGACATGGGTCAGGGGCGGGTCGAGGATCGCGCCGGCGCTATACGTGTTGGCGCCCAGCCGCGCGCCCAGCGCCAGGTAGACCAGCCGTAGCAGCGGCACCGGCAGCACGTGGCTGCGAATCAGGCAATTGAACAGCAGCAGATAGAACAGGATGTTCACGTTGGCGACGAATTCGTCGCGCGAACCGTGCGCCACCGCCCCCTCGCGCAGCGGCAGGCAGGCCAGGAACAGGCGATAGACCACGAACGCGTACAGATAAATCAGCAGCAGTGCCACCGCCGTCATGGTCACGCCGCGGAAATCGCCCAGCGGGGCGGCACCCAGCAGCAGAACGCCGGTGCCGATGCCGAGCGCCAGGACCAGACACAATAAGCTGAGAAAAAAGCCGATCTGGCCGGCCGATATTTTGCGCATGATGTGTTACCTCCCTCGTGATCGTATAAAAAACGGCCGCGCGATTCGACTCGGGCCGGACGCTCGGCGTGTGCCAGTCGGCGTGCCCGGTCGGCGCGAACGGCCGGCGCGACCCAGGCGACCCGACTCGGTTGGCGTGACCCGGGCGACATGCCCGGACGACGTGGCCCGGTCAACGTGAGCCGGTCAGCGTGACCCGGTCACCCTCCAGGCGGCAGCAATAGGTCGGCGAGGGGGCGACGCGTCGAACGCGCGCTGGCCGCCGGGCCGGCGCCGATGCGGCCCATGAACACGGCGCGCTCGCCATGATCGGCCCCCAGCAACGCGGCGTATTGACCGGACAGCGCCTGCGCCTTGCGTTGCATGCCGGGCGCGCTGGAAAACGGCCGGCCTTCGCGCACGTAGCGGGCGAAAATCAGGGGCGTCAATTCGGGTTGCAGCTGCAAGCCGAGGCGGGTGGCCGTCAGCCAGAAGCGCTGCATGGCGCGCCCGGCCGCCACATAATCGTCGATGCCGCGCGGCCGCCGTTCGGCCAGCAACACGAAGTGGGCGGCGCAGGCCAGGCCGGGCGCCAGATCCATCTGCAGGCGCGGCGCCAGGGTACCGGCCAGATAGGTGTTAAAAAATTCGACGCGGCGCCAGCTGCCCATGATCCAACGCATCAGTTTGGCCGTCATCCGGTCCACGCCCAGGGCCTGGTCCGGAATCCGGTCCTCGCTGTAGCGCGCGTTCCACTCGATCACGCTGCTGTGCACGCGGTAGGCTTCCGGCATGGTCAGCCGCAGCTTGGCGTTGTTGAACATCAGCCGCGCCGCCGCCCAGCGCCGGCCCAGGCCCTCCAGCCACAGCACCCCGAGGCCGGCCGGCAGCGCCGCCTCCAATTGCGCCTTCTCTTCCACGCTCAGGGGCCGGGTGCGCAGCGGCCGGCGCTGCACGCTGCGTTCGCGCACGTAGGGCGCCAGCGGATCGGCGCCGTCGCCGGGCGCGGGCGCCGGTGTGAAGGCGATGTCGAAGGTCGGTTCGGTGTCGGGCGTGGCGCCGCGCCGCACGGCCTGCATCCGCAAGCCATGCACGCTGGCGCCGATCGCCAGGCATTCGAGCAAGGCGCCCAGCGACAGCTGGCTGGGATGGCCGTCCAGGTCGTAGACGCAGTGGTGGCGCGTGTCGAAGCCGTGCAGCACCAGGCGGCGTGCGTCGACCACGGCGAAGCGCCACGGTTGCGTGTTGTCGCCGCTGGGCGCCCAGCGCGCCAAGTCGAGGATCGCTTCCAGAATCGGATCGAGGGCCATGCTCAAGACCTTTGCGCCGCGCGCCGGCGCCGGATCAGCAGCATGAGCAAACGCTGCAAAGGGTTGGCGTTGCCGCCCGGGCGCCAGGTGCGCGCCACGGTGTTGTGATAGGCGTCGAAGTGCATGCCGCGCGGCGCGGCCAGCACCGTGCCGCGCCGGAGTAGAATTTTCAGCGCTTCGGTGGCGGCCGCGCCGGCGCACAACTGGCAACCCATGATGGTGGACGGGCCGCGCTGCTCCTGCAAGTTGATGGCGGCGGGATCGAGCAGGTAGTCGCCATGCAGACCGGCTGGCGCCAGGCCGACCAGGAAGCGCAGCGCTTTTTCTTCGTTCGAACGTTTGCCCCAGCGGAAATACTGCTCGAATGTCATCTTGCCCGGCATGAAGTTGAGCAAGGCCGTGCCCATGCCCAGCGGCGCGGCGGTGATGGCCGGCACGCCCAGCCGGGCGCAAGCGGCGAAGGTGGCTTGGCGCGCGTCGAAGGCAAAAAAGTCGAGACCGTCGACATACAGATCGACGCCCGCGAAAAAGGCCGCCATGTTGTGCTCGTTGATCCCCTCGGGGAAGCGCGTCAGCGACAGGGTCGGGTTGATGTCGAGCGCCATCTCGGCCAGCACGTCGACCTTGGGCCGCCCCAGGCTGGACACGGTGGCGCCGGCTTGGCGGTTGAAGTTGGCGATGTCGAAGGTGTCGAAATCGGCGATGTGGAAGGCGCCAATGCCCAGCCTCGCCAGCGTCAACAAATGCACCCCGCCCACGCCGCCCATACCGGCGATGGCCACCCGCTTGTGGCGCAGCACGGCTTGCTCGGCCGGGGTGACCCAGCCCAGATTGCGCGAAAACGCCTTGTGGTAGGAAAAACTGTCTGTCATGTCGACCTCGCTTGGAGCGGCCGTTCAACGTGGCCGAGCTTGCCTAAACGGCTCAAGACGGTTTGACATACAGAGGGAAATTAAAGTTCCCGAAAAAAATAAAAAAATCCCGGGCGCCCGCCCGCCCGTGCCACGCCTTACCCGCCGGCCCGTCTCGGCCGATGCCCTTGCTTTGCCAGCAAGTCCATGAGTAGTTCGCAATGGTCGCCCTGGACCTCGATCACGCCATCCTTGACCGTGCCGCCGGCGCCGCACGCGGTGCGCAATTGCTTGCCCAGGGCCGCCAGCGCCTCGGCGTCCAGCGCCAGCCCCTTGACCACGGTCACGCTCTTGCCGCCGCGCCCCTTGGTGTGGCGCGCCACCCGCACCACCCCGTCGCCGGCCGGCGCCGCCCTGGCTTGCGCTTTGCAAACGCAGTCGGCGAGCCGCAGGCGGCACGCGGGACACATGCGTCCGCTTTCGGTTGAATAGACGAGACCGCCTTGGGAACTGGTTTTCATGGCATGCGCAATATATATGGTAGGGAAAGCTGAACCGCCGGCTATCGTAACCGAAGCGCGCCGCGTTGGTCGACGCGGTGCCGAAAATCGATACCGCTTCGGTGATCGGCGGCGCGGAAAAAGTGATTGCGGGGCGGGCGCGCATTGCATACCATTGGCCTCCTTCGGCTACGATAGACCACCATGACGGCACCCGCCACCCCCCCCATCATCTCGCTGTCCGAAAACGCGCTGACGCTGGACATCGCTCCCACCATCGGCGGCTCGATCGCCGCCTTTTACAGCCGGCGCGAAGGCCGGATTCACCACTGGCTGCGCCCGGCCTCGCCGGAGGCGCTGCGCGACGGCGAGGCCGAAGGCATGGCCAGCTTTCCGCTGCTACCGTTTTGTAACCGCATCCGCGATGGCCGCTTCACCTTCGAGGGACGCCAAGTGGCGCTGCCGTCGAACCGGGCCGGCTCGCCCCACACCATCCACGGCTACGGCTGGCAGCAAGCCTGGACCGTGCTGGAACAAGGCGCCGATTTCGCGCGCCTGGGACTCGATTATCCGGGCGACGTGTGGCCCTACCCTTTCCGCGCCACCCAAACCTTCACCCTGCGCGAAGGCCGACTGACGGTCGAGATCGAGATCGAAAACCGGGGCGCCGCGCCGATGCCGTTCGGGCTGGGCCACCATCCCTATCTGCCGCACCGCCCCGGCACCACCTTGTCCACCAGGGTCGAGTCCATGTGGGGCGGCGACGCGGAGGTGATGCCGACCGGGCTGGAACAACCCGCCCTGCTGGCGCGGCTGCGCGACGGCGTGCTGCTGGCCGAGGTGGTACAGGATAATAATTTTATCGGATGGGAGCACGCCGCGCGGGTCGACTGGCCGGCCACCGGGGACTTGGCGCAAGCCAGTTCGCTGACCCTGCGGGCCGACGCGCCGCTCGACTATTTCGTGCTGTATTCGCCCGAGGCGGCCGATCACTTTTGCATCGAGCCGGTCAGCAATTGCACCGACTGGCTCAATCTGGGCGGCTATCCGCAGTCGCAAGTGGGCGGCGCCGTGCTGGCTCCCGGCGCCAGCACGCAAGTGCGCTTCACCTTGACGCCCGAATGGGCGCCGCGCTAAACCCATCGAGATAGACCGCTGCGTGTTTGCGCCGGCGCGTTGCGTCGGCGCGTTGCGTCGGCGCGATGGCGACGCAAACACAGCGGCGCGGCGCGCCGATCCAAACGCGCCGGCCCGCTGTTAGCGCGACGCGGGCATGGCCGCCGTATGCAAGGACTGCGCGCGCGCGGGCTCGCCGGCCTGCGGCGGCAACGGCTTGGGCGCGTCCGCCACCTTGGCGCCGCCGGCCGGGCCGGAGGTGGCGGCCAGGCGCGGCTTGGCCCGTTCCAGCACGCGCTGCATGACGCAGAACACGCACAACAATCCGCCCACGGCGATGCGCGTCCACCACGAGCTGAAACTGCCGTCGAACATGATCAAGGACTGGATGATCCCCAGGATCAGCACCCCGACCAGGGTGCCGGCCACGTAACCGACGCCGCCGGTGAGCAGGGTGCCGCCGATCACCACGGCGGCGATGGCGTCCAGCTCCATGCCCTGCACGTGCAAGCCGTAGCCGGACAACATATAAAACGTCAGCATCACGCCCGACAGCGCCGAGCAAAAGCCGCTCAAGGTGTAGACCAGGATCTTGGTGCGCGCCACCGGTAGCCCCATCAACAGGGCCGAGCGCTCGTTGCCGCCGATCGCGTACACGCTGCGGCCGAAGCGGCTGTAGTGGGCCAGATAAATCGCCAGCGCCAGCACCACCAGCGCGATCACCACATTGACCGAAATGAAGGCCTCGGCGCCCAGCATGATCTTGTGCTGCGAGATGGCGGTGTAGACCGGATCGGTGATCGAGATCGAGTCGATGCTGAGCACATAGCACAAGCCGCGCGCCAAAAACATGCCGCCCAGGGTGACGATGAAGGGTTGAAGCTTGAACACCTGGATCATCACCCCCATCGCCAGCCCGAACACGGTGCCCATGGCCAGCACCAGCAAGGTGGCCGGCCACACGCCCCAGTGGTGGTGCTGGACCAGGATGGCCGAGACCATGGTGGTGAGCGCGGCCACCGCGCCGATCGACAAATCGATCCCGCCCGACAGGATGACGAAGGTGATGCCGATCGCCGCCACGCACAGGAAGGCGTTGTCGATGAACAGGTTGAGGAACACTTGCGGCGAAAAGAAGCCGTCGTAGCTGATCGAGCCGTAGCCGAACATGAGCAGGAACAGGGCGCTGGTGACGGCCAGCGGCAAGGCGCGGGCGTGAATGAGGGGCGGACGCATGGTCAATTTCCTAGCTGGCGGCGCGGCAGCCATTGCAGCAGCAGCGCGCGGGTGGTGTCGGACTGGATCAGGCACACCGAAAACACCACGGCGGCCTTGACCACCAGGTTGACTTCGGGCGGCACGCCCATCGAATAAATGGCGTAGGTCAGGGTCTGGATGATGAGCGCCCCGATCAAGCTGCCGGTCAGGCTGAATTTGCCGCCGGCCAGCGAGGTGCCGCCCAGGACCACGGCCAGGATCGCGTCCAGTTCCAGCAGCAGGCCGGCGTTGTTGCTGTCGGCGCTTTTGACGTTGGCCGCCACGATCAAGCCGGCGATGCCGGCGGTCAGGCCGCAGAAGGCGTACACCGCGATGATCAGGGCGCGCGCGTTGATGCCGGCGAAGCGGGCCGCCTGCGGATTGATGCCGACCGCCTGGATGAACAGGCCGAGCGCGGTGCGCCGCATCAGCGCCGTCAGCAGCAGATACACGGCCAGCACCAGATACAGCGCGAACGGCAGGCCGAATAAAAAGCCGGTGCCGATGAAGAAAAACGGTTCGTCGTAAATCGTGATGATCTGGCCGCCGCTGATCAATTGGGCGATGCCGCGACCGGCCACCATCAGGATCAGGGTGGCGATGATGGCTTGCATGCCCACCGCCGCCACCAGCACGCCGTTCCACAAGCCGCACAGCAGCGCCGCGCCCAGGGCGGCCGGCACGGCCAGCGCCAGCGGCAGTTTGGCCACGATCAGCACCGCCGCCACCGCGCCGCTGATGGCCACCACCGCGCCGACCGAAATGTCGATGCCGCGGGTGGCGATCACCAGCGTCATGCCGAGCGCCACCAGCATCATCGGCGCGGCCCGGTTGACGATGTCGATCACGCTGCCGTACAAGTGGCCCGATTTGATCTCGATATGGAAAAACGCGTGATTGAAGCTGACGTTGAGCAGGGCCAGCAAGGCCAGCGTCACCAGCGGCCAAAACAGGCGGTGCTGGTGGACGCTGTGCCAGGCCGGAAAAGGTGAACTGCGGGTCATGGCTGGGCTCCGGCGATCATTTGGTAAATTCCTTGTTCATCGATGTCGCCGGCGCCGCGCTCGCCGATCTTGTGGCGGTCGCGCAGCACGGCGATGCGGTCGCTGATGCGCAGCACCTCGCTCATCTCCGAGGAAATGAACAGGATCGCCATGCCCTTGCGGCACTGGGCCACGATCAAATCCATGATTTCAAGCTTGGCGCCGACGTCGATGCCGCGGGTCGGCTCGTCCAGGATCAGCATGGCCGGATCGGTGGCCAGCCAGCGCGCCAGCAAGGCCTTTTGCTGGTTGCCGCCCGAGAGCAGGCCGATCGGCTTGTCGGCGTCGGGGGTGCGGATGCCGAGCTGCGCGATGTACTGGTCGGCCAGCTGGCGCTGACGCTTGGCCGGCAAAAAGCGCAGCAGGCCGCGCTTGGCTTGCAGCGCGACGGTGATGTTGTCGCGGATCGACAGCTCGGCGAAGATGCCCTCGGTCTTGCGCTCTTCCGGACACAGCGCGATGCCGTGCCGCACCGCGTCCTGCGGCGAGCGAAAACGCGCGGCCTTGCCGCCGACCCGCAAGGCGCCGCTGTCGGCGTGGTCGATGCCGAACAAGAGGCGCGCGATTTCGCTGCGCCCGGAACCGAGCAAGCCGCCCAGGCCCAGCACCTGGCCGCGAAACAGCTCCAGGTCGAGCGGCTGGATCGAGCCGGCCCGGCCCAGGCCCTGGGCCGCCAGGAACGGGGCCGGCGCCGGCGCGCCCGAATCGGCGCCTGCGGCGGCCTTGGCGCCGCCCGAATCGGGCGCCAGTTCGCGCCCGACCATCTTGTTGATCAGGGTCAGGCGCGGCAGCTCGGCGGCCAGGTATTCGCCTTCGCGCTCGCCGTTGCGCAGCACCGTGATGCGGTCGGCCACGGCGTAGGTCTGGTCCAGGAAATGGGTCACGAACAGGATCGCCATGCCCTTGGCGCGTAATTGGCGCATCACGCCGAACAGGCGTTCGACCTCGCCGTCGTCGAGCGAGGAAGTCGGTTCGTCCAGGATCAGGATCTGGGCCTCGGCGCTGACGGCGCGCGCGATCGCCACCATCTGCTGGATCGCCACCGGATAGCGCGACAGCGGCTGGCTGACGTCGATGACGATATTGAGCTCGCCCAAAATGCGCTCGGCGCGGCGCTCCAGCGCGCGCCAGTCGATGCCGAAGGCGCGCATGGGAAAGCGGCCGATGTGGATGTTTTCCGCCACCGACAAATTCGGGCACAGATTGAGTTCCTGGTACACGGTGCTGATGCCCAGCGTTTGCGCCTGCAGCACCGAGGCCGGGCGAATCGGCAGCCCGCGCAGCACGATGGCGCCGGCGTCGGGCTGTTCGACCCCGGTCAAGACCTTGATCAGGGTCGATTTGCCGGCCCCGTTCTGGCCCATCAACACGTGGATTTCGCCGCCGAACAGGCGCAAGCCCACTTGCGAGAGCGCTTGCACGCCCGGGTAACGCTTGCCGATGCCGCGCATGGCCAGCATGGGCGCGGACGCGCCGTCATCGGCGCCGTCACCGATCGAGCGATCGATGGCGCCGCCGGCCACTGCGAAAGGCTGGGTGCTTGACATGGTCATGGTTTCCCGCTGCCCGGCGCGCGGGCCGGGCTCAATGTCTGGATGCTTCGCCATCGGCGGCCGCTGCCGGCGGCCGATGGGCGATCGATAGATAGGAAGGATCGTCCCGATGGCTAAATCGTACCAGCCGCCGGATCGATCCAAGCCGTATCAATATTTACGGTTAGGTAATTCCTTGGCCGCCACTTCCATCGGGAAAATCCCTTCGGTGGTGATGATACGCTTCGGAATGACCTTGCCGGCCAGCGCGTCGCGCGCGGTCGCCATCAGTTGCGGACCGAGCAGCGGGCTGCATTCGATCGTCACGTTCAGTTTGCCTGCCGCCATGGCCTCGAACGCGCCCTTGACGCCGTCGATCGAGACGATGACGATGTCCTTGGCCGGTTTCAAGCCCGCTTCTTCGATCGCCTGGATGGCGCCGATGGCCATGTCGTCGTTATGGGCGTAGACCACATTGATGTTCTTGCCCTCGGCCTTGAGGAAAGCCTCCATCACTTCCTTGCCCTTGGTGCGGGTGAAGTCGCCGGTCTGGGAGCGGATGATCTTGAAATTGGCTTCCTTGGAAACGATTTCCTCGAAACCTTTCTTGCGGTCGATGGCCGGGGCCGAACCGACGGTGCCTTGCAACTCGACGATATTGACCGGCGTCTTGCTATCCTTGAATTTCTCGACCAGCCACTTGCCCGCCTTGCGGCCTTCCTCGATGAAGTCGGAGCCGATCATGGTCACATACAGCGAGGTGTCCTTGCTGTCGACGCCACGGTCGGTCAGGATGACTGGAATCTTGGCGGCCTTGGCTTCCTTGAGCACGGTATCCCAGCCCGATTCGACCACCGGCGAGAAGGCGATCACGTCGACCTTTTGCGCGATATAGGAGCGGATCGCCTTGATCTGGTTTTCCTGTTTTTGCTGGGCGTCGGAGAACTTGAGCGTGACCCCCTCTTTTTGGGCGGTCGACTTGATCGATTGGGTGTTGGCGCTGCGCCATTCGCTTTCGGCGCCGACCTGGGCGAAGCCAAGCACGATCTTTTTATCGGCCGCGAAGGCGCCCGGGGCGTGCGCCGCCAGCGCGCCGATCAGCAGGGCCAGCACGGTTTGTCGTTTAGTTACATTCATATCGTCTCCGTTGTTATAGTTCGGCAAGTGACGGTGCCGACGGCCGTTACCGCGGATCGTGTGCCGGATCGTCTGCCCGGCTAGTTTCCTGGCCAGATCATAACGAGGCAACCGATGTCGGTCCAATAATAATATATGAACAATTGATCTATATTTCGATATCACCATGATCAATCCATCCGCCGCGCCACACACACGCCGAATGTAAAGCGATCTGGCGATTTTGCAAGAGAATTTTAGTAGAATGACAAAATGAATAACAAGCAACGCCGGCCCGCCCGGCAGGAAAGCACACTATGAAACAGATCGGATGGCTGGGCGCGGTGCTGGCGGCGTCGCTCGCCGGATGCGGTGGCGGCGGTGGTGGCGACGTGCCCGCTCCGCTGCCGGCGCCGCCGACGGCTTTACACTTGAGCGGCTACGGCGGCGCGTGGGAAGGCGCTTGCGACGACCATGTGCGCGAAACCGTGTCGATCGCGCTCTCGCCCACCAGCAGCGAGGTGCTGACCCTGAACACGCGCCAGGATTATTATCTGCTGTCCGGTTGCGGCGGCCCGATCCTGGGCACGGTGAGCTTGAGCACGGCCGTCAACGCCACCTTCGGCGGCTCCCTCACGGCGCCGGTCAGCTTGACCCAGGGCGCCACCTCGGCCTCGATCAAGGTCGACAATATGAATACGGTGTTGCCGCCCTACACCCTGGTGGCGAGCGGCAGCGGCGTCACGCATGTGGTCGACAATGGCGTGGCGCGATCGTGCATCACTATCGCCGGCGCCGTTTCGGCCTGCGTCAACGACAATGAAGTGTTGCCCGCGCAAAATCGCGGCCTCGGCTTGTATCTGGACGGTAATAACTTGTATCTGCTCACGCCAAGTGGCGCGACCTTCACGGTCGACCATCGCTATACGAAAAAATAGCGCACACGGGCCGGTCGCCGCCGCGCCGGCCCGCGCCCGCCCCTTGCGTATCGCGCACGCATCAAACTGATCAAAATTTTAATGTGCTTGTTCAAATATATCGATTTCTCATTGATACACTAGGATACAAACCGATACAATGGCGTTACATCGCGCCATGACCGAGCCCATCGTTCTCCGGCTGTCGAGACACCCACCTCCCTCGACCAGCCATGCAGTAACCGTCCATGCTCGACACCACTTCGATACGCGACACCGCACGCACGCGCGCCACCCGCCCATCCATCGCCGCGCCCGCCGCGCCGCTCGCCGTATCGTCCGGCTGGCAACCGTACGCGGTGCTGATACTGGTCTACATCTTCGCCGGCTTGACCGGCCACGACCCGTGGAAGGCCGACGAAGCCTATGTGTTTGGCGTGGTGCAGCATATGTACGACAGCGCCGACTGGCTGGTGCCGACCCTGGCCGGCTATCCTTTCATGGAAAAGCCGCCCCTGTTTTACTGGGTGGCGACGGGCTGCGCCCACTTGCTGTCCGGCTGGTTGCCGCTGCACGACGGCGCCCGCCTGGCGGCCGCCTTTTTCATGCTGATCACCTGCTGGGCGCTGGCGTCGGCCAGCCGCTTGTGGTGGGGCCGGGACGGCGGACGCTACGCGGTGATGGTCTTGATCGCGTGCTTCGGCAGCCTGGTGCAAAGCCATCTGATGATGCCCGACATTGCGCTGCTGACCGGTTTCGCCCTCTCGGCGCTCGGCTTCGCCACCGTGCGCACGCGCGTGCGGGCCGGCGGCGTTTTGTTGGGACTGGGCGCCGGCATCGCCTTCCTGTCCAAAGGCTTGCTGGGCCCGGCCGTGATGGCGGCCACCGCCTTGCTGCTGCCGGTCTGCTTTTATCAGTGGCGCGGCGCGGCCTACCGGCGCGGCCTCGCGCTGGCCGCGCTGGTGAGCGCGCCTTGGTGCCTGATCTGGCCGATCGCCCTGTATCTGCGCGCGCCCGCCTTGTTCATCGACTGGTTCTGGATCAACAATATCGGCCGTTTTTTCGGTTTTTCGGTGGCGCAATTGGGCGCCGAACATCTGCCGTGGTTTTGGACCCAGACCATTCCGTGGTTCACCTTCCCCGGCTTGCCGCTGGCGTTATGGACCTTGTGGCAAAAGCGGCGCGGCGCCTTGTCCGAGCCACCCGTCCAGTTCGCGCTGGTGGCGTTCGGCGTGCTGATGGTGGTGCTGTCAGTGTCCTCTTCCGGCCGTTGCGTGTACGCCTGGCCCTTGATGGTGCCGATCGCCATCCTCGCGGCGCCGGGCGCGACCCGCTTGCCGAAGGCCGCCGACCTGAGCCTGGCGATGGCCGCCGCGGTCCTGTTCGGGCTGCTGTCCGGAGCGATCTGGACCGGCTGGGCCATCATGATGCGCACCGGCGCGCCGCCGGCCTGGCCGCGCGTGCTGCGCCTGTTGCCTGCCGAATTCGTACCGCGTTTCGAGGCCGGGCCGGCCCTGTGCGCCGTGGCGCTGACCCTGGGCGCGGCCGCGTTGATGCGCACGCTCTGGCGGCGTCCGGGGCGCGGCTTGGCGGCGTGGGTGATCGGCTTGACCTTGACCTGGTCGCTATTGAGCACGCTGTGGATGCCTTGGCTGGACTACGCCAAAAGTTATCGCGCAGTGTTCGTGGCGATGCCGATTCCGGCCGACGCCAATTGCGTCTCGAGTATGTTTCTGGGCGAAGGCGAGCGCGCCATGCTGCGCTATGTGCGGGGCCGCGACGCGGTCCGGCTGGACGTCACGCCGCGCGCCGATTGCACTATCCTGCTGGTGCAGTACGACGCGGCGCTGGGCGCGCCCGCGCTCGATCCGACAAAATGGCGGCAAATATGGCTCGGTTCGCGCCCGGGCGTCACCAGCGAACGTTTTTGGCTGTATAGCGCGATCAAATAAGGCCAGATCCGCTCCACCGATGGCATGCCCCGCGCGCTTATTCGCGGGCGGCGCGCGCACGTCCCGACGTCTTATCTCGAATAAAACAAGCCGCGCCTGACAACCATTCCGCTTTCTCTATCCGCCACCGCGCGCGAATATACCGTTAGTATATAGCCATATTAATCAAATAACATCCATCCCCATCGCGCGAATCCAATTGCACAGTTAGGGAATCCATATTATTTCCAAACAAAAAAACCACAATTAATATAAACCGGAAGGTTTTAACGGATTTTCCTTTTATCTTGGATATGAATTAGCCTAATGTTTAGCCATACGCGGCGGTGCGGAACGACGGCACCGCGCGGCGACCTATTTTGTACTTCATAGATTCATGTAAAGATAACTTTGAGGAATGTAATCCATGAAAAAATTACTCACAGTGGGCATGGCGTTGGCTGTGAACGCCGCCTTCCCGGCCCAAGCCGCCGTGTTCGATACGGGCGACTTGACGGTCAGCGGCTTCGGCACGATGGGTATGGCCAAAACCAATACCGATCAAGTGCGCTTTGTGCGATATAACCAGGCCGAAGGCGTCTCCGACGAGGCCCGCATCGGCCTGGACACCAATCTCGGCCTGCAGGCCAGCTACAAAGCCAACGACTGGCTATCCGGCACGGTGCAGATCCTGACCCGAAAAGGCCCTCTGCCCGGCTTCACCACGGACTTGACTTGGGCCTTCCTCAAAGCCAAGGTCAACGATGAAGTAAGCGTGCGCGTGGGCCGCATCGTGCTGCCGACTTTCTTCACTTCCGACTACCAGAATGTCGGCTACGCCAACACCATGATGCGTCCGCCGATCGAGGTGTACAGCCAAAGTCCGATCGAAAGCACCGACGGCGTCGACCTCACTTATCAGCACGCCATTGGCGAGCTCAATTTGACGCTGCAACCCTTTGTGGGCGTGGCGCGCGGCCGACTGTCGGTCGGCGGCACCACCGCCACCTTCCGCGCTCCGGGCTATGGCTTCGCGTTCTTGGCCGACTATGCACCCTTCCAATTTCGCTTCAGCGACACCACTGCCAAACTTACTTCCAACGATATCGCGTTTCTCAATAATCTGAGCAACGGGGCGCGCGCGGCCGGTTTTCTGGACACCGCCTCCGATCTGCATTTTTCGGATAAGAAACTGAACACTTCCTCCTTCGCCGTGGCTATGGATTGGCGCAACATTGTATTGCAGACAGAATATACCCGGCGCCGTACCAAAGATTTCATGCATATACCGAACGTCGACGCGTGGTACGCCATGGCCGGCTACCGCTTCGGCACGGTCATGCCTTATTACTCGCACAATACCTTTAAAACCAAGGGAACGCCGATCCGGGTGCCGGCCAATTTCCCCACCACCGGCCCTTTGGGTGCCGCTGTCGGAGGACTCATCGCCCCCAACGGGCAGAATTCCGACCTGATCGGCGTGCGCTGGGACTTCGCCAAATCGGTCGACTTGAAGGTCCAGATCGACCGCGTCAAACCCAAATACAAATCGGGTGCGCTGCTCGGCCCCGCCGCCGGCTATACCCGCCCCGTCACCGTGGTCGGCGCCACGCTTGATTTCGTTTTCTGATCGGACCAGCCATGAAAACCTTGATGAAGACTTTTTTGCTGTCGGCGCTGGCCGCGACGACGCTGTCCGCCGGCGCCGAAACGGTGGTGATCGTCAGCCAGCAAAACGCCGCCAGCCGCATGTTCTCGGAGCAAGCCTCCCAATTCTTCCTCGGCAAATCGAACCAATTCACCCCC
>JAYVUV010000410.1:0-13701 GCA_043787615.1 Janthinobacterium sp. | reverse complement strand
TGATCTGCGTCGCCGTTTCGCGGTCTTTATTAAAATATTCCTGGATGATCGCCACCACGAACTCCATCGGCGTGTAGTCGTCATTGAGCAGGGCCACCTGGTACAGGGGCGGCGGCTTGACGGTCTGCCGCTCCAGCAGGGTTTCGGAATCGTGCTTGGTTGCCATACGCTTATTCTAATGCTTTCAGGGTAGATGCAATGCGCAAATATCAGCGCACTTCCAATTGATTTCAATATTACGCGTTTTCTCGACTCTGCGCAGATGGCGACCCAATCGGTAAATTCAAGAGTTGCTTTCTTGCATGTCACAAACAAATTAACGACAGCCGTGGAAAAGCGCTTGACTTCACTAGTTATTCCGCCAACAATGCGGTATCAACTAGTGCGGAAATGTACATGTTGATAAGAAGTGAGGCGTCGAGGAGGGGGCAAGAAGCTTCTTGCTTTTATGGCTCGTGTGATATGTTTTAATTTTGAAAGTTCTTTTTATGGCAACAGGTACAGTTAAGTGGTTCAATGATTCCAAAGGTTTTGGCTTCATCACTCCAGATGATGGCGGCGAAGATTTGTTTGCGCACTTCTCCGCAATCAACATGAACGGTTTCAAGACCCTCAAAGAAGGTCAAAAAGTTCAGTTCGAAGTCACGCAAGGCCCTAAAGGCAAGCAAGCTTCCAACATCCAGTCGGCCTAAGCAAGTTCAGGCCCTGGAAGTGAAAAACCCCGCGACGCGGGGTTTTTTTTGGTCTGGCGTTTGGCCGCCGCGCGCCGATCTGTTGTAAATCGGCGAATCGGCGCCGGACGGCAAACGCGCCGTCCTGTTGCGCCAATCTCACATATGTTCGATCATCACGTCGCCGAAACCGGAACACGACACTTGCGTGGCGCCTTCCATCAAACGGGCGAAATCGTAGGTCACGCGTTTCGAGGCTATCGATTTTTGCATCGATTCGATCACCAGGTCGGCCGCTTCGAGCCAGCCCATGTGGCGCAACATCATTTCGGCGGACAGGATCAGGGAACCGGGGTTCACATAGTCCTTGCCGGCGTACTTGGGCGCGGTGCCGTGGGTGGCTTCGAACATGGCCACCGAGTCCGACAGGTTGGCGCCCGGCGCGATGCCGATCCCGCCGACCTGGGCCGCCAGCGCGTCGGAGATGTAATCGCCGTTCAAGTTCAGGGTGGCGATCACGCTGTACTCGTTCGGACGCAACAGAATCTGTTGCAAGAACGCATCGGCGATCGAATCCTTGACGATGATGTCGCGCCCGGTTTTCGGGTTCTTGAACTTGGACCACGGGCCGCCGTCGATCAGCTCGGCGCCGAATTCCTTTTGCGCCAGGGCATAGGCCCAGTCGCGGAAGCCGCCTTCGGTGTACTTCATGATGTTACCTTTGTGAACGATCGTCACGGAAGGCTTGTCGTTGTCGATGGCGTACTGGATCGCCTTGCGCACCAGGCGCTCGGTGCCTTCGCGCGAGACCGGCTTGACGCCGATGCCCGAGGTGTCCGGGAAGCGGATCTTGGTGACGCCCATTTCCTTGGTCAAGAACGCGATCAACTTCTTGGCGCCCTCGGAGCCTTCTTGCCATTCGATGCCGGCGTAGATGTCTTCCGAATTTTCGCGGAAAATCACCATGTCGGTTTTTTCCGGCTCCCGCACCGGCGACGGCACGCCGGTGAAGTAACGCACCGGGCGCAGGCAGACATACAGGTCGAGCTGCTGGCGCAGCGCCACGTTGAGCGAACGGATGCCGCCGCCGACCGGGGTGGTCAGGGGACCCTTGATCGAGACCACATAGTCCTTGAGCACTTCGAGCGTCTCTTCCGGCAGCCACACATCGGGGCCGTACACGGTGGTCGATTTTTCGCCGGCGAAAATTTCCATCCAGCTGATCTTGCGCTTGCCGCCGTAGGCCTTGGCCACGGCCGCGTCGATCACCTTGATCATCACGGGGCTGATGTCGACACCGGTGCCGTCGCCTTCGATGTAAGGAATGATGGGATTATCTGGTACAGTCAGCGAAAAGTCGGCCTTGACGGTGATTTTCGCGCCGTCAGCAGGTACAGTGATATGTTGATACATCGTGTTCTCCGAAGGTGTGCGCCACCGGCGGCCGTTGACAAAACGGAAACCGGCCGGCGGCGCGATTCTGCAATCTGAATGAATACAAAACTATGAAGTGCAACTCAGTCTTCCATCCAAGTCTTCTATAAGACATAAGACAGGCGTTTCACATTATGCACTAGTATTTTACTAGGCGCCACGGTTTTACGACACAGGCAATTACGCCCGCCCCACAACGCCCTCTACAGCATGCCATTAATCCTCTTTAACAAGCCATTCCAGGTATTGTGCCAGTTTTCCGCCCAGGCCGAGCGCGCGACGCTGGCCGATTATGTCGCCGTGCCGGGGGTCTACCCGGCCGGCCGGCTCGACGCCGACAGCGAGGGCTTGCTGCTGCTCACCGACGACGGCCGCCTGCAACACGCGATCAGCCACCCCGAACGCAAACAGCCGAAAACCTATCTGGTGCAAGTCGAGGGCGTGCCCGACGCGGCCGCGCTGGCGCGTTTGCGCGCGCCGCTCGACCTGGGCGACTTCGTGACCCAACCCTGCCAGGCGGCGCGCATCGCCGAGCCGGACTGGCTGTGGCCGCGCCAGCCGCCGATCCGCAGCCGCGCCGACCAAGCCACCGCCTGGCTGGCGCTCACCATCGTCGAGGGCAAGAACCGCCAGGTGCGACGCATGACGGCGGCCGTCGGCCTGCCCACCCTGCGCCTGGTGCGCAGCGCGATCGGGCCGTTTTCGCTGGCCAGCCACCCGCTCATGCCGGGACAATGGCGCGAAGTGGCCGCCGACGCATGGCGCGCCGACTAGACTTTTCGCAAGGATGTGACGAACGGTTCCCGCGCGCGATCAATTTTTTTTCAGAAAAATGCGTTTTTCTGAAAAAACATGTCAACCAACAAGTTATTGCCCGCGTTAATGGACCAGATTCATCAGAATCGCTGTTTCTTAAACATGTTAAAGGAATTCAAAATGTCCAAAATTATCGCTGCTCTGGTTGCTTCCCTGTTCGCCGCTTCGGCTTTCGCTGCTTCGGCTTCGGCTGTCGCTTCGGCTCCAGCAGCTTCGGCTCCTGCCGCTTCGGCTAGCGCCGCTCCTTCGATGGCTTCGGCTCCTGCCGCTTCGATGGAAGCTTCGACCCCAGCTCCTAAAGCTAAAAAAGCCCACAAAGCTAAAGCCGCCGCTTCGGCATCGGCTTCGACCGCTGAAGCTCCAGCGACCGGCAAGTAATCGTTTTGGTTTCATGAAGAAGGCAGGCTGGTCCTGCCTTTTTTAACGCCCGCTGTTTCGTCCCGCACGCCGTGACGTTGCCACCCGAGGCGCGCGCCCCCTTGCGCGGCCGCCCGGCCCGACCGCCCCATCGACCATTTCCCATGAAAACTTTTTTGGCACGGCTGACCGCTCCCTCGCTCGCGGCCGCCCTGGTTGGCGCCTGCGCGCCCGCCGCGGCGCAAACCCAGCAGTTTCACGTGACCCAGCTGGCGGTGGACGGCCATCAGGTGCGCGCCGAAGTGGCCGCCACCGAGGCCCAGCGCGAGCAAGGCTTGATGCGGCGTGAAAAATTGGCCGCCGACGCCGGCATGGTGTTCGTGTTCGAGCAGCCCGGCACGCGCTGCATGTGGATGAAAAACACCGAATTGCCGCTATCGGTGGCCTTCATCGACACCGACGGCCGCATCGTCAATATCGAGGACATGCAGCCGCACACGCTCGACAGCCATTGCTCGAAAAAAGCGATGCCGGTGCTGTACGCGCTGGAAATGCGGCTCGGCTGGTTTCAGCAAAAAAACATCAAACCGGGCGCCACGGTCGACCACTTGCCGATGCGTTAGCACGGACGGCAAAAAACCCGCGTGACCGAGTCAAGCGGGTTTTTTATGCGTTCGCGGCGGCCGCGGCCGATTGCATCGGACCGTTGCTACACTCGCCATGACCAAGCGCGACCAAAGGTCGGCACCGGCCCGGAAAACGGCCGCCTGGGCAGCCGCGCGAAACGAACTTAGGCCGACAGCGCTTTCAAAGCGGCCGCCAGACGGCTCTTATGGCGTGCGGCTTTGTTTTTGTGGATGATTTTCTTGTCGGCGATACGGTCGATGGTCGACACGGATGCTTGGAAGATCGCCGCGGCGGCGGCTTTGTCACCACCTTGGATCGCCTTGCGAACGGCTTTGATAGCCGTGCGCAGGGTCGAACGCTGGGACGAATTGTGTGCGTTTTGCTTCACTGCTTGACGAGCGCGTTTGCGCGCTTGTGCGGTATTTGCCATGGAATTTCCTAAAACAGGGTCAAGTTGCGTTTGCAAACATTAGTGTTTGCCAAACCGGTGCGTTCTGTGCATCTGCCGAACCATGTGTGCCAAACCAGTGCCTGTCAAACATTAGTGTCTGCGTAACAGAATTCTGTACAGCCTTCGATTATAGCGAGGTTTTGAAGCGGGAGCAATTCAAAATACAAGAAAAACTGGCGCGCCGGCTCGGGCGGCGCCCCCGGCGCGGCGATATAGTTTCCTCGCATGGCATCGGGGCCGCGCGCGGCCGGCTATAATCTCGCCCCATGAACTTGCTTAGAACCCTCGCCGCCATTTCCAGCATGACCATGCTCTCGCGCGTCACCGGCTTGTTGCGCGAAAGCCTGTTCGCGCGGGCCTTCGGCGCCAATGCCTATACCGACGCCTTCATCGTCGCTTTCCGCATTCCGAATCTGCTGCGCCGCCTGTTCGCCGAGGGCGCTTTTTCGCAAGCCTTCGTGCCGATCCTGGCCGAATTCAAGAACCAGCACGGCCAAGCGGCCAGCAAGACCCTGGCCGATCATGTGGCCACCACCCTGGTCTGGGCCACCCTGCTGGTGAGCGGCCTGGGCATCGTGGGCGCGCCCTGGTTCGTGTACCTGATCGCCACCGGCTTGAACGACAAGCCGGGCGCCTTCGACGCGGCGGTCTGGATGACGCGCCTGATGTTCCCCTATATTAGCTTCATGTCCTTCGTGGCGCTGGCCGGCGGCGTGCTCAACACCTGGCACCAGTTCAAGATTCCGGCCGTCACCCCGGTGCTGCTGAACCTTACCTTCATCGCCGCCTCGCTGTTCCTGGCGCCCCATCTGGCGCAACCGATTTACGCCATGGCCATCGCCGTGTTCATGGGCGGCGTGCTGCAGGTGGCGATTCAGCTGCCGGCCCTGGCCAAGATCGGCATGTTGCCGCGACTATCCTTCCATCCCGTGGCCAGCCTGCGCGACCCGGGCGTGCGCCGCGTGCTCAAGAAAATGGGGCCGGCCGTGTTCGCCGTATCGGCGGCCCAGATCAGCCTGATGATCAACACCAGCATCGCTTCGCGCCTGGTCGAGGGTAGCATTTCCTGGCTGACCAACGCCGACCGCTTGATGGAATTTCCCACCGCCATGCTGGGGGTGGCGCTGGGCACGGTATTGCTGCCCAGCCTGGCGAAAGCCAATCTCGACCAGGACGCCGAGGAATATTCGTCGCTGCTCGATTGGGGCTTGCGCCTGACCTTCCTGCTGGCGCTACCGGCGGCGGTCGGCATGGCGACCTTGGCGCTGCCGCTGATCGCCTCGCTTTTCCATTACGGCAAATTCACCGACCAAGCCGCGCTCATGTCGGCCCAGCCGCTGATGGCGTACAGCGTCGGCTTGCTGGGCATCATCCTGGTCAAGACCCTGGCGCCGGCCTTTTACTCCAAGCAAGACATTCGCACCCCGGTCAAGATCGCCGTCGGGGTGCTGCTGGCTACCCAGCTCATGAACATGGTCTTCGTGCCTTACTTCAAGGTGGCCGGGCTGGCCCTGTCGATCGGCCTGGGCGCCTGCCTGAACGCGGCCCTGCTGTACACCGGCTTGCGCAAGAACGGCAGTTACCGGCCGCTGCCGGGGTGGGGCAAGTTTTATCTGCGCCTGGCCATCGCGGTGAGCTTGATGGCGGCGGTGGCCCTGTTCGGCGCCGGCCGCTTCGACTGGCTGGCCCTGCGCGGCACGCCCCTGCTGCGTTTCGGCGCGCTGATGCTGATCATCGGCGCCTGCGGCCTCACCTATTTCGCCGCGCTGGCGGCGATGGGTTTCCGCCTCAACGATTTCAAACGCACCGCGCGCTGAGCCGCCTACTGCGGCGGCGGCTCGGACGGCGCCGGCAGCGGCTCGTTGACGGGCGGCGCCGGCGGCGGATTGGCCGGCGAGACGGGCTGCGGCCGCGCCGGCACGGCGCCCGGGAAGGGACCGGGACCGGGGCCGGGGCCGATACCGGGGCCGATGCCCGGCGTGGGCGCCGGATTCGGGGTGAGCGCGCCGCCAGGGCCAGGAATGCCGCCGGGCGGCGCCGGCACGGCCGGTTGCGCGGCCGCGCCCTGGCCGGCCATGGTGAATTTCCAATCCGATAGATGTTCCTTGCCATCGAAGTTGGGGAAGCGGGCGTCGAAATTGCTTACCTTGATCGGCTGCGCCTGCGACAGGCTGTAGACCCCCACCACCCCGGTTTCGCCGGCCACATACATCACGCCCCATTCGGCCTTGCCGGTCATGGGATCGGCATACAATTTACGCAGATGGCGCCGGATATTGGGCGCGCGCGGGTCTTTCAGCAAATCCTTGAGCGCAGGCGGTTGCTGGACTTGGCCGGGCGGGGTGGCCGTCGCATAACTCTTCAGCGCGGCGCTGAACTCGGCGCCGATCTCGAGCAACTCTTGCTCGGCGGCGCGCCGCTGCAACAGGGCGCCCATCTTCAAACCGGCCGCCGCCACCAAGCCGATGATGGCCACCACGATGATCAGGCTCAGATAGGTGAAGCCGGCGTCGCGTCGAACTAGGCGCGGCATCGGGCTACCACTCGGAATACGGTTTGCCGGCCCGGTCATTGCCGGTGGCGCCGCTGCGCACGCTGTACACATTGCCCTGCAAACCCTCCTCGGGCGGCACCACGATCCAGCTGGTGCTGTTCTCGGTGATCGGGTCGATCGGCATATCGCGCAGATATTTTTTCTCCACCAATTGTTCGAGCGAATCGGGATAGCGCCCCGTGTCGCCATAAAACTGGTCGATGGTGGCGCGCAGATTGCGTAAATTATCGGCCAGGATGGTTTCCCTGGCCTTGTCGACAGTGGGGAAGTAGCGCGGCACAGCCAGGGTCAGCAGCAAGGCGATGATGCCCAGCACCACCAGCAATTCGATCAAGGTGAAGCCGCGCCCGGCTTTGCGCGCGCGCCTCAAGCCGGCCGCCGCGCGGGGGCCTGGACCGCGATCACCATTTTCGGTAAGGGACATCGTTCAATCCTATCTTTTCCGAGCTCGAATACACATCGTACACATCGTCGCCTTCCTTCGGCTCGTCGGCCTCGCTGGCGTAACTGCGCTTGCCCCAGGTCTGGGCGTCGCTCAGGGCCGGGTCGGAGTTGAAGGGATCGCGCGGCAGCCGGCGCAGGAAAAACATCTTCACCCGCTTCGGATTGCGCTGGTCCGGCACGCCCTCGACCAGCAACTCCAGCGTCTTCGGATACCCGCTGACATCGGGCGCGCGCACGATGTGGCCCTCGTCGTAAGCCCGCTTATAGGCGTCGATGCCTTGCCGGATTTCGCGCAGCGCGCGCCGCAAATCCTGCTCCTGGCGGCGCTGCACGGTGACCTGGGCGGCCGGAATCACCAGCGTGCCGAGCAAACCGAGGATCGCCAGCGTGACCAGCAACTCGATCAGGGTGAAACCCCGGCGGCGCGGACCGGCCGCGCTCAGGGCGGTGCTCATTTGGTGGTCGGCAAACCCGGCACCGGGAACGGCGCGGGCGCGGGCGCGGCGGGCGGCGGCGCGATCGGCTGCACCGGCACCGGCTGGCTCGACGAAAGCGGAATACCGCCGGCCGTCGGCGCCGTCTTCTGGCTGCTGTTATCGTACTGGCCCGGGGTGGCGGTCGGGGCCGAAACCGGGCCGCCGGAATCGGTTTGCGGGTGCGGCACCGATTGCGGCGTGGCGCCCACGTCCGGCACTTGCTGCTGACGCAGCTGACCGGTCGGGCCGGAGGTGGAACCGGCGCCGCCCGACATCACCTGGCCCGGACGCACCGGTCCCGGTAACTCGGCCACGCCCTTCGGATTGAGATCGGGGCGGCGCCGGAAGCTGCTCTCGGTGCCGGCCGTGAATTCCGAGGCGCTGGCGTCGGGACGCTGGATATTGCGCACCAGATGCGGCGTGATCGACAACACGATCTCGGTCTTTTGGCGGTCGTCCTTGTTGATGCCGAACAGGCGCCCCAGCAGCGGCATGTCGCCCAGGCCGGGCACCTTGCTGCCGTCGCTGCGGTCCTCGCTGTTGATCAAGCCGGCCAGCACCTGGTTCTCGCCATCCTTCAATTGCAGCATGGTCGAGGCTTGACGGGTGCCGATCTGGTAGGCCACGCTGCCCGATTTGGTGTCGATCTCGCGCACCAGATTACTCACCTCGAGCGAGATGCGGATCGCCACCTCGCTGTTGAGATAAATGGTCGGCTCGGCGTTCAAGGTCAAGCCCACATCGACGTAGCTGATGGTTTCGGACGAGATGGTGCTCGACCCCGACGGGATATTATTCGACGAGATCACCGGTACCTTGTCGCCAATGACGATCTTGGCCTTTTCCTTGTTGCGCACGCGGATGCGCGGATTGGCCAGCAAATTGGCGTCGCCATCGGTTTTGTTGGCCTTGAAACGGGCGCCGATGCCCGTGATGCCGATGGTGCCCTTGTTCAGGTTTTGCAGGTCGGCCAGGGTGACCCCGCCGCCGACCGATGTCGTCAGCGGCGTGAGGCTGACGTCGGACGGCCAGGAGATACCCATTTCCAGCAGGCGGCTGCGTTTGATTTCCAGGATCTCCACTTCCAGCATCACTTCCGGTTCGGCCACGTCCTGCAAGGCCACCAGGCGCTCGGCCAGGCGGATCGCTTCCGGGCTGTCGCGCACGATCAGCAGATTGAGCTTTTCATCGACCACCACGTCGCGCGACTTGAGGATGGTCTTCAAGGTATTGGCCACCAGCTTGGCGTCGGCGTTGGCCAGGTAGAAGGTCTTGACCACCATCTCCTGGTATTCCTTGAGCTTGGCCGCCACGTTCGGGTAGACCAGGATGGTGTTCGCGTCCATCACCTGCTGTTCCAGCTGATTGGTCATCAGCATGAAATAGATGGCCGATTCGACGGTGCTGTTCTTGAGCGAGATCGAGGCCCGGGTATCGGTCTTGACGTCCTTGTCGAACACGAAATTGAGGCCGGAGCGGCGCGCGATCACCTCGAACACTTGCTTGAGCGGGGCGTCGCGAAATTCGATCGTGATCGGCTGCTTGTAGGCGCGCGCCAGGCCGCCCTCGACCGGCGGCGGCGCCAGCTTGTCGTTCAAGTCGCGCAGCATGACGCGGGCCGGCTCGTAGCCGGGCCGCTCGGTGAGGATGGCGTTCAAACGCTGGCGGGCCGGATCGTATTGCTTGGCCTCGATCGCGGTGGCCGCCTCGGCCAGCATCGCGTCATGCCGCTTGCCCTGCTCCAGCGTGCGCACCCAGGCCTTGGCCTTGTCGTTTTGCGGGTCCAGCCGCAGCACCCTTTGCAGCAGCGGCAAGGCCAGTTCCGGCTGGCCCTTGTTCAAATAGCGTCCGGCTTGATCCTGATAGCGCGTGATGGCGCGGTCGCGCGCCACCAGATAGGCGGCGCGGTACTCGGCGTTGCCCGGCTCGCGCGTGATGGCGTCCTGGTATTTCAGCAGGGCCGCTTCGACTTGCTCCTGCTCGACCAGGGTATTGCCGTCGTGGAAAGACATCTGGGCGGCGCAACCGCTCAAGGCCAGCGCCAGCAGCGGCAGCGCCAGCCCGCTCAGCGCGCCGCGGGATCGGCCGGCGCGCGCGGCGCGCCGTGTTTTTGAAGGACTTGACATCAGTCGCTAACTCCAATGTTGAGCTGTTGAACCTGGTTCAAAGGCAGATAGGTCATCGTCATGACGGGCGGCGCGATCGCGTCGACGCGGTAAGTGCCATCGATCACCGTTTCAAGGCGCACGATATAAGTTTGGTCGCCGCGCACCAGGAACACTTCCCAGCTACCCGAGCCGACCGCCTTGCCCAGATAGGTGAAGGGCAAAGGCGGCGCGCTCGGCGGCGGTGGTGGCGGCGCCGCCACGGGCGGCGGCGGGGGCGGCGGCGGCGGATTGAAATTCTGGCTCAGGAACGGTCCCTCGCCGGCGCCGAACACGGCGTCGCCGGCCTCGCCCACCAGGGCCGCGCGCGGACGCAGGGCGACGATCTGCGGTTCGGCCGGCGCGGCCGCGCCTTTGGCCGGCGACTTGGCCAGGGCCGGGGCCGGGACCGGAACCGGAACCGACGCGGAGGCCGACTTCGCCGCCGCGGCCGGACGCCGCTCGACCGCTTCGCTGACCTGGCCGGACGGGCTCTTGTCGCCGAAAAAAGCCAAGCCGGCCGCCAGCGCCAGCGCCCCGCCCAGCGCGATTTGACGCGGCGTCATGGCGCCACCGCCCCGTCCGTGGCCTTCAGATAAAAGGTCAGCCGCAGGCGCGCCTCGAGCGCGGTGTCGTTGATGCTGTCGCGTTTGAAATTGATCTCGTCGAGCGAGGCGAACGGCACCGCGCGCAGGGCTTGCAGACTGAATTGCCAGATCGATTGATACGGTCCCTTGACCGGCAACAGCACTTGATAGGTATGCACCCGGCTGGCCTGGTCGTAGGCCGCCTTGTATTCGCCCCGGCTCAGGCTTAAACCGGCCTTGGCGGCCAGCGCGAACAGGGTGCCGACCTGCTGCTCGGCATAGCGCTGTTCGCCCAGCACGTCATAGAACAGGGCCAGGTTTTGGGCCGGGGTCGAGGGCGGCTTGGGCGCGGCCATCACCAGCACGGCCGGCGCGGCTTGCGCGATCGGACGCGGGGCCGCCACGGGCGCGGGGGCGCCGGGACGCAGCGCGACCCAGATCCAGCCGGCCACGCCCAGCGCGCATAAGGCCGCGCCCACGCAAGCGGCGGCGCCGCGCCGCAGCAAGAACAGGTGCAGCCGTAGAGGCAAGCCGGCCGGATCGAGCCGCTTCATGGCGCCGCCCATTGCGCTTCGAGCTGAAAACGAATCGGCTTGTTGGCATCCTGATCGTTGATCTCGTGCCGGGTCAGCACCACCCCGGTGAAAAATTCCTGCTCCTTGAGGTCCTGGATATATTCGATCATTTGCTCGCTGGTCTTGGCTTCGGCGCTCAGCTTGAGCACGTATTTCCGGGCGTCCGGTTCCAGCGCCAGCAGCGCCACCGTGGGCGGGGTGGCGGCGGCCACCGCGTCCTGCAATTCGCGCCAGGGCAAATTAAGCTGCCGCACGGCGGCGTTGACGGCCGCCGCCTGGGCCGGCGCGATCGTCACCGCCGCCACCGGAGCCGGCGCGGCCGCGCGCACGGCAAGGCGCTGTTCGACGCGGCGCTGCTGCGACTCGCGCGCGTGCTGGCGTTCGAGCGCGCGGTTGCCGAAAAAGGCCGCGCTGGCGCACAGGGCCGCGCCCAGCAGGCACAGTGCCCACACGGCCGGGGTCATGTGGTGCACGCTGCGGCGCAAGCCGGGCGGGGCGAAGTCGATCCGCAGGCGCGTCATGTCAGGCTCCCGGTGCTGGCCAACTGGCTGGCCAAGGACAGGCCCGCGCCGCCCGGCAGCGCCAGCGCGGCGGCGCCTTCCAGCACCACGCAGCGCAAATGATAGGACTTGGCCGGCGCCTGGCGCAGCATGGGCGGCACCTGGCCGCAGGCTTGCAGCAGCGCCGGCGCGGCCATGTCCAGCAGCAGCGCCTCGCGCGCCACGGTTTGGGTCAGCCAATAATGTTCGGCGCCGGGTGGCATCGGCAGCACCCGCACCGCGCGCAGCTTGCGGCCCTGGCGCACGCCGAGCGTGAGTAGATTGTCGTGCATTAGGGCGAACCAGGCGTCGGCCTTGAGCGCGCCCTGCCAGCGGTTCCAGGCGTCGATAAAATGCGGCACGATGCTCACCACGTGCAGGTTGTGGGTCGTGGCGGCGCGCCCCAGGGTCTCCAGCAATGGTCGCGGCAAGGCGGCGAAAAACGGCGTCGCCGCGTCCCAGTGGGCCGCCATTTGCCAGCCGGCCGCCGACTCGCCGTACAGATTTTGGAAGCGCATGGCGGCCGCCGCCTCGATATCGGCAAGGCGCGCCACGCCGACCGGCGGCGTGACTTGCCACAGGCGCGCGTGGGCGTCGTCAAGCACCACGCCGAGCGGCCACCCGGCGTGGCCGGCGTCGTCCAGCATGCTGTCGATGGCGGCGCCGATCGCGCCGGCGTCGGGCGCGTCCGGCGTGGCGAAGTCCTGTTCGGCCAGCACCGTGAAGGCCGGCCCGCGCCAGCGGTTCGCCAGCAGCAGGCTGACCCCGCGGCGCGACACGCCCAGGCGCAAACTCTGTCCAGGCGCCCTACGCATGCAAGGTGACCCGTTTGATTTCGGTGATGGTGGTGGCGCCGCGCTTGACCAGTTCGAGCGCGGCCAGGCGCAGGCTGCGGGTGCCGTTTTCGTAGGCCGCCGCCTTGATCTGGCGGATCGGCCGCTTGTCGACGATCATCTCGCGGATCTCGTCGTTCAAGGTGAGAATTTCGGCGATCGAGCGGCGTCCCTTGTAGCCGGTGCCGCGGCAATCGCCGCAGCCCTTGCCCTGCATGAACTGGAAGTCGAACACGTCGGCCCGCGCCAGGCCCACGCTGGCCAGCTCGGCGTCGTCCGGGGTGTAGTCGGCGGCGCAGTGCGGGCAGTTGGTGCGGATCAGGCGCTGCGCCCAGATCCCGTTCAGGGCCGAGACGAAGGCATAGGGATCGATGCCCATGTGGGTGAAGCGGCCGAACACGTCGAACACATTGTTGGCATGGACCGTGGTGAGCACCAAGTGGCCGGTCAGGGCCGACTGCACCGCGATCTCGGCGGTTTCGCGGTCGCGGATCTCGCCCACCATGATTTTATCGGGGTCGTGCCGCAGGATCGAGCGCAGGCCCTTGGCGAAGGTCAGGCCCTTCTTTTCGTTGACCGGGATTTGCAGGATGCCGGGCAGCTGGTACTCGACCGGGTCTTCGATGGTGATGATCTTTTCGCGCCCGTTGTGGATCTCGGTCAGGGCCGCGTACAGGGTGGTGGTCTTGCCCGAACCGGTCGGGCCGGTCACCAGCAGCATGCCGTAGGCTTCCTGGGCCAGCACGCGCAGCGAGGCCAGGGACGGCGCGTCGAAGCCGAGCGCCTCCAGGGTCAGGGCGCCGTAGGCTTCGATCATGGCGCGCTTGTCCAGAATCCGGATCACCGCGTCCTCGCCGTGAATGCTGGGCATGATCGAGACGCGCAAGTCGATCTCGCGGCCGTTGGCCTCGACCCGGAAGCTGCCGTCCTGCGGCACGCGGCGCTCGGCGATGTCGAGTTCGGCCAGCACTTTCAGGCGCGAGATGATGTGTTCGGCCAGCTCGATGCCGTTGACGGCGGTGGCGTGATCGAGCACGCCGTCGACCCGGTATTTGACGGCCAGACCGGCGGCGGTGCTCTCCAGATGGATGTCGGAGGCGCCGGCCTTGAGCGCGTCGTACAGGGTCGAGTTGACCAGCTTGACGGCCGGGCTGCCGGCCTCCGAGACCGAGGCGAAGGAGAGCACGGCGGCG
>JAYVUV010000409.1:0-7704 GCA_043787615.1 Janthinobacterium sp. | reverse complement strand
CCATGTCGATCTGCAGCTCGGGATACCTAGCGTGGAAGGCCGGCAGCGCCGGCATCAGGATGATGCGCGCCAGCGAACTGGGTACGTCGACCTTGAGCTTGCCCTTGGGCTGCGCCGACGCGTGAGACAGGCCCGATTCGGTATCGTCGAGGTCGGCCAGCAGGCGCACAACGCGCTCGTAATAGGCCGCGCCGTCCGCCGTTACGTTGACCTTGCGCGTGGTACGGTTGAGCAGCTTGATGCACAGGCGCGCCTCCAACTGCTGCACCAGCTGCGTGGCGCTGGTTCGGCTGATCTGAAGCGTTTCGGCCGCCTTGGTGAAGCTGCCAGTCTCAACCACCCGCGCGAACGCCGTCATCGCCTCAAACCGATCCATATTGTCTCCATTTTGATTGTTTGATTTTCACAAACAGTGATGCTCTATCTTACGCGTTTATCTTCATTTTTAACGCAATTAGAATGACTTCATCAATATTGAAGGAATTAAACATGACAATCCGTGACGTGGTTTTCGCGCCCGGCCGCCAGGCGTTGAATGAAATGCATCGTTATTCGCCAGCAGTGCGCTCCAATGGCCTGCTGTTCGTGTCGGGGCAGGTGGGTAGCCGAGAGGACGGCTCGCCGGAGCCCGAACTGAAGGCGCAGG
Organism: Janthinobacterium sp.; assembly: GCA_043787615.1. Lineage (GTDB taxonomy): Bacteria > Pseudomonadota > Gammaproteobacteria > Burkholderiales > Burkholderiaceae_D > Janthinobacterium. The sequence continues at coordinate 7,058 of JAYVUV010000409.1, read as the reverse complement.
TGCGTAAGGCGTTCCAGAACTTGAACGCAGTGCTGGCCGCCGCCGACTGCACCTTCGATGACGTGGTCGACGTCACCATCTTCATGGTGAATCCGGCCGAGATCTTCGAAACGATCTGGAACGAGGTGGCGCCGGAGTACTGGGGCCAGGCGCCGTACCCCAATGTGACCGGGGTCGGCGTCACCTGGCTTGCCGGCTTCGACTTCGAGATCAAAGTAACCGCGCGCATTCCGCCTCGTGTATCAACGTCGGTGAGCCGCCACAACCCTACGACGATTTGGGACATGGGTTCGCTCGGGTACTCGCAGATCAGCGTCGCGGAACCTGGCCGCATCGCGTTTCTGTCCGGCCAGGTTGCCTGGCTGCCTAACGATGGGGACGCCCCCAAAGACGTTACTGGCCAAGCAAAGGTTGTGACTGTCAATCTCGCTTCCGCACTGAAAGAACTTGGCGCATCGGGGCAAGATATCGTCATGCTGCGCGTCTACGTCGTGGATGCGACTACGGAAAAGTTCCAGCAGGTCCAGACCTTTTTAGATGAACTGAAAGGGGACGGAATGCCCAGTATCACGACGATTGGTGTTCAGGCGCTCTATTCGCCGGACATACTGGTCGAGATTGAAATGGTGGTGCGGGTCCCCTGAAGAGTGAGCAAATTGGCACGGCCGTCGGACTTCGAGGGCCTTGTCAAAGGCGGAAGCGCGCGTGTCATTAACAATCCGACCAAAACATGTGAAAGCTGCGGACTCGCCAATCGCATACAGAATATCGTCGCATCTTCCCCTGCAATCCCCTACCGATCATAGTGCGATATTGTTAATCAAAGCGCTTCCAAGGAGTCGCGCCGTATCTTTCGGACATGATGCGGATCAAGTAATGGTCGTTCAGGAGGATCAGCTTGGGTTTGAATTTCCGCGCTTTCAGGGACTGGAGGTAAGCTTCCGCACTTTTCTGCTGTCGCGGGAAAGGTTTTGCTGAGGCCGTCGCGGTTCTTGACCGAGACCTGATAGGGCGAACGATTTTCAATGGACGGCATGTCCGTACTCCGTGAAGTTGTAGAGCACGGTATAGATCGATACCGGTGGGAAGAATTTTTGCGTTGGACACCTCTTCGCAAAATGTCCTGCAAACGGGCGCTGTTTTTGCCATCGTCACTTCGTCAAATGGGAGCTGCCACGGAATGGACTTCGAGGGCCAGGTGATGTTGCAATAACTTATTGTTTTTAAAAGAAATATTGGTCGGGGTGAGAGGATTCGAACCTCCGGCCTCTGCGTCCCGAACGCAGCGCTCTACCAGGCTGAGCCACACCCCGACACGGACAAATCATTACAGCAGATTCAAAGCGGCTTTTCAATCGTTCGGCGCAAACCCTGGCGCCCCTTTAACGCACATCAAACCCAATGGCTGTTGCTATTGATCGATAATTCCACTATTATCGAAATATGGAAACATCCACCGCCATCGTTTCACTCGCCGCCTTGGCCCAGGAATCGCGCCTGGCCGTGTTCCGCTTGCTGGTCCAGGCCGGTCCGGCCGGCTTGGCCGCCAGCAAAATCGCCGCCGCCCTGGCCATCGCGCCGTCCTCGCTATCGTTCCATCTGAAAGAACTGGCGCATGCCGACCTGGTGACGGCGACCAAGGCGGGCCGTTCGATCATCTACTCGGCCAATTACGAGCGCATGAACGGCTTGCTGGCCTTCCTCACCGAGAACTGCTGCGGCGGCCTGCCGTGCGCCGCCGCACCGACCGGGTGTCGCGTCCCATGAGCGACGGGCAATCCTCGGCCATCGGTGTCTTCGAGCGTTACCTCACGCTGTGGGTCGGGCTGTGCATCGTGATCGGCATCGCCGCCGGACGCGTCCTGCCGTCGCTGTTTCATCGCATCGCCGACCTGGAAGTGGCCAAGGTGAACGTGCCGGTCGGCGTGCTGATCTGGATCATGATCATCCCGATGCTGCTAAAGATCGATTTCGCCGCGCTGTCCCGGGTCAAGCGCCAGTGGCGCGGCATCGGCGTCACGCTGGCCATCAATTGGCTGGTGAAGCCATTTTCGATGGCCTTGCTGGGCGGCCTGTTCATCCGCCACGTGTTCGCCGCCTGGCTACCGGCCGATCAGCTCGACAGTTACATCGCCGGCCTGATATTGCTGGCGGCCGCGCCCTGCACCGCCATGGTGTTCGTCTGGAGCCAGCTGTGCAAGGGCGATCCTTATTTCACGCTGTCCCAGGTGGCGCTCAACGACGCCATCATGGTGGTGGCCTTCGCGCCGCTGGTGGCGCTGCTGCTCGGTTTGGCGTCGATCGCGGTGCCGTGGGATACGCTGCTGGTGTCGGTCGGCTTGTACATCGTCATCCCGGTGGCGCTGGCGCAGGGCTTGCGCGCCTGGCTGCTGGCCGGCGGCCAAGCCCGGCTGGCGCGGATTGGCGCGCGCTTGGCCCCCTATTCGATCGCGGCGCTGCTGCTCACTTTGGTGTTGTTGTTCGCTTTCCAGGGCCAGGCCATCACGCGCCAGCCACTGGTGATCGCCATGTTGGCGGTGCCGATCCTGATCCAGGTGCTGTTCAATTCCGGCCTGGCCTATTGGCTCAACCGGCGGCTCGGCGTGCCGCACTGCGTGGCCGGGCCATCGAGCCTGATCGGTGCCTCCAATTTTTTCGAGCTGGCCGTGGCCACCGCCATCAGCCTGTTCGGCTTTCAGTCCGGCGCCGCGCTGGCGACGGTGGTCGGGGTGCTGATCGAGGTGCCGGTCATGCTGGTGGTGGTGGCCGTGGTCAACCGCTCGCAACGATGGTATGAAGCGAAACTTTAAAAGGTGTCCCACATGACGATCACGATCTATCACAATCCCGCCTGCGGCACCTCGCGTAACACGCTGGCGTTGATACGCAATACCGGCGCCGAGCCGACGATTATCGACTACCTCGCCGATCCGCCCGCGCCGGCGCTGTTGCGCGAGTTGATCGCGCGGGCCGGCTTGACGGTGCGCGGCGCGCTGCGCGACAAGGGCGAGGTGTACACGGCATTGGGTCTGGCCGATCCGGCCCTGTCGGACGAGGCGCTGCTGGCCGCCATGCTGGCCCACCCGGTTCTGATCAATCGCCCGTTCGTGGTGACGGAGCTGGGCGTGCGCCTGTGCCGCCCGTCCGAACTGGTGCTGGAGATTTTGCCTTCGTCGCAGCGGGGCGGCTTCGCCAAGGAAGACGGCCAAGTGGTGGTGGACGCGAGCGGACGCCCGTCCGGCTCCCATGGATGATCTGCCCGATCTGCCGAATGTGCGCGCGGGCTTGCTCGATTCGCCGACCCTGGACAAGTTGGAGCCGGCGTCGCCCGCGCGCCATCCGCCGCGCATCTTGCTGCTGTATGGCTCCCTGCGTGAACGCTCGTTCAGCCGTCTATTGACGCTGGAGGCCGAGCGCATTTTGCGGCGTTTCGGCGCCGAGACCCGGGTCTTCGATCCGCACGGCTTGCCGATGGTCGATAGCGTCGGCGCCGACCATCCCAAGGTGTGCGAGCTCCGCGCCTGGTCGCAGTGGTCGGAAGGGCAGGTCTGGTGCAGCCCGGAGCGGCACGGCGCGGTCACGGGCGTGTTCAAGTCGCAGATCGACTGGCTGCCGCTGGAGTCGGGCGGCATGCGTCCGACCCAGGGCCGCACGCTGGCGGTGATGCAGGTGTCGGGCGGCTCGCAGTCGTTCAACGCTGTCAATGGCTTGCGCTTGCTGGGGCGCTGGATGCGCATGGTGACGATACCGAATCAATCGTCGGTGGCCAAGGCGTATCAGGAATTCGATGAGGACGGGCGCATGAAACCGTCGCCGTATTATGAGCGGCTGGTCGATGTGATGGAGGAGCTGTTCAAGTTCACGCTCTTGATACGCGACCGTGCCGATTATTTGACCGACCGTTATAGTGAACGGGTGGAGCGCGCGCCGGACATGGATCAGGCGCCGCCCCTTTCCTATTAGCGCTCGCCGCCGCCCGCAGACAAGGCAAACCGGAACACGGCCCCCTTGCCCGGTTCCGTCAGCAGGTCGATGGCGCTGCCGTGCAAGTGCAGGATGCGCTGCACGATGAGCAGGCCCAGGCCGCCGTTGCGTTGGTCGTGGCCCGGGGCGAAGGGACGGCGGAACAGGTTCTCCAGCAGCGCGGCCGGGATGCCCGGCCCGCTGTCGCCGACCACCACCACGATCCGTTCGCCCTCACGTCGCAACACGACTTCCACCCGGCCTTCGGGCGGCGTGTGGCGGATCGCGTTGTCGAGCAAATTGGTCAGCACGCGCTCGATCATGCCGAGGTCCGCCACCACCATGACGGCCTCGCGCGGCACCTGCGCTTCCAACCGTATCGCTTTGTGGCCGGCCATCAGTTCGCATTTCTGGAATACGTCCTGTAGCAAATCGCTGAGCGAGAAAGTCTCCAGCGCCGGCTCGACAACACCGTGTTCCAGGCGGGCCAGTTCGAACAGCGATTGCGCCAGTCTGCCCACCTTGCCGCTTTGCGCCAGCGCGATGCCGAGGTAGCGCCGCCGTTCGGCCGGCTCGAGCGTCGCGTCCTTGAGCAGCAGCGTTTCCAGATAGCCGTGCAAGGAGCCGAGCGGGGTGCGCAGATCGTGCGAGATGTTGGCGACCAGTTCGCGCCGCTCCTGGTCCTGGTGCGTCAACGCGCGCCATTGTTCGCCGATGCGGCCGGCCATCTGCGCGAACGCCGTTTCCAGCACGACGATTTCGTCGCGCCGGTCCGGCGCCAGGCGCGCGTCGTCTGGCCGTGCCGTCGCGGGCAGGGGCAGGGGGAGGTTCAGCGGCTCGGCCTGGGTATCGAAATGGCGCATGGTCTCGGTCAGGCGGTGCAGCGGCCGGGTGATCAGGCGGAAGGCCATCAAGCCGGCCAACAATCCTAGCAGCGCGACCACGGCCATCGACCACAAGGTGGTGCGCAGCACCGCGCTGGCGGCGACGCGCGCGGCCAGCCGATCGTGTTCTTCGCCCAGCAGCACCACGTAGATATAGCCGGACACCGGGCCGTCGATATCGCGCTCCGCCCGCAGGGCCGCCGCGCTGAACACCTTGCGCCCGTCGGCGCTGCGCGGGTCGTCGCCGAGGATGGGCAGCATGTCGCCGGCCAGCAGGCGCCGGATCGGCGCCAGCTCGACCACTTGCCGTTTCAAGTGGCCGGCCGGCGCCGCGTCGCCGATGATCACGCCATGCCGGTCGAGCAGATACACCTCGACGCTGGGATTGACCGTCATTAGTTGGTCGAACAGGCGGCGCACCGCGTCGGGCCGCAAGCCTTCGGCGCCCATCACCCGCGTGTCGACGGCGATGCTGGCGGCCAGTCCGCGCGACAGGCCCTGCACGACTTCTTTTTCGTGCAGGTCGTTGGCGCGGATTTGCAGCCAGGCCGAGGCGCCGCAACAGGCCAGCAGCAGGATCGAAAACGCCAGCGACAGGCGCTGCGACAGCGTCAGGTTCAAGCCCGACCCGACACTCATGCCACGCTTTCGTCGGCGGCGGCGAAGCGGTAGCCGCGACCCCACACGGTCAGAATGCGGCGCGGTTCGGCCGGATTGGCTTCGATCTTGGCGCGCAGGCGGTTGATGTGGGTGTTGACCGTGTGCTCGTAGCCATCGTGCTGGTGGCCCCAGACTTGGTCGAGCAGGGCCAGACGCGAGAACACCTTGCCAGGCTGCTTGACGAAAAAATACAGCAGGTCGAATTCGCGCGGGGTCAGGTCGAGCCGGGCGCCGTCCACCCCGGCCTCGCGCGTGAGCGGATCGAGCGTCACGCCGTGCAGCGCCAGGCTGCCGCCTTCGTCCTTGCGCTGGCGGCGCATGGCGTCGCTGCGCCGCATCAGCGCCTTCACGCGCGCCACCAGCTCCAGCACCGAGAACGGCTTGGCCAGGTAGTCGTCGGCGCCCAGTTCCAGGCCCAGGATGCGATGCACCTCGCTGGCGCGCGCGCTGGTGATGATGATGGGTGTGTACACCGGCATGGCGCGCGCCTGGCGGCAAATTTCCAGGCCGTCCACGCCGCCGGGCAGCATCAGGTCGAGGATCAACGCGTCCCAGCCGCCCCGGCGCAGCTGGGCCAGGCCGTCGGCGCCGTCGGCGGCGTGGCAGACTTGGTAGCCCTCGTCCTGCATGTGCAGGCGCAGCAGGTCGGCGATCGGTTGGTCGTCCTCGACGATCAGCACGCGTTTCGGTGATTCCATCGGCGGTCCCGGTTGGTGGATGGTTGCTGCGGTGTTTGCCATTTTGCCCCAATAACGGCGCCCGAAGTATCACAAATCGTTTACGTTTACGTGAGGACTTCGTCATCGCTATCGGGCCACAATGGCGCATCGCCGTTACCGGTCATTTTGATTTTTACAGGAGGATGTATGCCATTGCGTCGCGGATTCCTATTTCGCACGATCGCCGCCGGCGCCGCCTTGGCGGCCGGCGCTCCGCTCTGGCGCGCGCTGGCGGCCACGCCGGCCGAAGCGGCCGTCTACGAGTTCAGTCGCACCGACGAGCAGTGGCGCAAGCTGCTGAGCGAGAAGCAATTCGAGGTGCTGCGCCAGGGCGGCACCGAGCGGCCGTTTTCCAGCGCGCTCAATAACGAACACCGCGCCGGCCGGTTTGCCTGCGCCGGCTGCCAGCTGGAGCTGTTCTCGTCGAGCGCGAAGTTCGACAGCGGCACCGGCTGGCCCAGTTTCTGGGCGCCGCTCGAGCACGCTGTCGTCGCGCACAGCGACCGCGGTTTTGGCATGTTGCGCACCGAAGTGTTGTGCCGTCGCTGTGGCGGCCATCTGGGCCATGTGTTCGACGACGGCCCGCGCCCGACCGGCTTGCGCTATTGCATGAACGGCGACGCCATGGGCTTCAAGCCAGGCGCCGCCTGATTGTCTTCTCATCCCACGGGACCATATGTTTCTGCTTCTACTGTCTTATCTGGGCGGCGCGCTGACCATCGTCAGCCCCTGCATCTTGCCGGTGCTGCCCTTCGCGTTCGCCCGCAGCGGCCAACCGTTCCGCCGTAGCGGCTTGCCTTTGCTGTTCGGCATGGCGCTCACTTTCGCGCTG
>JAYVUV010000408.1:0-22676 GCA_043787615.1 Janthinobacterium sp. | reverse complement strand
GGCATGTGCCACGACGACGAATTCGATCCGGAAAACTCGGAATTGATTTGCGGCCCGATCAACAAGCCGCGCTGGATCTATTCGAACGCCAAGCAACTGATGGACCGCGTGATCTGGGGCTACGGCATGGAAGGCTTGAACTTCACCCTGTTCCGTCCGTTTAACTGGATCGGCGCCGGGCTCGACTCGATCCATACCGCCAAGGAAGGTTCCTCGCGCGTGGTGACCCAGTTCTTCGGCCATATCGTGCGCGGCGAGAACATTTCGCTGGTCGACGGCGGCGCCCAAAAACGCGCCTTCACTTACATCGACGACGGCATCGACGCCTTGATGCGCATCATCGACAACCAGGGCGGCGCGGCCAGCGGCAAAATCTACAACATCGGCAACCCGAGCAACAATTTCTCGATCCGCGAACTGGCCGGCATGATGCTGACCCTGGCGGCCGAATATCCGGAATACGCCGAGGGCGCCAAGCAGGTGAATATCGTCGAAACCACCTCGGGCGCCTACTACGGCTCCGGCTACCAAGACGTGCAAAAACGGGTGCCGAAGATCACCAACACCTGCGAAGAGCTGGGCTGGCAACCGAGCACCAACATGGCCGACGCCCTGCGCCACATTTTCGACGCCTACCGCGGCCAGGTCGCGCAAGCCAAAGCGTTGATGGATTGATGTTGAGCACCCAGCCCTTCATCACGCTCAAGATCGACGTCGACACCTATCGCGGCACGCGCGAGGGCGTGGCCAAGCTGGTGCGCATGTTGCTGGCCCACCAGGCCGGCGCCACCTTCCTGTTTTCGCTGGGGCCGGACCACACCGGCTGGGCCTTGCGGCGCGCGCTGCGGCCCGGCTTTTTCAGCAAGGTCTCGCGCACCTCGGTGCTCGAGCATTACGGTATCAAGACCCTGATGTACGGCACCCTGCTGCCGGGGCCGGACATCGGGCGCGAATGCGGCGCCGAGCTGCGCGCGGTGCGCGACGCCGGCTTCGAGTGTGGCATCCACACCTGGGACCACGTGCTGTGGCAAGACAACGTGGCCAAGCGCGGCGCCGACTGGACCGTCGGCATGATGCGCAAGGCGGCCGCGCGCCACAGCCAGGTGTTCGGCGACGCGCCGCGCACCCACGGCGCGGCCGGCTGGCAAATGAATGCCCACGCGTTCGCCGAGCACGAGCAAGCCGGCTACCGCTATGCCTCGGACGGACGGGCCATGCTCGACGAGCGCGGCGCCCTGCGCAGCCAGGCCAGCGGCCCGCACCGTCTGCGCGACGGCGAACGGGTGTTCGACTGTATCCAGCTGCCCACCACCCTGCCGACCCTGGACGAATTGCTGGGACGCGAGATCGACGGCCGCGTCATCACGCTGAGCAATATCGCGGCCCATTTGCTGGCGTTGACGGCCGGCGCCGAGCGCGATCATGTCTATACTTTACACGCCGAGCTTGAAGGACAAAAACTCGCCCCCATATTCGAGCAGTTATTGAATGGATGGAAAGCGCAAGGTTACCGGCTGGTGTCGATGGCCGACTATTACGCCAAGGTGAAAGAGCGGACCTTGCCGGTCTGCCCGATCGCCTGGGGCGAATTGCCGGGACGCTCGGGCAGCTTGATGGTGCAAGCCGAGCCGCGCTGAACCGGCCGGCGCGCCGCCGCCATCCTTTCCCTGGTTGCGCTGCCAGGTCAACAACAGCGTTGATGTGCACGTTCAGGAGAGACCCTGTGGCTGATAGCCCATCCCCAGCACCCGTTGCCGATTTTTCCGCCCAGATGACGAGCGGCCAGCGCTTTCAATTGTCTGGCCGTCCCGCCCGCCACACCGTGCTGTTTTTTTACCCGAAGGACAACACGCCCGGTTGCACCACCGAAAACCTGGCGTTTCGCGACCTGCATCCGCAATTCCAGCAAGCCGGCACCGAGATTTACGGCGTGAGCCGCGATTCGCTGCGCTCGCACGAAGGCTTCAAGGCCAAGCTGGGCCTGCCGTTCGAATTGATCTCCGACCCGGACGAAGCCATGTGCCTCCAGTTCGGCGTGATGAAGATGAAGCAGATGTATGGCAAAACCGTGCGCGGGGTCGAGCGCAGTACGTTTGTGATTGACGCTGAGGGTAAATTGGTGAAAGAATGGCGGGGCGTGAAAGTCGCAGGTCACGTCGATGAAGTGCTGGAATTCGTGGCGCGTCAGAACGAATGCGCGGTGCCGTCTTCCGGAAAAAGCTGATCAACCCGTAGCAGAAGAGCCAACCCGCCCATTTTGAGTCACCGAAGAACGTTTATCACCACCTCCGCACGGCGGGCGCCCAGCCCGCCCAAGGCATCCGCACCGGGCCACACCAGGCCTGCCGGCAGTTCTATATTTGCAGCACCCCTAGCATCCACCCCATTCAGGCTGCCGTCCCACCACCCAGCCTATGGGCGGACCATTCCAGAAATTTTTTGATTGAGATCCTGATGCCACTGCCAAAATTACCCTCCAAACCCGCTACTTTGCTGCGGGTTGAAGATTACCCGAAAACCGATCCCGAGCGCTTGGCCGCGGCCAAGGCCAGCCTGGCCGCGCCCGTGAAGAAAGCGGCCCCGCGCGCCGCGGCGGTAGAGATCGAGGCGCTCGTCGCCGCGCCTAAGCCGGTGCGCAAGACCGGCTCGACCCGCAGCACCCAGGTGCCGGCCCTGGTGGTGGCCAAGCCGGCCGCCAAGGCCGCGCCGGCACCCGTACCTGTATCGGCACCCGTCGTTGTGGCGGCCCCGGTCGTCGCCAAGACGAAAGCCAAGGTGCCCGCGAACGCGCCCGCCAAGCCGGTGGCCCAAGCCGTGGCCCAACCGGTCGCGGTCGCGCCGTTGGCGGCCGTCGCGGCCCCCGCCGCCAAAGCCAAGGCACCCGCCGTGCGCGCCAAGGTCACCCCGATTACCCCGCTGGAAAAACCGCATCCGGCCCAGCACAAGCCGGTCGAAGCGCCGCTCAAATCGTCGGCCAGCCGCGCCGCCGACAAGACCGGCGTGACCAAGCTGTTCGTGCTCGACACGAACGTGCTGATGCACGACCCTTCCTCGCTGTTCCGCTTCGAGGAGCACGACGTCTATCTGCCGATGATGACGCTGGAAGAACTCGACAACCATAAAAAAGGCATGTCGGAAGTGGCGCGCAACGCGCGTCAAGTGTCGCGCACGCTGGACGGGCTGGTCGGCAACACGGACGACGACGCGATTGAAAACGGCATTCCGCTGTCCAAGCTGGGCAACAAGGACGCCAAGGGCCGCCTGTTCTTCCAGACCCGCCTGCAAAGCGCCGATCTGCCCGAAGGCTTACCGATCGGCAAAGCCGACAACCAAATCCTGGCCGTGGTGCGCTCGCTGGAAAGCGAACAAGCCGGGCGTCCCGTGGTGCTGGTGTCGAAAGACATCAATATGCGCATCAAGGCGCGCGCCCTGGGTTTGCCGGCCGAGGATTACTTCAACGACCATGTCCTGGAAGACACCGATCTGCTGTATTCCGGCATCGCGCAATTGCCCGACGATTTCTGGAACAAGCACGGCAAGGACTTGGAGTCCTGGCAAGAAAACAAAAACGGGGTCAGCTCCACGTTTTACCGCGTGACGGGACCGTTCGTGCCGTCGATGCTGGTCAACCAGTTCATCTACCTGGAACCGAAAAACGGCGAAGCCCCGTTCTACGGCCAGGTCAAGCAAATCAACGGCAAGACGGCCGTGCTGCAAACCCTGCGCGACTTTAGCCACAGCAAGAACAACGTGTGGGGCGTGACCGCCCGCAACCGCGAGCAAAACTTCGCGCTGAACTTGCTGATGAATCCGGAATGCGACTTCGTCACCCTGCTCGGCCAGGCCGGCACCGGCAAGACCCTGCTGGCCCTGGCGGCCGGTTTGGCGCAAGTGCTGGAAACCAAACTCTACAACGAAATCATCGTAACCCGGGTCACGGTGCCGGTCGGCGAAGACATCGGTTTCCTGCCCGGCACCGAAGAGGAAAAGATGTCGCCTTGGATGGGCGCCTTCGACGACAACCTCGAAGTGCTCAACAAGTCCGATTCGGACGGCGGCGAATGGGGCCGGGCCGCGACCCAGGATCTGATCCGCTCGCGCATCAAGATCAAGTCGCTCAACTTCATGCGCGGACGCACCTTCGTCAACAAGTTCTTGATCATCGACGAAGCCCAGAACTTGACGCCGAAACAAGTCAAGACCTTGGTCACGCGGGCCGGTCCCGGCACCAAGATCCTGTGCCTGGGCAATATCGCGCAGATCGACACGCCGTACCTGACCGAAGGGTCGAGCGGCTTGACCTATGTGGTCGACCGCTTCAAGGGTTGGGCGCACAGCGGCCATGTGACCCTGGCCCGTGGCGAACGTTCGCGTCTGGCCGATCACGCCAGCGAGGTGCTGTAGGCATCGTGTCGTAACGCCGCGCGGCGCCAAAAAGCCCCGTCTGCTCGCGCAGGCGGGGCTTTTTTACGCGCGCGCGCCTGATTTAAGAGCGGGGCGGCTCGCCCTGCGAAGCCGCGACGACGGCCGCGGCCAGCAGCATCACCACCGAAAGCCACAGGCCCGCCCGCATGCCGCTCGCGCCGTCGGAAACCATTCCGCTCAACACCGGACCGACGCATTGCCCGATGCCGAAAGCGACGGTGAGCGCGGCGATGGCAGCCGTCCAATCCCGCTGCGGCGTCGCTTTGCGCGCGAACGCGGTAACGGAGGCGATAACGGCCAGGAAGGAACCGCCGAACAACAGCGCGGACAGATAGGCCGCCGCCGGCCCGCTCCACAGCAACGGCACGGCGGCCCCGATCGCCACCAGCGCGATAATGCACGCCGTGCCCGCGCCACCGGGCAAGCGTCCGATCACCGGTCCCCACAGGAAAGCGGCGGCCACCGAAGCGAAGCCGACAATCGACCAAAAGACAGAGATTTGCCCGCTGTTCAAGCCTTGCCCATCGCGCAAAAACGCGATGATGAATGTCGCGTACGCGATGTAACCGGCGCCGTACAGGGTATACGCGCACAAGGTGCGCGCCATGAAACGCGGCGACCAGGTCGGGGCGCCGTGCGCCGGGGGGCGCGCGGCGGCGGGCGCCCGCCGCAACGCCAGCGCGCCCGATCCCGTGGCCAGCAGCGAGAGGGCGCCCAGCGCCAGCCAGGCGCCGCGCCACCCTATGCTGTCGAGCAAGGGCGCCAGCGCGAGCGCCGACACCGCCACGCCCATGCCCGCCCCCGAGAAATATATACCCAGCCAGATCGGCGCGCGGTTTTTCGACCCTCCCGCCGCCGCCGCGGACGTCAATCCGGCTCCCGCCACGAACGCGACCGCCCCGGAAAATCCGGCCGCCAGGCGCAGCGCCAACAGCGTCATGAAGTGCGCCGTCAAACCAACCGCGCCCACGGCAAGGGCGGTCGCCAACAGGCCGGCCGCGAACACCCGTTTATCGCCGAATTTTTTCCCCATCGGCGCGGCCAGCCACGCGCCCGCCAAATAGCCGACGGCGTTGGCGGTGTTCATGGCGCCGGCGTCGGCGAAACTCCAGCCCAGTTCGGGTCGCATGGCCGGCAGCAGCAACGCATAGGCGAAACGGCCGAAGCCGAGGGCGACCGCCGGCCCCATCGCCAAGCCGAACACCACCCACAGTGGCGCCGAAGCGTGGTGCATCACGCCGGTGTGACGGTCGTGAACAACAGGATCCGCGCATTTTTCAGTGTTCATGACTATTTCCGTAAGGCGGGCGTATGGCGGGCGATGCCGTTAGCCCAATTGATGGCGCGCGCTGAACGTCAAGCGTGCGATATAGTGAGGCACTTCCCGATCATCGCCTCGATCACAGGATTGTGTCCGTGTCGGGCCGCGCTGTCCAAGCAAGTTCACTAACATGCGATGTTAAATATGCTGACATCCTCGATTCCTTATTTACCGCCGCTTCAGGCGCTGCGGGCGTTTGAAGCGGCGGCCCGCCATTTGAGCTACAGCCGCGCGGCGCAAGAGCTGTGCCTCACGCATGGGGCGATTAGCCAACATATTTCCCGGCTGGAGGGGGATCTGGGTGGCGTGCGTTTGTTTGTCCGGCGCGGCCAGCGCATGCTGCTGACGGAGGTGGGGCAGACCCTACTTGTGGAGGTGCGGCGGGGTTTGGTCACGCTGGCCGACGCGTTCAAGGCGGCGCGGGCCGATCCCGGGCGCGACGGCGCGCGCAGGACCTTATCGGTCAGCGTATTGCCCAGCCTAGCCGCCCGTTGGCTGGTGCCGAAACTGTCGCGCTTCCAGGCCGGCCACCCCGATATCGATATCGCGCTCCGGCCCGGCGCCGCGCTGGCGGCGATGGACGGGCGCGACGGCATCGATCTCGCCCTTCGTTACGGCGCCGGGCGGTGGCCGGGCTTGCAAGCGTTCGAGTTGATGAAGAGCGTCATTTTTCCCGTGGCCAGCCCGGAGCTGCTCGCCCGGTTGGCGATCCGCGCCCCGGCCGATCTGCTGGACGCGCCGTTATTGAGAAACCCGCGACAGCCGTGGCAAGCATGGTTGCGGGCGGCCGGCTTGAATCGCCCCGAGCCGTCGCAAGGGCCGATCTATGACGACGCCGGACTGCTGCTGCAAGCGGCGGCCGCCGGCCAAGGCGTGGCGCTGGCGCGCGAGGCGCTGGCGGCGGACGATCTCGCCGCCGGGCGTCTGGTGCGGGTTGGCGACGTGGAAATCGAAGACGACTTCGGCTGGTTTGTCGTGTGGCGCGAACCGATTTTGTGCGGACGCGGCGATCTGGAAGCGTTCGCGCGATGGCTGCAAGCGGAAGCCGGCATGGTCGCGCCGCGCGCCGCTTGAGCGTTTAAAAAGCGGCCGCGAAGTCGTTGCGCGGATCGACTCCCCTTCAAGCACGCGCTGGAATCGGCACGCGCTTGGCGCGGCCCCACAGCACAAAGATGGCCAGCGGTAACAACACCAAATTAAGCGGCAAGACCATCAATTCGCCACGGCTGGCGTGAAAGGCGATCGCCAGCAGCTGCAAAACCACGCAGCCCAGCGCGGCCCACACCGTCAAGCGCGGCCGGATGCGGGTCAGCGAAGGCAGCAAAATACCCAGGCCGCCGGCCAGATCGACCAGCGCGATGAAACGCACGAACGCCACCGGCAACTCGCCCGGCCACACCATCATGCGGCTCAGCTCGGGAATCGAGGTCAACAATTTGGTGAGGCCGGAAGCGATGAACACAAGCGCCACCAGAACTTGGGCCACCCATAGGCCCATGGTGAGAAATTTATGAGAAGTTGCGACTGCGCGGCTGGTCATGGGTTTTCCTCTAGGTGAGATCTGATGTAAAGCCGGAATGTTATGCTTTCCCTTCCAGGAAAACGATAGCCATACAATCATTGAATCATTTCCCGAATAGGAAACCATGAGCGATCAGCGCTTGATTCGGAAATATGATGACTGTAATATTTTAAGCGCTTACTCCTTACCCGAAACCGCATGCAATATCGTCGCCAACAATCGCATCACCGTATTTTGGATGTGGCCTCCCGCGCCCTGTGCCGTCATGGGCATGCCGGGGTCGGCGTCGCCAGCGTCATGAAAGAGGCCGGCCTCACCCATGGTGGTTTTTACGCCCACTTCGCGTCGCGCGACGCGATGCTGGCCGCCGCCGTCGATTATGCGTGGACACAAAGCGCCTTGCGTTTGCGCGAAAAAATGCAGACGCGGATGGCAGGAGGCGACAGTCCGCTGCACGCCTTGGTGGAGGAATATTTGTCCGGCGCCCACGCCGACATGGTCGATGCCGGATGTCCGGTGGCGGCCCTGGCCGGCGAAATGCCACGCATGGACGCTGGCTCGCATGACGCTTCTTGCAAGCGCATGCTGGACCTGACCGCGCTGGCGCGCGAGGCGCTGCCGCCGGGAAGCCCGCCGGGGGCGGAGTTTGTGATCACGAGCACCATGATCGGCGCATTGCAGATGGCGCGGGCGCTCGACGAGGCGCAGCGCGACGCCATACTGCGGGCATGCCGGCAAGCGTTGATTTCCCGGTATGATCGCGCGACAACGATAGCCTGAACAAGCGCTATCGCGGCCCGGCCGGCTTTTTTTTAACCCAAAAATATGACGATCATCATATTTTTATTGACCATGAAGGGAAAGCGGCCATGCGTATCTTGATACGCGGTGCCGGCGCGATCGGCGGCTATGACGGAGCGCGTCTGGCGCAAGCCGGCGCCGACGTCACTTTCGCGGTACGCGCGGCTCGCCGGTCCGCTCTGAAGCGCGACGGCTTGCTGGTGCGAAGCCCGCTCGGCGACTTCGCGCGGCAGGTGCGCGCCATCGACGCCGACAGGATCGATGCCCGTTACGACGCCGTGATACTCGCCTGTAAAGGCTACGACCTGGCCCAGGCGATGGATGACATCGCACCCGCGATGGGGCTGGACAGTGTCCTGCTACCGTTTCTAAATGGCCTGGGCGCCTACCACCAACTCGATCGGCGCTTCGGCCGCGCCCGCGTGCTGGGCGGCGTGGCGTATATCGCGGTCCAAATCGACCAGCAAGGTGCGATCACCCAGCTGGGCGGCGCCGATACCGTCCTGCTCGGGGCGCGCGACCGCTTGGCGGCCGAACCGGCACGCGAATTATTCGCCCTGTTCGATGCGGCATCCGGCGCGCGCGCTGGTGTCCGACATCGAACAAGCGCTGTGGGATAAATGGACCATGTGGACGTGACTTTGCTGGTCAATAACGCCGGCCTCGCCCGCACCCTGGACCCGGGCATCATCGACATGGCGCGCGACATCTTCGAAACCAACTTCTACGGCGTCATCCGCGCCACCCAAGGATTCGAGATCAGCCCGAGCGTGGTGGCGCGGCGTTCGCTCGACGGCCTGGAAAGCGGCCTCGAAGAAGTGACGGCGGACGCGTTCACGGCGCTGGTCAAAGCCGGCCTCGGTGGCGCCGAAGCGGTTTATTTGAACCCGCCCGACATCGCTTGACGCGCGGTCCGGGTCAGCCGTCCCGTGCCGACACGCGATGGCGACGCGATGGCGACGCGGTGGAACGATAGGCGACCAGAAGGCGCGATGTTATGCTTTCCTTCCCGCGCAATCGATGACCGTACGATCATCGACTCATTCCCCCGAAAGGCACCATGAGTGAACTCGACCTAACCGGACTGCGTGTGTTTTGCGAAATCGTCGACGCCGGCAGCTTCACGGCCGCCGCCGACCGCTTGGGCATGGCGCCGCCCATGGTCAGCAAACACGTGGCCCGACTGGAGCGCCAGCTTCGCGCGCGCCTGTTGAACCGCACCAGCCGCCGCATGAGTTTGACGGAAGCGGGCACCCTGTTCCATGAGCAAGCCAGGCAGGCGCTGGGCGCGCTCGATGCCGGTGTGGCCTCGGTGGGGCACGCCACCGGCGGCCCGCGCGGCGAACTGAAAGTGAGCGCCCCGGTGTGGTGCGCCACCGCGCGTTTCGCCCGGCTGATCGCCGACTATCGGCTAGCGTATCCGGAGGTACGCCTGGATGTGCATCTGGAAAACCGGATGGTGGATCTGGTGTCGGAAGGTTACGATCTAGCCTTGCGCATGACGGTGGAGCCCACACCCAGCCTGATCGCCCGGCCCCTGTGCCCGATCACCTTCCATTGCGTCGCCACTCCCGATTATCTGCGCCGGTCGCGCGCGGTGGACGGCGCGCCGCCCCCGCCGCCGCTGGAAATCGTTTTGCCCAATTATCTGCAATTCGGGCGCTTGAAATTGCCCGTGCCGGAAATGCACGCCATGCTGATGCAACCGGTGGCGATGAAGTCGAACGACACGACGCTCATTTATCACGCGGTCATGGCGGGCATGGGCGCCGCGTTTTTGCTCGACTGGCTGGTGGCGGACGATCTGGCGAACGGCCGCCTGGCCCAGGTATATCCCGACCAGCCCGCGCTGGCCGGCCGGCTGTACGCGGTCTACCCCAGCCGCCGGCACCTGCCGCCCAAACTGCGCAGCTTTGTCGACTTTCTGGCCGAGCGCCTGAGCGCGGCCGTCCTGACCCGCTAAAAAACTAGCGCAGGAACATCCACACCGTCAGCAGCGCGCCGACCAGCACCACGAAGCCGCGCATCACGCGTTCGGGCAGGCGGTGGATCAGCCAGGAGCCGGCGATGCCGCCGCCGATGCCGCCGGCCGCCAGCGCGATCGCGGCCGGCCAGCTGATCAAATCGGAAAACGCGAAGATCAAGGTGGCGGCGGCGTTCATCGCCATCGCCAGCATATTCTTGGTGGCGGCGGCGGCCCGCACCTGCATCCCGGCCACGGTGAGCGCGGCCAGCATCAAAAAGCCGATCCCGCCGCCGAAATAACCGCCATACACCGCGATCGCGCTTTGCACCGCCACCAGCACCGGCAGCGGCACGGCGCCGGCCGCGTGCAGCGGTTTGCGCCGGAAGCTGCCCCAGGCGAACACCGAGGTGGCGAACAGCACCAGCCAGGGCACCAGCCGGGCGAAGAAAGTGGCCGGCGTATGCAGCAGCAGGAAGGCGCCGACGACGCCGCCGGCGACGCTGATGCCGAACATTTGGCGGAAACTGAGCGGGCCGACATCGTCGACCAGTTTGCGCCCGGCGATCGACGAGGCGATCTGACTGGGGAACAGGGCGATGGTGGAGGTCATGTTCGCCGCCAGCGGATTGAGGCCGGCCAGCAGCAGCGCGGGAAAGGTGATGAAGGAACCGCCGCCGGCCAGGGCGTTTTGCACGCCGGCGATGAAGCCGGCGGCGGCGATCAGTAACACGGTGTGCAAGGCGATGGGGGCGATCAGGGACATGGCGGAAGGCGGTCGGAGACGATGAAAAAGGCAGATAAGGCCAGCGTGTCCCATTATAGACGTGAAGCGCGCGGGTGCGCCGGGCGCCGTGCTAGAGTGGCGAGCCGATTCGGCATCCATCGCGGAGGGCGGGTTCATGCGTTACGAACTATATTACTGGCCGACGATACAAGGTCGCGGCGAATTCGTGCGTCTGGCGCTGGAGCAGGCCGGCGCCGACTATCTCGATGTGGCCCGGCTGCCCGAGCGCGAAGGCTGGGGCATGCCCGCCCTGCTGGCCACCCTGGACCCCGGCGCGAACGCGCGACCGGCCTTCGCCCCGCCCGTGCTGCGGGCCGGACCGCTGCTGATCGGGCAAACCGCCAATATCCTGCACTTTCTCGGCCCCCGTCTCGGCTTGGCGCCGCGCGCCGAGGCGGCACGCCTGTGGGTCCACCAGCTGCAACTGACCATCGCCGACATGGTCAACGAAGTGCACGACACCCACCATCCGGTGTCGAGCGAACTGTATTACGAAGACCAGAAAAAGGAAGCCAAAAAACGCGCGGCCGACTTTGTGGCGCGCCGCATCCCGACATTCTTGCGTTATTTCGAGCACGCGCTGGCCAATCATCCGGCCCGTGGCGGCTATTTGGCGGGCGCGCGCCTGTCCTATGCCGATCTGTCGCTGTTCCAGCTGATCGAAGGCTTGCGCTACGCCTTCCCCAACGCCATGGCGCGGGCCGAGCCGGACTATGGCGCCGTGATCGGCTTGCGCGACCGGGTGGCGCGCCTGCCCAAGCTGGCCGCCTACCTGGCCTCGACGCGCCGTCTGCCGTTCAGCGAAGAAGGCATCTTCCGCCACTACCCCGCGCTGGATAAATAAGCGTGCGGCGTCGCGTCAACCCGCGCCGAGGACGGGATAACCGGCCGCCGCGATGGCCTCGCTCAATTGCGCCAGCCCGGCCTGCGAATCGATGGCCACTTTTTTGCTGGCCAGATCGATCTCGATCTTGGCGGCCGGATCGAGCGCCCGCACCGCGCGCGTGACCGCGCCCACGCAATGGGCGCAGCTCATGTTGTCGACTTGAAGTTCATACATGGTGCCGCTCCTGAAAATGAAAGAATAGTCACTGTAAGGCTTGCCATGCCGGGAAGGTCAAGCGGCATGCTAACCATGTCAGGACGGCCCGGGCGTGCCCAAGTCCCGCAGGATGGGACAGTCCGGTCCCGCGTCGCCGTGACAGGACGACGCCAGCGCGCCGAGCGTGTCGCGCATGGCGGTCAGTTCGGCGATGCGCGCGTCCAGTTCGGCCACGTGGGCCAGCGCGATCGATTTGACGTCGGCGCTGGCGCGCCGGTCGTCTTGCCACAGCGAGAGCAAGCCACGGATCTGCTCCAGGGAAAACCCCAGCGTGCGGGCGCGTTTGATGAAACGCAGCGTATCGAGCCCGCCCTCGTCATAGGTGCGGTAGCCGGCGTCGGTGCGCCGGCCCGGCTTGATCAAGGCGATGCTTTCGTAATACCGTATCATCTTGGCCGATACGCCGCTGCCGCTTGCCGCTTGTCCGATATTCATATGCCACCTTTCGCGCCCGCTTCGCCCGCCCTGTCACCGCCCGCCTTCCAGCGTCGCAGCAGCAGGGCGTTGCCGATCACGCTGACCGAACTGAGCGCCATCGCCGCGCCGGCCAGCATGGGATTGAGCCAGCCGAAGGCGGCCAGCGGAATGCCGATCAAATTGTAGACGAAGGCCCAGAACAGGTTTTGTCGTATCTTATTATAGGTGCGGCGCGACATGTCGATGGCGTCGGCCACCAGGGCCGGATCGCCGCGCATCAGCGTGATCCCGGCCGCGTGCATGGCGACGTCGGTGCCGCCGCCCATGGCGATGCCGACATCGGCCGCCGCCAGCGCCGGCGCGTCGTTGATGCCGTCGCCCACCATCGCCACGCGTTCCCCCGCCCGCCGCAAGCGCCCGATCCAAGCCGCTTTATCGGCCGGCAGCAAGCCAGCCCCGGCCTCGGCGATCCCCAGCGCGCGCGCCACCGCGTCCACGCTGCCCTGGTT
The DNA here is from genome assembly GCA_043787615.1 of Janthinobacterium sp. GTDB lineage: Bacteria > Pseudomonadota > Gammaproteobacteria > Burkholderiales > Burkholderiaceae_D > Janthinobacterium. The sequence goes on along the minus strand of JAYVUV010000408.1, from coordinate 9,829 downwards.
GTCGCCGCTCAGCAGCACGGTGCGGATGCCGCGCGCGCGCAGGCGCTCCAGCGCCGCCCGCGCGCCGGGCTTGATTTCGTCGCTGAAGGCCAGCAGGCCGAGCAAAACGCCCTGCCCGCCCTCCCCCCGCGCCAGCCAGGATACCGTGCGGCCGTCCCGTTCCAGTTCGGCGGCGCGGGCGGCCAAGGGCGCCAGATCGATCCCCAGCTCGCGCATCAAACGGGCGTTGCCCAGCTTGAGCGGCAAGCCCTCTACCAGCGCGCTCAAACCGCGTCCCGGCAAGGCCGTCACCGCGCTGGCCGACGCGATCGGCAAGCCGGCGGCGGCCTCCAACACGGCGCGCGCCAGACTATGTTCGCTGCCGCGCTGCATGGCGGCGGCTAGCCTTAGCAGCTGTTCGGGCGCGATGCCGAACGGCTCGAACGCGGCCAGCGCCGGCCGGCCCGAGGTCAGGGTGCCGGTTTTGTCGAACACCACCGTGCGCACCCCATGCGCCACTTCCAGCGCCTCGGCGTCCTTGATCAGAATGCCGTGCCGGGCCGCCACGCCGGTGCCCACCATGATCGCGGCCGGCGTCGCCAGTCCCAGCGCGCAGGGGCAGGCGATCACCAGCACCGCCACCCCGTTGATGACGGCGTGCTCGAACGACGCGCCGGCCAGCCACCAGCCCAGCACCGTCAGGGCGGCCAGCGCCAGCACCACCGGCACGAAAACCGCGCTGACCCGGTCCACCAGGCGCTGGAGCGGCGCCTTGGCGGCCTGCGCGGCGTCCACCAGGCCGATGATGCGGGCCAGCGCGGTGTCGGCCCCCACCGCCGTGGTGCGCACCAGCAGCGCGCCGTTGCCGTTGATGGCGCCACCCGTCACCCTGTCGCCCGCGTGCTTAACCACCGGCAGGCTTTCGCCGGTGATCAGCGCTTCATCCACCTCGCCGTCGCCCTCGACCACCACCCCGTCGACCGCCACCCGCTCGCCGGGCCGGATCGCGACCAGGTCGCCCACGCGGACCTGCCCGAGCGGCAACTCGATGTCGGCGTCGCCGCGCCGCACCCGCGCCACGGCCGGGCGCAGCGCGCGCAGGGCGCCGATGGCGGCGGCGGTCTGACCTTTGGCGCGCGCCTCCAGCCATTTGCCCAGCAAGACCAGGGTGACGACCACCGCCGAGGCTTCGAAATATAGATGATGGCCGGGCGCGCCGGCCAGCAGCTGATACACGCTCAGGGCGTAGGCCGCGCTGGTGCCGAGGGCGACCAGCAAGTCCATGTTGCCGGCGCCGGCCCGCAGGGCGAACCAGCCGGCCCGGTAAAAACGCGCGCCCAGCCAAAACTGCACCGGCGTGGCCAGCGCCCATTGCAGCCAGGGCGGCGGGGCCAGGGCCATGCCGGCGTGCGCGCCGAACAGCGGCGCGGCCAGCATCGGCGCCATCAGCGGCAAAGACAACGCGGCGGCCAACAACACCGGCCAGCCCGCGCGCGCGGCGCCCAGCGGCTTGACCGTACCGTCCGGGGCGGCCGCGTCTTCGCGGCGCGCGGCTTGATAGCCGGCGCCGGCCACCGCCGCGATCAGCGCGTCGATATCGACGCCGGCCGCCAGAGTCACGCGCGCGCTGTCGTTGGCCAGGTTGATGCTGACATCGGCCACGCCCGGCACTTTGCGCAAGGCCTTGTCGACCCGGCCGGCGCAAGAGGCGCAGGTCATGCCGCCGATGTCGAGCGCGACTTCGCGCTTGTGCAGCCGGTAGCCGGCCTGGCGCACCGCTTGCTCCAGCAGCGTGAAGTCGAGCGGCGCCGCCGATTCCACCCGCGCCGTTTCGGCGGCCAGGTTGACGCTGCTGCGCCCCACCCCGGCCACGGCGGCCAGCGCCTGCTCGACGCGCGCCACGCAGGACGCGCAGCTCATGCCGTCGATATGCAAAGTGAGCGCGTGCGGTGGCGCGTCCGGCTGGCCGGCTCCCGGCGGAAGTGGAGTTGCTTGCATGACGGCGTGCCCTCAGATTGACTCGATACGATCAGCATCGACTATGCCACGATAGGAAGGTCAAGCCAATCGCGCGTCGTCGCCGCGCGGGGCGATGGGATGGAGGGGCGAACCGGTTAGGCCTGTTCTCAGCCCTTGCCTCCGGAGCGGTCCTAGAATCCCGCTCCGAGTTCGCAGCCGTATCGCGCTTGTCTCTTGGGTGGATCGTGCTGGCGTTTCGGCGGCGACAACTCTTCGCGGGGCAACGTCCCGTGTCATCCGCCGGTTCGACGCGCGAGGTATTGGCGCAACTTTTCCTTGTTTTCCTCGACCCATCTCGCCACTTTCGGCCCAGACGCGGACTGAGGCCGATCTTCTTCAACCAGTTTGCCCTGCGCGACATGACGTACCCCGCCAGCACAGAGAGAATGACCCCGATCAGGATGAGTGTCCCTGTGCCAAGTGGAAGGCGCCGGACGACGGGCCGCCTCTCGCGCCGCCGCCGAAGCTTTGATGGCGATCCTGCCGGGTCGGCCCGCACGCCTCGACGAAACCTTTCGTGTAACAATCCAACGCTTGGGGAATGGCATGGGCCACGCCGTCGACAAAGGAATGCAAACCTAGCACCGTCAACACAAGCCGCCGACCTGGCCTCCCGCCGCCGCGCCGGCCATCGCGCCCGGAACCGCGCCGACCATGCAACCTTTTCCCCTGCCATGCCACTGATAGCGCAGGGCACCCTCGCCCACGGCGCGCCCGGACAATCCGGCGGCACCGGCATTTTTCAAGGTCCACCATGCTGCCTATCCGCCCCGCTCTGACACCACCCATTTTCGATGCGGGGCGCGTATCCGCCCCGGCGGCGCCGCGCGCCGTGACGCAACCCGGCCTGTATTCGAAAAAATACGGCGCCGCCGAGATGGGCGAATTCGTCCGCAGTCAAGACTTCCCGCTCTTCCAGCGCGACTATTCGCGCCTGCTCGATGGCATCGCGACCTTCGTCGCGCAGCGCGGCGCCCGACTCAAGCCGGCCTTGCCGGCGCAGGCGGCGGCCGACGTGGCCGAGGGCCTGGGCGCGCTGAAGCGGCATCTGTTCGATTTGCAGCGCGATGTGTTCGGCCAGCAAAAAGCGCTCGTCTACGGCACCGTCCACGGCAAGTTTCAAACCTTGGCCGCCCTGCTCGAGGATGACAGGATACCGCTGCGCAAACGCATCAACGCGGTCCAGACCATCGCGCCCCATATGTCGGGCCAGAACCCCGGACTGCTCAACGCCGTGCTCCAACAAGCCATCGCCCAGCTGCGTTATCGCCACGCCGGCATCCGGCGCGACGCCTACAAGGTCAGGATTCAGATGATCAATGGCCTGGTCAGCGATCACGTCGAGCATGCCCACCCCGGCTACGCGGGCAATCGCAGCGCCTTGCTCAACACCTATTTCAACCACCTCGCCAAACAGATGGGGCTACCGGAGCGGAAAAACGCGCAGGCCGGCGCCGTCGCCGACGAGATCGACGCCGAGCGGATCGCCCAATGCACGAAAAAAGTGCTGTCGGCGCTGCACCTGGAGGTGGACGCGCGGTAGCGGGCGCGCGGTAGCCGATGCGCCGTGGCGCACGCGCTGCCGCGAGCGGGCCGGGTCGGCGCGGCGCCCCGCTCAGTCGTCGGCGATCCATTCGCCATGAAAGCCCGGGGTGACGCGATGCGGGATGCGCACCGTGGCCACCGGCGCATGCTCGAAGCGGCGCGCGTCGAGCACCACCAGATCGCTGACTTCCTCGCCCGTGTCGATCACCAGGCCAATTAGCCAACCTTCGTCTTCGGCGGCGCCGCCATGACGGGGAACGAAGGTAAATTCGCCCGGCATGCGGCCCGGCCCGAAGTCGTGGCGCGCCTGGGTGCCGGCCACCAGATCGTGCTTGAACAAATGGCCGGCGCCATACACCGGCGCCTGGAACGCATCGGGCAGCCCGACCGAATAGGCGTAGCGGTAAGGCTGGCCGGCGCGGCGCGCGTCGATGCGGGGAAATTCCTGCGGCGCGGCGTGCCGCAGCTGGCGCCGCACCTGCGCGCGCGCGGGATCGATGATCCAACGCTCCAGGCCGCGCGGATTGCTGTTCGGCCCATCGGGCACGCCGTCGAACATGCGGTCGTAGACCAGCAGGTCGAGTATCACCCGGCCCTGCTCGTCGTCGTAAGCGTTCACGGTGTGGAAAACAAAGCAGGGATCGACCGGTATCCAGATGATGGAATCGACCCCGCCCTCGCGCGGCAGCAGGCCGACCCGGGCCGGGTGGGCCGGGTTCCAGCGGTAGGGAAAGGTATAGCCCGCTATCAGGGCCGGCATGTCGAACGTGACCGGTAAATCGAGGATCACCACGTAGCGCGCGGTGATGGCGCAGTCGTGCACCATCGGTCCGTCGGCGATCGGGATGGCCAGTTCGCGCCGCACGGCGCCGCCCGCGTCGACCACCACATGGTTGACATGGTCCGGCCGGCGCGCGTCGTAGGTGATCGCGTGCAGTTCGCCGGTCAGCGGGTCGCGATGGGGATGGGCGCTGAAGGGGCCGGACAAGGTGCCGCCGAAGTCGTCATACGCCTGGCGCGCCAGATCGCGATCGAGCCGCACCGGGGTGCCGCCCGCCTCCACCAGGGCGCGCGTGACGCCGGCGTGGCCGACGATGGCGGTGTTGACGGTGTCGAAGCCGCCGTGTCGCGGCCCCGGCGCGGCCGGCTGGCCGAGCGCCTTGGCCACGCTCTTGGAGCGTATCCAGCGGTTGCGATACCAGACGGCCCGCCCGCCCCGCAGGCACACCCCGTGCACCATGCCGTCGCCCACGAACCAGTGGTAGCCGCGCGGGTCGGGCGCGATGGGATTGGGACCGATGCGCAGGTAGCTGCCATTCAATTCGGGCGGCAGCACGCCTTCGACCCGGGGGCCGTCGATATCGAGTTCGGCCCGCATCGGCGTGTGCACCCCGTTCAGGAACGGGTGGGCATGCGGCGCCAGGCGCTTGCGGTGGTAGGCGGCCAGCACGGCGATGCCCTTGCCGACCACGGAGCGTATCAATGTCTCGACCATGCTTGTCATGACAACCTCTTTGTGTGAAAGTAGACAGTGTTAACATTAACCCGAGAAGATAACAGTGTCAACATTCAATACGCACGCGCGCAAGTACCACCATGGCGATTTGGCGGCGGCCGCCGTCGAGGCCGGCCTGGCCATGCTGAAAGAACGCGCCATGGACGACCTGGGATTGCGCGAGGTGGCACGCGCGGTCGGCGTCAGCGCCACCGCGCTGTATCGCCATTTTCCGGACAAGGACGCGCTGCTGGCGGCCCTGGCCGGTGAAGGCATGGCGCGCCTGGGCGCCGCCCAAGCCACGGCCCAACGGCGCGCCGGCTCCGGCGTGGCGGGTTTCAACGCCACCGGCCGCGCCTACATCGACTTCGCGCTGGCCAATCCGGGCCTGTTCCGGCTGATGTTTTCCTGCCGTCCGGGCGCCGCCGCATCGGGCGCCGAAGCGCCGGGCATGGCGACGCAAGCGCCGCCCATGGTTTTGCTGCGCGAGAATGTGGCGGCGCTGTTGAAGCAAGAGGTCGATAGCGAAGCCGTCACCATCCTGTGTCTACGCTCCTGGGGCTTGGTGCACGGCCTGGCGGTGCTGCTGCTCGACCGCAAACTGGCGCCGGCCGACCATCTGATCGACGCCGCCATCGACGTGCGCCAACTGCTGCCCTGAGCCGGCGGCACGCCGGCCACCATGGGCCGGGACGGAACTTCTTTTTTTAATTAACAACTAAAGAAAGATAGCTGTCTCAGATGCAATTTTAAGCGAAGCTCGACGGACCAATCCGACTCATTCAATCAAGCCGCCACCATGTACATTCGTCCCCACTTCACACCCGCCTTTTTCACCGCCACGCCACCACCGGCGGCCGACCCGGCCAAGCCGGGAAAGGGCCTCGGTTTCCGCGACAAATTCCAGGACAAGTTCGTCAAGACCTTTCGCGGCGATTACAAGGCCGCGCAACTCGACTATGGGCGTCAGCTCGACGACATCGTCGGCTTCTTCAAGAAAAACGCGCAGCACGTCACGCCGCCGATCTCGAAGGACAGCGTGGAAGCGGTGGAAAGCCAGTTCGCCCAGCTCAAAATCAATCTATTCGACCGCAAGCGCGATTTTTTCAAGGACGACAAGGCGCTCGTCTTCGGCGCCGGCAAAGACATGTTCAAGTCGTTCCGCGCTTCGCTGCACGACGACAGCATTCCGCTACAAAAGCGCCTGGATGCGATCGGCACCATGGCGCCCCAGGTGGCGGTATGCTCGGGCGGCTTGCTGACCGTGCTCAGGGAGGGCATGTACAGCCTGCGATTTAGCACCGGCGGCATCAAGGACACCGCCTACAAGGCGACCATCAACACCATGGACGCGATGATCAACCAGCATGTGATCGCCCACCACAGTAAACATCCGGGCAACCAAATCCATTTTGTGAACGTCTATTTTAATTACATGGCGTTCTCGCTGGGCATTCCCCCGCGCGACGACCCGTACGCGCTTCGCGCGGGCGCGCAAATCTCGGTCGAGCAATTCGAAGCATGCAAGCAAAAAGTGATGGCGAAACTTACCCCGGAAAATTTGAGCGGCATCTTGGCCGACGATTATCTGGGCCGCATGAAAGGCGCCCTGGCGGGCGCCGGGATCGACACCGGCGCCGCGCTCAAGGGGGACGCGCTGACCCATGCCTTCAGTGTCAGCAACAATCTGGCCGAAGGCGAATTGCAACGCGAATTCGGCCTGGTATCGCAGGAAAAATACCTGCAGCCGGAGGGCGATCACTACGATTATCGACTGGCGTCCGACCCCACCGCGCTGAAACACCATTTCCTGGAAAATTTACGCGATAACAAATTGGCCAATTTCGGCGACAGCCTGAAGCTGGGCGGCGCGCCGCGCGGCGGCGACGTGATGCAGCTCGGCTCCATGTACTGGGTCAACAAGGAGGGCGACTGCAAACCGATGCGGGTGGCCGACCTGCTCCATCTGCGGCCGGCCTTCATGGAAGCCCAACTCAACGCGCAAGGCATTCCCGCCGCCCAGCATAGCCAGGTCATGCACGATGTATTGCGTCAGATGAGCAGTCTGTGTCAGGAAAAACAACTGAGCTCTTTGCCGAACGACTGGCTGGGGCGCTTCGCCATACGGCTATTGAATCAAGTACCGCGCGATCAACAGGCGCTAGGGACGGCGCTCAAATTGTCCACCCAGTTGAACGATGTGCGCACCATCGGCTTGCTGGCGCGCCAGGGGGTGGACTTGAATCAGCCCGATGCGGACGGTTTGAACGCCGCCATGCACGCCGCCAAGAACGGCAACCACCTCGCGCTCGGCGCCCTGATCCAGAACGGCGCCGCCTTCGATATGCGCGACCAGGGAGGCCACACGGCGGCCATGTACGCCATGCGGGCCGGGCGCGCGGACACGCTGGCCATGCTGCGCGACGCCGGCGCCGACTTGAGCGTGGTCGCCAAGGGCGGCTACAACGGCGTCACGCTGGCCGCGCATGCGGGAAAGGCCGACGCGCTGCGGCTGTTGATCAAGGCCGGGATCCCGTTCGACGGCGCCGACGGCGCGGGCTTCACGCCGCTGGCCGCCGCCGCGTCGCTCGGCCACGCCGAGGTGCTGGGCGTGCTGATCGCCGCCGGTGCCGATGTCAATCGGCCCGACCACAGCGGCACCACGCCCGTGATGTCGGTCGCCAAACGCGGCGACGCGGCCATGCTGCGCGCGCTGATCGCCGCCGGGGCCGATGTCAGTCGGGCCGACCACACCGGCACCACGCCCGTGATGCTGGCCGCCGCGCGCGGCGACACCGGCATGCTGCGCGACCTGATCGCCGCCGGGGCCAATATCAACGCCGCCGACGCGCGCGGCAACACGGCGCTGATCCAATCGGTCGGCCTGCACCGTAACGAGAGCGCCGACCTGCTGCTGCGCGCCGGGGCCAGGCTGGACATAAAAAATCGGAACGGCTTGACCGCCTCCCAGGTGGCCAGGCGGGAGCCGGACGCGCCCGGCATGGCGGCGCTCCAGTACATCAAAAAAGCCGACGGCAACCGCTTGCAAAGGATGTACCGGCGCGCGGCCGGCTAGGCGCGCCTCGCCGGCCCCACGCTCACATGATATGGTGGCCGACCCACCAGGCGATGGCCGCCACGAAAGCCGAAGCCGGGATGGTGAAAATCCAGGCCCAGACGATATTGCCGGCCACGCCCCAGCGCACGGCCGACATTTTTTGCGCCGAGCCGACGCCGACGATGGCACCGGTGATGGTGTGGGTGGTCGACACCGGCACACCCAGGGCGGTGGCGGTGAACAGGGTGATGGCGCCGCCCGCTTCGGCGCAAAAGCCGCCCACCGGTTTGAGCTTGGTGATCTTTTGGCCCATGGTCTTGACGATGCGCCAGCCGCCGAACAGGGTGCCGAAGCTGATCGCCGTGTAGCACGAAACGATCACCCACAGCGGCGGCACGCTATCCTTAGCGCTGGAATAACCGGCCGCGATCAGCAGCATCCAGATGATGCCGATGGTTTTCTGGGCGTCATTGCCGCCGTGGCCCAGGCTATACGCGCCGGCCGACAGCAATTGCAGGCGGCGGAACCATTTATCGACCCGGCGCGGAGTCGAGCGCACGAAGATCCACGACACCAGCAGCATGATCAGGGAGCCGAACAGGAAGCCGAGCAACGGCGACAGGACGATGAACAGCACCGTCTTGATCAAGCCGGCCGAGATCAGCGCGCCGGTGCCGGACTTGGCCACCGCCGCGCCCACCAGGCCGCCGATCAGGGCGTGCGAGGACGAGGACGGAATCCCGTAATACCAAGTCACCAGATTCCACACGATGGCGCCCATCAAGGCGCCGAACACCACGTATTGGTCGACCACGGCCGGGTCGATGGTGCCCTTGCCCACCGTGGCGGCCACGGTCAGTTGATGGAACACGAAGATGGCGATGAAGTTGAAGGCGGCGGCCATGGCGACCGCCGTTTGCGGCTTGAGCACGCCGGTCGAGACCACGGTGGCGATCGCGTTGGCGGCGTCGTGGAAGCCGTTCATGAAGTCGAACACCAACGCGAGGGCGATCAACAGGCCGAGCGCGTAGATGCTGATTTGGAGGGTATGCATGATGGCTCTTTTCGATTTCTGATTCAATGACAGACGATGCGCCGCGGCGGCCGGGCCGTTCAGGCCAGTCCGATCCAGGCGGCGCGCCGCTTTACGCGTTTTCGACGATGATGCCTTCGATGATGTTGGCCACGTCTTCGCAACGGTCGGTCACGGTCTCCAGAATTTCGTAAATCGCTTTCAGCTTGATCAAGTTGCGCACGTCCGGCTCGTCGCGGAACAGCTTCGACATGGCGGCCCGCATCACATGGTCGGCGTCCGATTCGAGCCGGTCGATCTCTTCGCAGATGGCGACGATCTTGCGCGAGTTGTCCATATTGTGCAGCAGGGCGACGGCGTCGCGCACTTTTTCGGTACAGGCCAGCACCAGCTCGGCCAAGCGTTTGGCCTCCGGCGTGACGGCCTTCAAATCGTACAGCGAAACGGTTTGGCCGGCGTCTTCCATCAAGTCCAAAATATCGTCCATGCGCGTGATCAGCTTGTGGATATCGTCGCGGTCGATCGGCGTGATGAAGGTCTTGTGCAGCATGTCGACCGTGGCATAGGTGATCTTGTCGGCCTGTTTTTCGATGCTTTCGATCGCGTGCACGCGATTTTCCAGATCGTCGAAATTGGTCATCAGGCCAAGCATTTCCTTGGCACCCTTGACGCATAATTCGGCGTGCTGGTTGAACAAGTC